>JAIRMN010000141.1 GCA_031258715.1 Zoogloeaceae bacterium
TGGCTACAGTCGAAACCCCGGCCGTAAGTAAGGGGTCTCAACCTTCGCGCCGCCCTGAAGGGCGGGATTTCAAACCGGAGTTAGTTTTTGGTGAAAAAGAAAACCGTCTGCATCCTGTCATTGTCCCTGGCGCTTTTTCTCGCTGCGCTGACGGCGCTGGTCGTTTTCCTGTATGACGAACCCTTGCTGCCAATGGCGGAGAAGGCGCTTCGCTACCAGCCGCCGCCCGTGCCGCCGGCAGAGAACGCCTTTGTCAGCATCGCGGGGTTGGAAGCGTCGGCAGAGCGCGACTTCCTCCAGGCGGGCGAGGAGAACATCCGCCGCGCCAACCAGAATTTTCAGCGTTTCGGGCTGAATGTTCCCGAGGAAGAAAGAATGCGGAACCCGCAAGGGCTGGCATTCAGTGTTGACCAATATGCCCATCCCTGTGCGCAGGAAATCAGCGAAAACTGTCTGGAGGAAATCCGGGCGGACGCGCCGAACATCCAAAAACTGCTGGAAGAAAACGATACGCTCATCGCGCGTTACCGGCACATCCAGACCATGCCGGAATTTTCGAACGCCATTACGGGGTCGATGGAATTTTCTCCGCCGTATCGCGGAATTCGGAATCTTTCCAGGCTCCTTTCCGCCGGGGCGGTTCTGGACATTCAAAACGGCAATGTCCAGGAAGGGCTGGCATTCATCGAAAAAGACTTGAAATTTTACCGCGGCATCCTCGCTTCCAGGGAAATCGGTTTTATCGACGCGATGATGGCTGTCGCGCAAATCCGGCAACACGCCAATCTGCTGGCGCTTCTGGCGGGGCAGGAAAAGCTGCATGGACGAACGGACAGGATACGCGCCTTGCTCACGCCGCTGGATTCGCCCAAGGAGACCTTCATGAACGCCCACTGGCGCGAACATGTTTTCATAACGCAGGGTCTGTTTCGCATTGTGGACGGCATGGATGCCAAGATGAATCCGGGTGTCAAGGAGGCATTCCAACTGTTCAGCGTGTTCTCGTTCAAGGAAAACATGACCGTGAATCTGGGAAGTGAATTCTGGGCGACCGAAAAGGCGCTCATCGATGCCGCGACGCCCGCGCAATTGCGCGACATGCAAAAAGAAGACTGGTGGGAAAGCGAAGTCCGTTCGCGCGTCTGCACAATACCGAAGGATTATTTCTTCTGTCGGCATTTGAAGAATTACGTGGGCGAAGTTTTAGCGGCCCTCGCGCAGCCGAATTACATCGACTACCTGCTCAGGCTTCATGATGCGGATGCCCAAATCCGCCTCCTGCGCGCGCGGCTGGAATTCGCGCGGGCGGCCAAAAGCGCGCCAAAAACGGAAACCCCGGACAAAATCCTTGCTCGCCTGGGGCCAGAAACCTTCAACCCCTACACCGGGCAACCCTTCGACTGGAATCCCGAACAGGGAACGATCGGGTTCATGCCGGGCAATGACAAAAAACCCTCCCCCGTGGAAATCCGCCTTTTTCCGATCGCGCCCTGATCGGGCAAGATGAAACGTCCGCGGCCCGGATCATTTTTGCCGCGGCACAGATCGTTCGGTATAGTCATCAATATCTTTTTCAGTTGGGAGCGACCATGCCCGCCGCCGGGGAGCGAAATGACAAGGAGCTTGCCGTGTTGAGCGCGGCGACCAGGGTGTTCCTGGAACACGGGTTCAGCGCCGCCACCACCGACATGATCCAGCGCGAGGCAGGCATCTCGAAGGCGACGATGTATGCCTGCTTTCACTGCAAGGAAGCCCTGTTCATCGCCGTCGTCGAGCGGGAATGCGCGGTGATGACCCAGGCGTTCGAGGCCATCCAGATGTCTTCCAGCGGCATCGCCAGCACCCTCGCCGATCTGGGCGCAACCTATCTGCGGATCGTCCTTTCGCCTACCCTGATGGCGCTCTTTCGCCTCGTTATCGCGGAAGCGCCCCGCTTCCCGGAATTGGGACGCCGGTTCTATCGGGCAGGCCCCAGTGTGGTGTGCGAAAAGGTGGCCGCCTGCCTGACGGATGCCGCGCGCAACAAGGAGATCGACATTCAGTCGATTGGCGCGGGCGCGGCGGCGGCGCTCTTTCTCAGCATGTTGCGCGGCGAGGCGCAACTGGAATGCCTGACCCACCCGGACACGCAACCCTCCGCCGCCCAGATGGATCATTGGGTGCAAACTGCGGTGACGGCCTTCCTCGCCGCCTTCGGCGTTTGGCGCGATTTTCCTCCTGTAAATTCAGAGCCTTGACCGGGCGGTCTCGATCGGCGTTTCCCGCGCCCGGACGCGCCCGCCCACCTCGCGATCCGCGCATATCCTGATGCGGGGATCGTCTATATCCAAAAAAGAATTTCGTATTTCCCAAGGGGTTATGAGGCTGTTACGTTCGTTTCCGCCTGTTCTTATCTTTGGAGGAAGTGAAATGAAACGCTTTTTTCTGTTGCGCCCGTGGGCATTGGGCGCGTTCTGGCGCAGGGCGCGTTCGCGGGGCTGGGCGTCCTTTTTTCCGGCGTCGTCTGGGCGGCCGCCGCGATTCCCGAAGGGCCGCTGGTATCCACCGAGTGGCTGGCAAAGCATCTGCGCGAGCCGAACGTCCGGGTGATCGAGGTCAGCGTCAATCCCGGCGTCTATGAGCGCGGCCATGTGCCGGGCGCGGTGAATCTTTCCTGGCATTCCGACCTGAACGACAAGGTGTGCCGGGACATCGTCGGCAAGGCGGATTTTGAAAAACTGCTCTCCAGGGCGGGCGTGGACGATGACAAGATCGTTGTCCTCTACGGCGACACCAACAACTGGTTCGCCGCCTGGGGGGTCTGGGTCTTCGATATCTACGGCGTGAAGAACGTCAAGCTGCTCGACGGCGGCCGCGTCAAGTGGGAGGCCGAAAATCGCCCGCAGGATAACCGCGCGCCCGAATACGCGAGGACGAACTACCGGGTCACGAAGGTCGATTTCGCCACGCGCGCGCGCCTCGCGGACACCCTGGCGGCGGCGGAAGGCCGGACGGATACCCGGCTCCTCGACATCCGCTCGCCCGACGAATACTCGGGCAAGGTCTTCGCGCCGCCGGGAATCCAGGAACTCTCGATCCGCGCGGGACACGTGCCGGGCGCGGTGAATGTTCCCTGGGGACAGGCGGTCAACAAGGATGGCGCCTTCAAGTCGAAAGCGGAACTGCAACAACTCTACGCCGCGGTCGGCATCGACGGCTCAAGACCCGTCATCGCCTATTGCCGCATCGGCGAACGCTCCAGCCATACCTGGTTCGCCCTGAGCAAGATACTGGGGTATCCGGCGAAAAACTACGACGGCTCCTGGACGGAATACGGCAACAGCGTCGGCGTCCCCATCGACAATCCCAGCGGCACCATCTGGGCGGCGAAATGAATCCTGATGATGGCGCGGGGAGGGCGGTTCGTGGAATCGCCCCCCCATTTTTTCCGTTTCTCCAGTATGATCGAACGTGATGGGCAATCCACAAAGCGGTACGGATTGTCACGTTACGGCCTGGCAGGTCATTTCAGCGGACGCCCGCGGCATCCGCTGAATTTCAAGGCCAGGCGGTTTTTCAATCAACGGTGCAGTACAGCAAAGGGGATTATAATGACAGACGAATCGAAACCAGTCGCCGATTGGCGAAATGACCCTGATCTCAGCGCGACATGGAAATTTCGCTTTGATTTTTACGATCGTTACGGAACGCGCACTCTAATGAACGCATCGGACGAGTTCAAGGCCGCCTTCAAGAATCTGGGATTTGCGGACAGGATAAAGGTCAATGCCAATCTGTGGGCGTTCTTTTTCAGCTTCATCTATCTTTTCATTCTGGGGCTTTGGCGGCAGGCCGTTCTGGTGCTCGCCGCCGTCCTCGGATTGAGCGTGGCATTTATGCTGCTCAGTAGCGTTGCCCCGGGAATACTCGCCGACATTATCTCGCGTGCGACGGGTATTCTTTTCGGCTTCTTTGTCGCCATACGCACCAACGTATGGTATTACCATGAAAAAACCAAGGGCGACATAGGCTGGACGCTGTGATCCTCGCGGCTCCAACCGTCATCGCGGGTCATCGCGCCTGACCATGCGCGCCCAAAAGGCCGCCGCGTTTCTTTTGCTCTTCTCCCTGGGGATTCTGGGCGTGTGGACGCACGCCGCGCCGGGCGGACGGGTTCCGGCGTTTGCGCTGGCTTGCGGCGCGGTGCTGGGGGTCGCCATGCAGCGCAGCCGCTTCTGTTTTTATTGCCATATCCGCGACTGGCTGGAAGAGGACGATCCGCGCGGCGTTTTGGCGATCCTCCTCGCCATCGCGGTCGGGCTTGTCGGCTACACCGTCGTCCTCGGCGCGTGGATGCCCGAACCGACACCGGGCATCCTGCCGCCGGACATGCACATCGGCCCGGTCAGCTGGGTCCTGGTCGCGGCGGGGTTTGCGTTTGGATGGGGCATGGTGATTTCCGGATCGTGCATCAGCGCGCATTTTTATCATCTGGCGGAAGGCGCGCCGCGCTCGCCCTTTGCCCTGATCGGTGCGGGAGGCGGTTTCGTTCTCGGCTTCAAAAGCTGGAACGGCCTCTATAGCCTCACCGTGGCGGAGGCGCCGACGCCCTGGCTGGCTGCCTACCTGGGTTACGGCGGCGCCTTGCTCCTGCAACTGGGTGCGCTGGCGCTTCTGGGCGCGTGGGTGTGGCGCGGATTCG
>JAIRMN010000151.1 GCA_031258715.1 Zoogloeaceae bacterium
GTGGAAACCCGGCAACGCCCAAGCCATCCTCACCCTCCGAACCATGCGCGCAAACCGACAATGGAACTGCTATTGAAGGTCTCTGTAAGGTTGAAAAGGGAGAGCCTTGATTGCACCCACCGCCCACCGGATGGAATGCGGTAAAATCGCGGCCTTTCATCCGCCGCGAGCACCCAGGCGGCTATCCTCACAGGAGAAATCCATGCCCATCAAGGTCGCCATCAACGGTTTCGGACGCATTGGCCGCTGTACTTTCCGCGCCATCCACGAGCAAGGGCTGCAAGACGAATTCGATGTCGTCGCCATCAACGGCTCCGGCGGACTCGCCGCGAATGCCCACCTACTCAGGTACGACACCACGCACGGACGTTTCGGCGCTCCGGTCGAAACCGAAGGCGACGATCTCCTGATCGTCGATGGCAGGAAGATTCCTTTCTATTCCACCAAAAATCCCCGGGACATCGACTGGACGAAACACGGCGTCGACCTGCTGCTTGAATGCACGGGCGCCTACGCCAGCAAGGAAAAGGCGCAAGATCTGCTGGCGCAGGGCGCGAAGAAGGTGCTCATTTCCGCGCCCGGCGGCGATGACGTGGATGCCACCGTGGTCTATGGCGTAAACGAAGGCGCGCTCGCCTCGACCATGACGGTCGTCTCCAACGCTTCCTGCACGACCAACTGCCTCGCGCCCGTCGCCAAGGTGCTTTTTGAATTCGTCGGCATCCGGCAGGGGCTGATGACCACGATCCACGCCTACACCAACGACCAGGTCACGGTCGATGTGCGCCACAAGGACCTGCGCCGGGCGCGGGCTGCCGCCGCCAACATCATTCCGACCAAGACCGGCGCGGCCAAGGCCGTGGGTCTCGTGCTGCCGCAATTGAAGGGACGCTTCGACGGCTTTTCGCTCAGGGTGCCGACCTTGAACGTCTCGCTGGTGGATTTGACCTTCACGCCGGAACGCGCCACGACGAAGGAAGAAATCAACGCGCTTCTCACCGCCGCCGCCAAAGGCCCCCTGAAAGGCATCCTGGCGGTGAATGACGAACCGCTCGTCTCTTCCGATTTCAACCACACGACGGTTTCTTCCACCTTCGACGCCACCCAGACCCGCGTGCTGACGGACGAAAACGGCGAGACGCTCGTCAAGGTGCTGGCGTGGTACGACAATGAATGGGGCTACTCCTGCCGAATGCTGGATACGGCGCGAGCCTGGATTGCGGCGAAGTAAAACGGCGCCCGCGCTTCCGGAGACAGGAAACAGAACCGTTACCAGCATTGGATATTCCGGGATCGCAATGACGGGAACAGGCCGCGCCGACAGGGACGGAGCGGCTGCGCCGCAACGGGGAGCGGCCCGTCAAAAGCGAGCGCAGCGAAGCCATCCAGACGGGCTTTCAGGTGGCTTCGACGTTCCGGAAAATGAACCGCATCCCGATCGTCGCCCCGCTACGCGCCGGAGAATGATGAGGTGTGGCGCGGGCTTTCTGTCCCCTGGTTCCTGTCTATGGCAATTTTCCGAAACTGATGGTACGTTAGCGCATGAAATGACAATAGAGGGGAGATATGCGTTTCTGGCATTCCATCCGTGGTCGCATGTTGGTGACGGTATTGCTGTTGAACGCCTTTACTGTTGGCGCTTACACCCTCCATGCCTATGATGTTCGCAAGGACGAGATCATGCGGACGCTGGATGCGAAGCTGGTGTCCGCGGCCAGCATGGCGCATGTGTTCGCGCCGCCGGAACTCCATGACCGGGCGGCGGCGGGCGAGTTGTCGCAGGAACTGTTCGAGGATTACGGCAGACGCCTCCACCGCTACGCGCGGGATTCCGGGATCGAATTTGTCTATACCCTGGTGGACTCGAAAGAAGGCTACCGCTTCGTGCTGGACGCGGCGGAAGACGAGGAAATCGATACGGGCGTCTTTGAAGAGCGGGCGCTCTATCTCTATGAAGACCCGGACGAGGCCCTCGTCAAAGCCTTCTCCGAAGACGGCATGCAATTCGCCGAATACGCAGACGAGTGGGGACAGCATCGCAGCGTCTTCATTCCCCGCGTCACGCCCGCCGGAACGCGCTATGTCGCGGGCGCGGATTTGTCGCTGGCCGACATCCAGACCGCGCTGCGCCATACCCTGTGGGTTTCCATCCTGATCGGCTTCACGGTTTTCATGCTTTCCGGCGTGGTCAGCTATTACGCCATCGTCCGGCTGCTGGTCCCCGTCGGCAGGGCGCAGATACTGGTGCGCGGCATCGCGCGGAAACGCGATCTCACCTTGCGCGCCGAATCCAGCGATGATGAAATTGGCATACTACTCGGCGACTTCAACGATCTCCTGGACGAAGTGCAAAAACTCATCGCCAGCGCCAGCGACAACGCGACGAACACTGCCCAGGTTTCCGCGCAACTGGATGCCGCCAGCAAATCCATTTCCAGCGCCACGCAATCGAATGAGCAGGTCATCCGCGATGTGGTCGCGGGCGGCAACGCGGCCAAGGGACTGTTGAGCGACATGGACGGCCAGCTTTCCGGCGCGGTCGGCGTGGTGGATACGGCGGCGGGCGGCCTGGAGCAATCGCGCGCCCAGCTTGCGCGCTTGACGCGCAGCGTGAAGGACACTTCGGCGACGCAACAGGCGCTTTCCGCGCATCTGACGCAGCTTTCCGGCGAAGCCGATCGAATCAAGGACGTGCTCACCGTCATCGGCGAGATTGCCGAACAGACCAACCTCCTGGCGCTGAATTCCGCCATCGAGGCCGCGCGCGCCGGGGAATATGGCCGGGGATTCGCGGTGGTGGCCGATGAAGTCAAGAAGCTCGCCGAACACACGCGAAAAAACCTGGAACAGACCCGTGGCCGCATCGCCGCGATCGTGCAATCCATAACCGACGCCGCCGCTGCCACCCATACCAGCGCTGAGGAATTTTCGACCATGCTGGACGAGGCGGGCGAAGCCGAACGCCTGATCGACGCCAGCGTCAGCGCCATGAACAGGGCAAGGGATTCCGCATCCGCCGTCTCGCGGGACGCGCGGACGGCGCTTTCCCGAACCCAGGCGGTGTTGGACGACGTGGAACATATCGGCGAACAGACCGAACAGAGCGCGCGCGCCATCGAAAAAATCGTCGAAGTCTCCGCCCGGTTGAGCGGCATGGCCAATACCCTGCGCGATGAACTGGCGCGCTTCGTCAGCCGGAAGGCGTAGAATGCCCGCTTTTTCCGCCAGACGAAATGCCTCCGATGAATTTATCATGAGCTGCCATGCCCGATAACGGTTCGCCGCCCCTGCGCCTCGCCATCAACGGTTATGGGCGCATTGGCCGCTCCTTTCTGCGCGCCCTGTATGAAGCAAGGCTGGAAGACGAATTGCGGATCGTCGCCATCAACGAACCGGCAGACTTGGAAAGCATCCTCTATCTCACCCGCTTCGATTCCACGCATGGACGTTTCGTTTCTTCAGTGGAACGCGGAGAGCGGGGGATCCGTGTCGGGGGGCGCGACATCGCCGTCAGTCACGCCACCTTGCCGGAAGGGGTGGATTGGCGCGCGCAAAAACTCGATCTTCTGGTCGAATGCTCCGGCCAATACGGTGAACGCGCCGCCATTTCGCGTTTTTTCGACGCGGGCGCGCCGCGCGTCCTGCTTTCCAACCCGGCCAACAGCGCCGACGACGTCGACGCGACCATCGTTCATGGCGTGAACCAGCACGAACTCACCGGCGAACAACGCATCGTCTCCAACGCTTCCTGCACCACCAACGCCGTAGTTCCCGTCCTCGATCTGCTGGCGCGCGAACTTGGGCTGGAACAGGCGGCGCTCACGACGCTGCATTCGGTGATGAACGACCAGCCTCTGATCGATGGCTACCACCACACCGATTTGCGCCGCACTCGCTCCGCCATGCAGTCCATCATTCCGGTCGCCACGGGGCTTGCGCGCGGCGTCGAGCGTCTGTTGCCGCAACTGGCGGGCAAGGTGGTCGCCAAGGCCATCCGTGTGCCAACCGCCAACGTTTCCGCCGTCGACATGCTCCTGGCGTTCCCGCGAGATGTGACGGCAAGCCGCGTCAATGACTTGTTCATCCAGCTCGCCGCCCGCCCGGACTCGCAAGACCGCCTGGCCTACACGGAAGAAGCCCACGCCTCCATCGATTTCAACCACGCGCCGCATTCCGCCATCATCGACGGCAGCCAGACGCGCAACATCGGCCCCCGGCTGGTCAATCTCCTCGTCTGGTTCGACAACGAGTGGGGCTTTGCCAACCGAATGCTGGATGTCGTCCGCCATTGGCGAAAAAGCTGGCTGTGACGCGCTCGCAAAACCCGTTAGAATCATGAGGCTTTACCATCCATAAAATCATTTCATACGGGGGGAGAGAAAGCGTCATGCGGCAGGATAAAAGCGAGGTCATCATCATCGGCGCGGGGCCATCCGGCGCGGTGGCGGCGGGATTGTTACGGCGGGCGGGGCGGGCGGTCACGCTGATCGAAAAGGAGGTTTTCCCGCGTTTTTGCATCGGCGAGAGCCTCTTGCCGCAGAGCATGGCATACATCGAGGCGGCGGGCATGTTGCAGGACGTGGTCGAGGCCGGATTCCAGTTCAAGAACGGCGCGGCTTTTGCCTGCGACCAAAAACACGCGGAATTCGATTTCCGTGAAAAATTCACGCCCGGCTGGGGCACGACCTATCAGGTACAGCGCGGGCCTTTCGACAAGACGCTGGCCGACGCCGCCGTCCGCATGGGGGCGGACATTCGCTATCGGCATGAAGTCGTCCAGGCGGACGTTTCGGGCGAAAAACCCGTGCTCTCCATTCGTCCCCAGGATGGCGAGGCCTACACGCTCACCGGCGATTTTCTGCTCGACGCCAGCGGTTATGGCCGCGTACTGCCGCGCCTGCTCGATCTGGAAACGCCTTCGGAACTGCCGGTGCGCCACGCGATTTTTACCCACATCGAAGACCGCATCGCGCAAGACGCAAACTTCGACCGCGAAAAAATCCTGATTTCCGTGCATCCGCAAAAACGCGATGTCTGGTACTGGCTGATACCCTTTTCCAATGGCCGTTCCTCCCTCGGCGTGGTGGGGCGCCGCGAGCAGTTCGACGCTCGCGCGGACATGGAGCAACTGCGCGCCTGGGTGATGGAAGCGCCCAATCTGGCGAAACTCCTAGAAGACGCCCGGTGGGATACGCCCGCGCGGCACATTACCGGATATTCGGCCAACGTCAAGGCGCTCTACGGACGCCATTTCGCGCTCCTGGGCAATGCTACCGAATTTCTCGATCCGGTGTTTTCTTCCGGCGTCACCATTGCCTTCAAGTCGGCGGATCTGGCGGTCAAGGCGCTTTTGCGGCAACTTTCGGGCGAGCCGGTCGATTGGGCAGAAGAATACGCCCAGCCCCTGATGACGGGCGTCGATACCTTTCGCGCCTTTGTGAATGCCTGGTATGACCGCCGCTTGCAGAACATCATTTTCCATCCCGGCAAGCAGCCGGAAATCGAACGCATGATTTCCGCCGTGCTGGCCGGTTACGCCTGGGACAAGGAAAATCCCTTCGTTGCCAGGGCAGAGCGGCGTCTCGCTTCGTTGGAGACGGCATGCGCGCTCACCGCCGATTGACGGGCGGGACATGAAGAAAAGCATGTCGACGGCTTTTGCGCGCTTGGGCTTCGTCTTGTCGTTTGTCCTGTCGTGCGCGGCCTTTTTGGGCGCTTGCGCTTTTCCGGGAAGCGGCGCGGCCACCGGCACGCTTTTGTCCGTCGCGCCGGAAACCCTGGGTGAACGCACGCTGGAACAGCGGCTCGTCATGCGCTGGCCGGATGGAGAGCGCAGCCTGGAGGCGGCGCTGGAAATTTCCGAAGGCAAGCTCCGCTTGGCGCTCATGAGTTTCGGGATGCGGGTCTCCACGCTGGAATACAATGGCCGGACGCTGGATGAAACGAGGCATTTGCCGCAGGCGCCCCCCGGCGCGCGCATCATCAATGACCTCCTCATGATGGCCGCGCCGCTGGAAGCCTTGCGGACGGCGCTGCCGGAAGGATGGGCGGTCACGGAAAGCGAGGGGCAACGCCGGTTTACGCAGGATGGCGCGACACAGATCGTCGTTCGCTACAGAACCGGAACCCCCTGGCAGGGTCAGGTGATATTCGAACACCATGTCCTGGGCTATCAATTGAGTGTGGATTCGCATGAATTCTGAGAACGGGAAAGTCATCCTCCCCAAGCCGGTTTACCTGCGTCCGCCGGGCGTGTTGTGCGCCCTGGGCGACCATCTGCCGGACATTGGCGAGGCGCTTTTTTCCGGAACGTCTCCGGGAATGCGCGCGACGGAAGACTATAGTCCCGAACGCCGCCTCCATCTGGGCAGGGTAGATGCCGCACTGCCGGATACGCGCTCTTTGCCCAAGGAAATGCGTTCGCGCAACAACGCCCTCCTGCTGGCGGCGTTTGCCCGCATCGAGGCCGACTATCGCCGCGCCGTCGCCAATCTCCCGCCCCAGCGCGTCGCGGTAGTCATCGGCACCAGCACTTCCGGGATATTCGAGGCCGAAAACGCGGCGCGCGCGCGGGAAGCCACGGGCATTTGGCCAGAGTCCTTCCATTATGCGCAGCAGGAACTGGGTTCGCCCGCCCGGATGCTGGCCGGGCATCTTGGCGTTTCCGGTCCGGCCTACGCGGTATCCACCGCCTGTACCTCCAGCGCCAAGGCGCTTTCCAGCGGCGCGCGGCTTTTGAACGCCGGGCTGGCCGATCTGGCGCTGGCGGGCGGCGTCGATACCCTGACGCGCTTTACCGTCGCCGGATTTTCCGCGCTGGACGCCGTTGCGCCCAACCCTTGCCTGCCTTTTTCGAAAAATCGCAATGGCATCAATATCGGCGAGGCCGCCGTGCTTTTTCTGCTCACGCGCGCCGCGCCAGAAGATGCGCCGCCGATTGCGCTCGCCGGCTGGGGCGAATCTTCCGATGGTTACCATATTTCCGCGCCCGACCCGACCGGCGCGGGCGCGCGCCGGGCAATAGCGGCGGCGCTGGAGGTCGCGCGCATCCATGCCGAAGACATCGACTATGTCAATCTGCACGGTACGGCCACGCGGCAAAACGACGCCATGGAAAGCCGAGTCATGGCGGAATGCTTTCCGGACGCGCCGATGAGTTCGACCAAGCCCCTGACCGGCCACGCCCTGGGCGCGGCGGGCGCGCTGGAAGCGGCCATCTGCTGGCTGACGCTTGCCGATCCGGATCGGCGTCTGCCGCCGCATCTCTGGGATCATCGGCCCGACCCGGAACTGCCGCCCCTGAATCTGGTCGCCGCAGGCAGCCGCGCCGCCAGGACGCCCCGTTGCGCGCTATCGACCTCATTCGCCTTCGGCGGCAGCAACACGGCGCTGATCCTGAGGCGGATAAACTGAAACTCATGAAGGAACTTTTCATGCGCCGATTCCTGCCGATTGCCCTCTTCGCCACGGCCGCCTGTACGACGATGACGGTTTCGCCCATTGATCCCGATCTCCCTTTCCTCCATGTCTGCATCAGGAAAAATCCCAGGGTGCAGGTCACGGATTTCGTCCAGGCGCTGGAAGAAGGCTTTTCCCGGCACGGCGTAACCAGCGAGGTGTTTTCCGGCAAGCCGCCGACGCATTGCGAATTCATCCTGGACTATACGGCGCTGCGTTCCTGGGACATCAGCCCTTATTTGAGTCACGCAGAATTGTGGATCACACAGAAGAACCGTCGCGTCGCCTCGGCAATCTACCATCTCGAAGGCAAGGGCGGACTTTCCCTGATGAAGTGGGAGAGCACGAAAGTCAAGATGGGACCGGTCATCGACCGGTTGTTCGCGCCGGAAGAGGACGCCAAATGAACAGCCTTCCGGATTCCCGCGCGGATTCCCAGGCGCGCGTAAGCGCCGACGGCCGCTATTTGCCGATGGAAGCCTATTTGCCGCATCGGGGACGCATGGTGTTGCTGGACGCCGTGCTGGCGGCGAAACCCGGATACATCCGCTGCGTCACGACCATTCGTCTGGACAGTCCCTTCTGCCGCCATGACGGCGTCCCCGCCCATATGGGCGTCGAATACATGGCGCAGGCCGTGGGCGCGCTGGTCGGTTGGCAGTCGCGCGGCGCGGGCGAACCCGTCCGGATTGGCTTTCTGGTTTCCGCGCGCAAATTCACGAGCAAGGTGACGCGCTTTTCCGTGGGCGCGCGCCTGGAAGTGGAGGCGCGGGAAAACTGGCGCAATGACGAAGGTCTCGGCGTCATGGACTGCGTGATTTATCATCCCGCCGATGACATCGCCGCCGAAGCGACCCTGATGGTCTTCCAGCCCAAAGATTTGCAAACTTACGTGACAACAAAATGAACGACGAGGCTTCATCTCGAAAACCCGTGTTGATTACCGGCGCCTCGCAAGGCATCGGCGAAGCCATTGCCCGGCGGTTGGCGGCAGACGGCTTCTTGCCGGTGCTCCATGGCCGCCAGCGCGAACGCCTCGAAACCCTGGCCGGTGAATTGGCAAAAGACGGCGCCCGCCCGCGCGTCCTCTGCTTTGACGTTGCCGACCGTGAGGCGGCGCGTACGGCGCTGGAAGAGGACATCGCGGCAAACGGCATCTATTACGGCGTGGCGCTGAACGCCGGAATCTCCGCCGACAACGCCTTTCCCGCCATGACCGACGAGGAATGGGACCGTGTGCTCACCGTGAACCTGGACGGTTTCTACAATGTATTGAAGCCTCTCATCATGCCGATGGCGCGGACGCGACAGCCGGGGCGCATCGTGACCCTTTCTTCGCTTTCCGGGCAGGTGGGCAATCGCGGCCAAGTCAATTACAGCGCCGCCAAGGCGGGCATCATCGGCGCGACCAAGGCGCTGGCGCTGGAACTCGCCAGTCGGCGCATCACGGTCAATTGCGTCGCGCCGGGCTTGATCGACACCGACATGGTCGCGCCGGAAGTCATGGAACGTCTCCTGCCGCTCGTCCCCGTCCAGCGCGCGGGCAGGCCGGAAGAAGTCGCCGCCGTGGTGGCCTTCCTGATGCGCGAGGAAGCCGCCTATGTCACGCGGCAGGTGATCGCGGTAAACGGAGGCCTGTCGTGAGCCGCAGGGTCGTCGTCACTGGCATGGGCGGCATCAGCCCATTAGGATCGCGTTGGGACGAAATCGGGGCGCGTCTGCGCGCCGGGCAAAACGCTGTGCGCTTCATGGAGGAATGGCAGGATATCCGGGATTTGAACACCCGCCTGGCCGCTCCGGCGACGGCGTTTTCCCTGCCTGCGGAACGCTACAACCGGAAAACCACGCGCAGCATGGGACGGGTCGCCCTCCTCGCCTGCCGCGCCACGGATTTCGCCCTGTCCGACGCGGGACTCGCGGAGGATTCAGCGCTTTTGCGTTCCGGACGCGCCGGGGTTTCCTACGGTTCGTCGGCGGGCGCGATGGCCGCCATCGCCGATTTCGGCCACATGATTACGCACCACGCCGTCGACGGACTGAACGCCAACAGCTACATCCGCATGATGGGGCATACCGCGCCGGTCAATATCGCCGTCCTCTTCGGCCTGCGCGGGCGGGTGCACAC
>JAIRMN010000110.1 GCA_031258715.1 Zoogloeaceae bacterium
AACATCTCCAAGCGCCAGTCCGCCACCGATTTCCACTTTTCCCGCATCGGCGGCTCCTGTCCGCTCTGGAACATTTACGAAGCCTTCGGCCAGCCGAACCGCATCCTGACCCAACTGGCTACCATGCCCGATGGCCGCGCCTACCTGTGGATCGCGCGCACTGTCCAGCACGGGCACGCCGGGTACGACGCCCCCGCCAAGACCTTCGCCATCGGCCTGGGGTGCGACATCCGCCACGCCGAGCGCCTGATCTACAGCGCAAACCTGAATCTCAGGGACACGCGCGCCTTCACGCCCATCGGCGCGGGCTGCAAACTCTGCGCGCGCGAGAACTGCGCCCAGCGCGCTTTCCCGGCCCTCGGCGCATCGCTCCTGATCGACGAAAACCAGAGCCGGTTTACGCCCTACACGATCGAATCCGCCGCATAGCTGTCCGGCCCCGGCATCCGGTGATGCACTTTTCATGACGGGGCGGCGTGAGCCTTCAGGCCGACTTTCTCCGCAATACCTGCTCCACAGGCATCATGCACGTTTCGTAGCGCGCGATCTTGCCATCCAGCCGGTCGAGCATTTTCTGCATGTTGGCCGCGCGCGCGGCAATCTGGGCGCGCTGTTCGACGAGAATCTGCTTTCTCGCGTTGGTGGTCGCGTCGCCTTGCTGGAAAAGCGCGACGTATTTCGTGAGCGCCTCCACCTGGACACCCGCATCGCGCATGCATTTGATGAATTCGATCCAATTGCAATCGCTTTCCGTGTAATTGCGGATGCCCCCCGCGCCGCGGCCAACCCTTGGAATCAGCCCGATGCGCTCGTAATAGCGCAGGGTATCCGCCGTGAGGCCGTATTTCTGGCCGGCTTCCGCGATCGTCATGGTCATTTTTGCCCTTCCCGAAAAATTGTTTGAAACCGCTTGACTTGGAGTTGACTCCAGGGACTCTACTTCGCGCTGTCGACTTTCGACAAGCATAGGAGATCGAACATGTGTCATCACTGTGACGGCAAGCATGACAACCCCGCGCCCGCCGAGCCGGGTCGCCGGGAAATGCTGAAGAGCGCGGGCGCGGGGCTTGCCGCCCTGCCTTTGTTGGGCGTCCTGTCCTCGAACAGGGCGGAAGCGGCGGATGCTTCGGCATCGACGCTGGGGCAAAGTCCGTTTTCGGTTCGGGCCTATGGCGCGCGAAGCGTCGGCGGGCGCATCGAACCGTTGCGCATCCAGCGCCGGGCGCTGGGGCCGCGCGACGTCTTGCTCGACGTGCTCTACGCAAGCATCTGCCATTCCGACATCCACACAGTGCACGGCGATTGGGGCGCGCCACGCTTGCCCTGCGTACCGGGACACGAAATCGTGGGACGCGTGATCGCGGTGGGCGGCGCGGTGACGAAATTCAGGGTCGGCGACATCGGCGGCGTCGGCTGCATGGTGGATTCCTGCGGCGAATGCGAAAACTGCCTCGCCGACCGCGAACAAATCTGCACGAACGGTACGACCTTTACTTACAACGCATCCGACAAGGCATCTGGCGGCCACACCTTCGGCGGCTATTCCGACAAGATCGTGGTGACGGAAAAATTCGTCATCCGCATTCCGTCGGGCATGGATCTGGTCTCGACCGCCCCCATTCTCTGTGCCGGAATCACCACCTTCTCGCCGATCCGTCACTGGCGGGTTCGTCCCAAACAACAGGTTGCCGTGGTGGGTCTGGGCGGTTTGGGACACATGGCGGTCAAGCTGGCTACCAGCGCGCGCGCCGAGGTGACGGTCTTTACCACCACGCCCGGAAAAATCGCCGACGCAAAACGCCTGGGCGCGAAGGAAGCGGTGCTGTGGAGCGACGCGGCGGCAATGAAACGGCTCGCCAACACCTTCGATCTGGTGATTTCGACCGTGCCCTATGCCTTCGACGCGCAGCCCTTCCTGGATGTCCTGAAGCTCGATTCCACCTTCGTCAATGTCGGGCTGGGCGAAGCGCGCGGCATTCACGCGCACGCGATGGCCTTTGGCCGCAAAAGTCTTGTCGGTTCGATGATCGGCGGCATCGCCGAGACGCAGGAAGTCATCGACTACTGCTTTGCCCGCAACATCCGCCCGGAAATCGAACTGATCTGTCCCGACCAGATCGACGCCGCTTACGCGCGCGTGGTGGGGAAGGATGTGCGCTACCGTTTCGTCATCGACTTCGCCTCGACGAAAGCCGGGGCGTGAAATCGCTGTGTTTCCCGTATCAACCAATGAACACTGAAGGAGCAACAAACATGAAACACGAAAACAAACAAAGTAAAACTGGCGCAATGGGCCGCCGCGATTTTTTGAAATCGGGCGCGATGCTCGGCGCGGCCTTGCCGCTGCTGGCGGGAACGCTTTCCGCTTGCGCGTCGGGGGGGCGCGGTAATGCGGGGAAAGTTTTGAATGCTCAGGTTGCAAACGTACCGAGCATTAAATTAAACAATGGATTGGAAATGCCTCAGTTTGGGATTGGCACTTATTCAATGTCAAACGAGGAGTGCAAACAGGCTTGCCTTGAGGCGCTCCGCAACGGCTATCGCCATGTGGATTGCGCCTATTCTTATCAGAACGAACGGGGACTGGGCGAAGCCATCAAGGAAAGCGGCATCCCGCGCGAAGAACTTTGGATTACCAGCAAGATACCGCCCACCGAATACGGCGAGGGCAAAACCCTTATCGCCATAGACAAAATGCTGAAACGTCTGCAAGTGGACTACATTGACTTGTTGTATGAACACTGGCCCATTGGCGATTTTGTCGGCGCATGGAAAGACATGGAGAAAGCCTTTACAGCCGGAAAGGTTCGCGCTCTGGGAATCAGCAATTTCGACTTTATCGAAGAAGATTTTCATGCCGTTATCGATAGCATGAAAATAAAACCTGTCGCGTTACAAATAGAGTGTCATCCTTACGCACAGCGGTTGGAGATACGTAAAAAAGCGAAGTCTCACAATATCGCTGTTGAATGTTGGTTTCCGTTGGGCGGCGCCGTAAGCCAAGGAGCGCTCTTCAAAGACCCGGTCATCAAAAGAATTTCTGCCGCACACCAAAAAACTCCCGCGCAGATTATTCTCCGCTGGCATATTCAGGAAGGTTTTTCGGTAATACCCGGAGCAACCAATCCCAATCACATCAAGGAAAACATCGGCATTTTTGACTTTGCTTTGAGCGATAGCGACATGGCGGCAATGCGTTCACTGAACAAAGAAAAACGCTTTTTCACAATGCCTTTCGAGGAGGTTAAAAAAATGATTTTAAGCAGGGTTTTGAAAGATTAACCCGAAGCGCGAAACGATATGGCACAGCCCCAACTCTGGCATTGGAAATGAAGGAGAGAAAAGATGAACAGCAAGCCGTTTAAATTCCTTGTGCTCGGCGCGTTACTGGTTTGCGCGGTAAATTTTGCCGACGCGACTGAAACGAACCCACCGAAACAGGGAGACACGATAGTGAACAGCGAAAATTTGAGCCAAAAACAGCAGAGCATGGCGCTGATTGCCTCCTTTACTGCCACAGGCGACCGCATGAATCTCAAAGTAGCGTTGAACGATGGATTGAACGCGGGTTTGAGCATCAATGAAATCAAGGAAATACTCGTGCAGATGTATGCCTATACGGGTTTTCCGCGTTCCTTGAACGCGCTGGATGCCTTCATGACGACGCTGGAAGAGCGCAAACAAAAGGGCATAAAGGATCGCGCCGGTAAAGCGCCGCTTCTGTTGCCGAAAGACAAAAGCAAGCTGGAGTTGGGTATGCAAATCCAGACCGAATTGATCGGCGCTCCAGTAAAAGGCGCGATTTATGACTTCGCGCCCACAATAGACATTTTTCTCAAGGAACATCTCTTCGGGGACATTTTCGGACGCGGCATACTGGACTATCAAAGCCGGGAAATCGCTACGATTGCGGCCCTGGCAAGTCTTGATGGCGTGGAAAGCCAGTTGCGCGGGCATCTTCGCATTGGGCAAAACGTTGGTCTTACTCCGGCACAGGAAGAACAAATCCTGGCACTGGTCAAAAGAGATGACGGCAAAGCGATTTTTCCCAAAGGCGAAAAAGCTGCGGCGGACTACTTTACAGGCACGGCCTGGGTCAATCATCTCGCCTCGCGTGATGAAACGGGCAATTTTTCCGTTGACGATGTGATTTTTGAAGCGGGTTCCCGCAATCACTGGCACACGCATCCGACGGGACAAACCCTGCTGGTGACGGAAGGCGAAGGCTGGTATCAGGAGTGGGGTAAAGCGGCGCGTAAAATCGTCAAGGGCGATACGGTCGTCATTCCCGCAAATGTCAAACATTGGCACGGCGCAGCGGCAAAGCGCGGTATGACGCATATCGCCATCACTGGTTTCAGGGACGGCACGGCGGTAACGTGGCTTGAGCCGGTAACGGACGCCCAATATAGCAATCTTGAAAAATGAAAGGAGAACTACGATGAAAAAATCATTTCTGCTGGCAGACGACTCGAAGCCAGGAATGTCGCGCCGTTTCTTCATGCAAAGCGCCGCTGTCTGCGGGGTGACATTAGGAATAAGCCCGGTTTTGGCCCATAGCGCGGCGGCTTCAACAAACCAGGGCGAGAAGCCAAACGACCCTGTAAACCACACTCAGCGAACCCTCGGCAGAGGCAATGCGGCCATGATAGTTTCAGCGCTCGGCTTTGGGGTGATGGGGCTTAATTACCATCGTGGCCCGCATCCCGACAGGCAAGCGGCAACTCGCCTTCTTCATCAGGCGGTCGAGCACGGCATAACGCTTTTTGATACGGCGGAAAGTTATGGCCCCTATACCAATGAAGCGTTGGCGGGCGAAGCGCTGTCACAATTTCGCGGCAAGATCGCCGTGACCACCAAATTCGGTCATGAATTTGTGAATGGCAAACGGACTGGCAAACAAAACAGCCGCCCGGAACATATTCGCCAGGTTGCCGAGACATCATTGCGGCGGTTAAAAATCGAAACCATTGAACTTTTCTACCAGCATCGGCTTGACCGCAATGTCCCCATTGAAGATGTCGCCGGAACGGTGAAAGACTTGATCCAGGAAGGAAAAGTCAGGCACTTCGGTCTTTGCGAGGTATCCGCTGAAGCCATCCGAAAGGCACACGCCATACAACCGCTTACCGCCATTCAGAGTGAATACCATCTCATGTGGCGGGAGCCGGAAAAGGAGGTGTTGCCGATCTGTGAAGAACTTGGCATTGGCTTCGTCCCCTACAGTCCGCTCAATCGGGGGCTGCTTGGCGGGAAACTCAATGAGTTCACCAATTTCAACAACGGCAACGACAATCGAAATACGCTCCCTCGATTTCAGCCTGAAGCCATCCGGCAAAACCTGCGCTTCGTGGAAGCCATGACCGAATTCGGGCGCATCCGTGGCATGACTTCCGCGCAACTCGCCCTGATCTGGCTTTTGGCGAAAAAACCGTGGATCGTGCCGATCCCCGGAACAAGCAAACTTTCTCATTTGGAGGAAAACATACGCGCTCAAGCGTTCTTGCTGACTCAAGAAGACATCATTGAGCTGGAAAGCAAACTTGCCGCCATTCCGATTATCGGAGACCGCTATCCTGCGGAGCAACAACGCTTGGTGGGCCAATAACCTGGAGGCGATGCAAATTACCCGGGTGCGCAGGATGTGCAAATCGACATCGCCTGTTGCGGCGTGTGTCATTCCGACATTCATCAGGTGCGCGCCGAATGGGCGGGCACGCTTTTTCCCTGCGTGCCGGGGCACGAGATCGTCAGCGTTGGTCGCATCGTCGATAGCTGCAAGCATTGCCATACGCGGTATGTGGCCCCGCTAGCTTCCAGGGGGGAGAAACGATGTATTCTTACCAAATCACCATCGATACATTGAGGTACGAAAATGACGGCGACCGCCACCTTGTCAAGCAAGTTTCAGATTTCCATTCCCAAGGCCGTGCGCGAGGAGCAGCATTGGCAGGCCGGGCAGGAATTCGTGTTCATTCCCAAGGGCAAGGGCGTGCTGCTAATGCCCGTGCTCGAACTGGAACAATTGGCTGGTATCGCCAGGGACGCCTGCACCGACGGCTACCGTGACCGCAAGGACCGCTATTGATGGCGCCGCGATGTGTTGTCGATACCTCGGTCTGGATCGAATGGCTCATTGGCAGCACGCTGGGCAAGCAGTTCCCGGACAAGCCACAGTGCATCGTGCCGACCATCGTACAGCTCGAACTGTCGAAGTGACTGGTACAACGCCTCGGTGTCGTACCCCTTGTCGGCGCCCACCGTGGCGCCGCGCTTCTTGACGCTGCGCTTGAGCATCCGCCGGGCGGCTTCCCACTCGGCACGACCGTTCGCTTCGGTGGTCTCGACATCGACGATCAGTCCGTTGCGGTTCTCCGAGAGCGCGTGGGTCATGTAGCGCAGCTTCGCTTCTGTGAACTTGCCCTTCTTGAACAGGCGGGCCTCGGGGTCGGTGCTGCTCTGATGAGTCTTGTTGCTGCACTTTTCACCCTTGAAGTCGATTTCCGGGTTGCGCCCAGACGCTCGGGCCGGGCCGCTGCCATCCCTCTTCACGAACCTCTTGTGACTCGCCCAAGCTTCTAAATGACGACAGCATCTTGCCTAACTGGGGCCGACTGGGGAATGCCAGTTTTTAGAAAAGACGGCGATGGCGTAGGGGGATGAGATGTTGCTGACCGCTTTGGCCCTCAAAGCCGGATATCCCATCGGATTTTGGTTTCTTTTGGGAATTGAACGCTGCTCATGGAAAAAGTAAACACAGTGTTTTTTCTGGTGAAGTTCTTTCTCTTTATCTGGATACTTTACGCCGTATGGTGTTGGCTAATAGCCCCAGATTTGAAATCACACATGAAAGCAGCGCGTAATGAATTTCGCATATCCCCTAATGGCTTACTAAAAATAGTAGGTCTGTTAGTGCGTGCACATTTGATTTTTCCTATTCGATCAGTATTTATTGCTATGTGCCTCTTCTTAACGTTATTTTTTTAGGGTGACATGACATGGAAGCAAATATTCAAAACATCAACAAAGCAACCTCAGGACTTCCTGAACAACCCTTCAACATGAGACAATATCCAAACTCCCAGAAAGGAAGCCAACCCGATGAAGAAGGCGAAACAACTCAGTCTGGCGGAGACAGGCTTTCTGCCTCGGCGC
>JAIRMN010000190.1 GCA_031258715.1 Zoogloeaceae bacterium
CGCACGCCGACTGAAGACTCTCAACAGACTGACGCCCTATGAATATCTCTGCAAAATCTGGACAAAGGAACCAGAACGCTTCATCATGAACCCAAACCAGCAAATGCCGGGACTAAACATCTGGGATCTTCTTGGCTTTTTCCCGGCGCTCACGGGCTTCTTTGAGGGATACACCGGGGTATTTGCCCAAGGCCAGCAGCTTTTCCTTGCCCTCAAAGCGACACTTCATACGCCAGAGCTTGCCGCCAGCAGGCGAGACTTCCAGATACATGCTACCGCCATCAAAGAACCTGACAGGCTTCTTGGCGGGCTTGGCGCTGCGCACTATGACATCAGTTAGAGACATTTTTGGGGTATTCTTTCCGTGGACATGGTGAATACCCCAAAAAATACCCCCAAATACCCCCGGATGCGAGCGGATTTTATCGGACTGTTACGGACAAGAAAAAGACCGGAAACCCTTGTATTTACTTGGATTTCCGGCCTTTGGCGAACTACTGCGGATAGGTATCTGGTGGAGGCGGCGGGAATTGAACCCGCGTCCGCAAGTCCTCTGCAACGCGATCTACATGCTTAGTCCGTCCATTTGGATTTAGTCCTCGTGCGCCGGACAGACAGGCTCATTCTGGACGATCCGCCAAATTTTCGTGTTTGCCCGCGCGGCAGGGGCAAACCTTAGCTCATGTATCTGACTTTGCTGCCGGAAACCCGGCCCGGCCCATCAGCAAACCGGTGCAAAGCTCGCCGGTTTAAGCGGCGAGAGCGAAACGCTCGTCGTTGGCGTTTGTTTGTTTTCAGCGGATTTACGAGGTAACTGAACCTCGGCATGCACAACGCTGCTTTGCAACCCACGTCGAAGCCAGGTCGCCCCCATTGTGAAACCGAATGATAACATGAAACGGATGCCGCAGGCGGTAAACCCAGTGACGGGGGCGCAATCGAAAGCTCCCTTTTCAATCTTACTCAGAAGTCGCCAAACAAGACGACAATCTGCCAAAAATCTGCGTGGTCACTGACTGTCGACCAATCAAGCGATTTCCGAGTAAGTCTTCTCCGCCAAATCCAGTATCCGATCCACCCTCTCGCCATCAACTCAGGATGCGCTTCCAGACACGCCCGCAGCGCCTTTCCCGATACTTTTCCCTTCGATTTCTGGCAACCTCCTGTAAAAATACATAGACCAGCTCTTCCAACAAGTCACGTACCATGACACACCACACGCCATGAAGATTCAAGGGACACTTTTGATTGCGCCTGGTTTGACCGATCGCCGATCCCTTGTCCATGAATAGGGACTACACTTGCGGGATCGCAAAGCCGCTTTAAAAAAACAAAGGGAAACGCATGGACATCAAAGCCATTATTGCGCCGGTCGTTCAGGACAGGGAGGCGCTGGAAGAATTCGCGGACGTCTTGCTGGACAGGACGCCGGAGGTGGAGCGCCTCATCGCGCAGTTGCGGAAGAACCCCGGCAACCGGACGCTGATCACCAGCCTGTTCCGCGTCGTGCATAACATCAAGGGCGACGCGGCGCTGACCCGCGTCGAGATTGGCGTGGCCGTCACGCATCATGTCGAATCCTTGTTGACGCGCTTTCGTGACGGGAACATCCTCTTTTCCGAACGGCTGGCGGAAACGGTGCTGCTGACGCTGGATCGCCTAGAACTGGCCGTCGAGGCCCTGTTGCATCGCGCTTCCCTAGAGCATCTTGAACTGCTTGCCCTGGTGCAGGGGCTGGAGAAGGCCGCGCAGGTGCCGCCCGATCAGGTCGAGACCGTCTGCGGCGAACTGATCGAGGCCGTGACCGGTTTCCCGCCGCTTTTGTCGAGTTCTCTCGAACAAAACACGCCCACGCTGAGCGTGACGGACAACCAAGATGTCGCCGCCGACCTGCAATTCTTCCGCCGCATCGCCTTGCAACTGGAAAACCGTTCCCCGTTCTTCAAGGGGCGCACCAACCGCATCCTGCGTCTCGCGCTGGAAACCAACAAGGCCGTCGCCGCCATCGATTCCGTGCAACTCGAAGCCGCCATCTACATGCACGACGTGGGCATGATGATGTTGCCGGAAAGCATCTGGTTGAAACGCGACAACATGAACGCCGAGGAAAGGCTCGCCCTGCGCGCCCATCCCGGTTACAGCGCGGGGCTGTTGCAACGTATGCCCGCCTGGACCGCCGCCGCCGAAATGATCGCCCAACATCACGAAATGCCAGACGGCAGCGGCTATCCCGACAACCTGCGCGCCGATCAGATTTGTCCCGGCGCCAAGCTGATCGCCATTGTCGACGCCTTCGAGTCCATCATGCTGAAACACAGCCATCGCGGCAAGAACCGTTCCGTGCTGCGCGCCATTGCCGAGGTCAATGCCTGCACCAACCAGTTTGCGCCCGAATGGACGTTGGCGTTCAACGCCGTCATCCGCCGCACACTGGAGGCGGCGGACTGATGCGCGTCTTACCCGCCGGGGCGGTGGATGTGGCGCGCTGCTTTTCCAGTGTGCGGCGGCTCTATGGCGAGGCCGCCGAGCAAAGGTTCATGGCGGCGCATGTCTGCGTGGTCGGCGCGGGCGGCGTCGGTTCCTGGGCGATAGAAGCCCTGGCGAGAAGCCGCGTCGGGCAGCTTACCCTGATAGATCTCGACATGGTTTCCGAATCCAACACCAACCGGCAGATCCAGGCGCAGGAAGGCGAATATGGCCGGGCAAAGGTCATTGTCATGGCCGAGCGCGTCCAGGCCATCCATTCGCAATGCCATGTTCATTGCGTCGAGGATTTCGTCACTGCCGACAATGTTGCCGCCCTGCTCAGGCCGGATATGGATGTCGTCATTGACGCCATCGATCAAGCGCGCGTCAAGGCGGCGATGATCGCCCATTGCCAGGAATCGGGGCGGACGATCATCACCGTCGGCGCGGCGGGCGGGCAGCGCGATCCCACGCGCATCTGTCGCGCGGACTTGGCGCTCACCCGTCAGGATCCGCTGCTTGCCAGGGTGCGCGCCCAATTGCGCAGAAGCCACGCGTTTCCAAAAGCGCCCAGAAAATTTGGCGTCACGGCTATTTATTCCAGCGAACCCGTGCAATATCCGCGGCGCGAAGCCTGCGATGCCGCCTTGCAGGGGTTGGGTTGCGCCGGGTTTGGTTCTTCGGTCTGCGTGACAGCCTGCATGGGTTTTGTGGCCAGCGCGGCGGCGCTGGAATGCCTGTGCGCCTGAAAGCACGATGCCGCAACTGAACGCCCGCCAGCGCGAAGCCATTCAATATCTCGACGGCCCGCTTCTGGTGCTGGCGGGCGCGGGGTCGGGAAAGACGCGGGTCATCACGCAAAAAATCGTCTATCTGATGGAAACCTGCGGCTTCGCGCCGCGTCAGATTGCCGCCATCACCTTTACCAACAAGGCGGCGCGGGAGATGCAAACGCGGGTGGGCAAGCGACTTTCCGGACAGGCGGCGGAATCCTTGCAGATTTCCACCTTCCACGCGCTGGGCGTGCGCATCCTGCGTGAAGAAGCTGCCGCCATCGGCTACAAGCCGCGCTTTTCTATCTTCGACGCGACGGATGCCCTTGCCGTCATCGCGGATCTGGCGGGCAGTGTAGACAAGATCCGGCTGCGCCAACTCCAGGGCATCCTCTCCAACTGGAAGAACGCGCATATCCCGCCGGAAGAAGCCGCGCGACGCGCGGCGAACGAGACGGAAAAGCAGGCGGCACGGCTTTATCCCGCCTACGAAGCCACACTGAAAAGCTATCAGGCGCTGGATTTCGACGATCTCATCCTGCGTCCGGTGACGCTCTTCATGGAAAGGCCGGAGATTGCCGAAAAATGGCAGAACCGCTTTCGCTATCTGCTCGTCGACGAATACCAGGACGCCAACGCCTGCCAATACAGCCTCCTGAAGCTGATGACGGGCGCGCGCGCGCAGTTTACGGCGGTAGGCGACGACAACCAGAGCATTTACGGCTGGCGCGGCGCGGATGTCGCCAACATGGGTCGGCTTGCCGAAGAATTCCCAAACCTCAAAATCATCATGCTGGAACAGAACTACCGTTCAACACTGCGTATCCTGGGCGCGGCGAACAACGTCATCGCCCATAATCCCAAACGCTTTGAAAAAACCCTCTGGTCGGAACTGGGACACGGCGAGCCGGTGAGCGTGACCGCCTGTCCCGACAACGAACGCGAGGCGCAAAGCGTGGTCATGCGCTTGCAGGCGCATTGCCTGGCGCGTCAGGGCAGGTGGTCGGATTACGCCATCCTCTACCGTTCCAACCATCTTGCCCGCCTGTTCGAGCAGCAGTTGCGCGATCGCCGAATTCCCTACGTCCTCTCTGGCGGACAGTCTTTTTTCGACAAGGCGGAAATCAAGGATTTGCTTGCCTGGCTGCGGCTCATCGCCAATCCCGACGACGATCCCGCCTTCATCCGCGCCGCCACCACGCCCCGGCGCGGCATCGGCGCGAACACACTGCAAACGCTGGGCAACTATGCCGGAATGCGCCATCTTTCGCTTTTTCATGCCGCGCGCGAGACCGGGCTGTCCCAACAGCTTTCCCCGCGCCAGATCGAGCCGCTTTTCGGTTTCTGCCGGTTCGTCGAACGCATGGCAGAACGGGCGCAACAGGCGGAAGCGGGCGCGGCGCTGAGCGAATTGTTGTCTGGCATCGATTACGAGGCGCATCTCTACGCGCATGAGGAAACGCGCGTCGCGGAAGAACGCTGGGCCAATGTCTGCGAATTCACGCAATGGCTGGGACAAAAGGGCATCGCCGAAGACCGGCGTCTCATCGATTTGGCTCAACGCATCGCCCTCATCGGTCTCATCGACAGGGAAGGCGACGCGACGCCGGACGCGGTGCAGCTTTCCACCTTGCACGCCGCCAAGGGACTGGAATATCCGCATGTGTTCCTGGTCGGCGTGGAAGAAGGCATCCTGCCGCACCGGGAAGCGGTGGAAACCGGCAAGGTGGAAGAAGAGCGCCGCCTGATGTACGTCGGCATGACCCGCGCCCGACAAAGCCTGGCGATTTTTTATTGCGAACGCCGCAAACAGAACCGCCAATGGCTGAGCGTCAAACCCTCGCGTTTCATCGACGAACTGGGACGCAGAGACATCCGCTTCATGGGTGGCAAAAACCAGCCCCTCCCCGATAAAGCCACCCGATCCGCCCGCCTCGCCAGCCTGAAGGCAATGCTGACAGAATGACACCAGAGGACAGGAATCAGGAGAGAGGAGACAGAAGAAGCTACCGGCGCTTCGCGCTGCGGGTCAGGAATCAGGATTGTTTCGTCGCTTCGTTCCTCACGATGACGAAGCGGGGGGATCTGATTCCTGATCTGTCTTCCGATCAGGAACCCTTTCCGGTTTTCTTTTTCGCGCTTACGCCTGTCCGGGGTTCGCGCTTTTCGAATTCAAAGCCCACCTTGCCGTCCTTGCCGACCACCAGGAAGGCGGAAAACTTTCGGCGGGTTCGGGCGGAGACGAAAGCTTTCAGCAGATCGGTGCGGCCCTCCGCGAGCAGTTTTCGCATCTGTTCCGGTTCGACGGGCTGTAGCAGGATCACCTTACCGGAACGGAAATCGCAGGTCTTTTTCGTCGTGCCCACAGACCTTTCGCAGATGTAGACATTGCCGTACTCATAGACCGCGCCGCCGCACTTCGGGCATTTGCCCAGGCTCTCCTGTCCGGAGAAATCCACTTCGGAGGACGCCTCGTCTTCTTGGGGCTGGCCGAAATCGAATTCCGTCTCGAACTTGTCATTTACGCGGATCGTCGCGGCAAAGGGACGCCCCATCTTGTTGCGGAATCCGGCAAGCGGGCCGATTTTGTGTTCGGTGAGCAGGGTTTCGATTTCCTTCGGCTCGAACTGGCGTCCGGCCACGATCTTCCAGAGCGAAAAATCGCAGGTCGAACACTGGAACTTCTTGTAGGTTTCGCGCACCACGCCGCCGCATTTGGGACAAGGGGTTTCCAGGACGTCGAAGTCGCCGGGGATGGTATCGGAATCGTAACGCTTGGCGCGTTCGACGATATGCTGCGTCATCTGGGCAATCTCGCGCATGAAATCCTGGCGCGAAAGCTCGCCCTTTTCGATGCGTCCCAGTTTCCATTCCCAGTCGCCGGTCAGTTCCGGCGCGGTCAATTCCCGCACGCCCAGGCCGGTCAGCAGGGTGAGGAGCGAAAACGCCTTGGCCGTTGGCGTGAGTTCGCGCCCCTCGCGCAACATGTATTGTTCGGCAATCAGGTTTTCGATGATCTGCGCGCGCGTGGCGGGCGTACCTAGGCCGCGTCCGGCCATGGCGGCTTTCAGTTCCTCGTCCTCCACCATCTTGCCCGCGCCTTCCATCGCGGAAAGCAAGGTCGCTTCCGAATAGCGCGGCGGCGGGCGCGTGGCGGCGGCCTTGAGCTGCACAGACGCTACGGCGACCTTTTCCCGATCCAGTACCGGCGGCAGATTGCCTTCCTCATCTTCCTGCGCCCTGCCATAGACCGCCAGCCATCCCGGTTGCACCAGCACCTTGCCCTCGCTCTTGAACGGATGCCCGGCGACACGCGTGACACGGGTCGTGACCAGGTATTCGGCAGCCGGAAAAAAGACGGCAAGAAACCGCCTGACCACGAAATCGTAGAGCTTTTGCTCGATCTCGGAAAGATTCTTCGGCGCCTGCGTGGTGGGAATGATGGCAAAGTGGTCACTGATTTTTGCGTTGTTGAAAATGCGCTTGTTGGGCAACACCCAGTTCCTTGCCAGCACCTGATGGGCAAAGGGCGCGTAGCGCGCGAGCAGCACTTCGTCATGCCCCTTGCCCGCGCCTTCGCCGGTAAACATGGCGAGCGTCGCCTTGACCGTGGCCGGATAATCCTCCGGCAGACAGCGGGAATCGGTGCGGGGATACGTGAGCACCTTGTGTTTTTCATAGAGCGCCTGCGCCAGGCTCAAGGTCGTCTTGGCGGAAAATCCGAAACGGGCGTTGGCTTCGCGTTGCAGGCTGGTGAGATCGAAAAGGGCGGGCGGAAGACGGGATTCCGGCTTTGCCTCTTCGCAGACTTCGCCCGTCTGTCCCTCGCAAGCGGCGCGGATGGCCTCGGCCTGGACCTCCTCCCAGATACGTTCGGCGCGGGCGTGTTCGTCTTCCTTGCTACCCCTGAATTTCTCGTCAAACCACTTGCCCATGTATTCCCCGGCCTGGGCGGAAAAACGAGCTTCCACCTCCCAGTAGGGACGCGGCTTGAAGTCGCGGATTTTCTTTTCGCGCTCGACGACGATGGCCAGCGTCGGCGTCTGCACCCGTCCCACGGTGGTGAGATGAAAGCCGCCGGTCTTAGAATTGAAGGCGGTCATGGCGCGGGTGCCGTTGATGCCCACCAGCCAGTCGGATTCGGAACGACAAATGGCCGCGTCCGCCAATCCTCGCATGTCGTTGCCGCTGCGCAGATGATGAAACCCGTCGCGGATGGCCTGCTGGGTCATGGATTGCAGCCAGAGGCGGCGCACCGGTTTCTGGGTTTTGCTGTGCTGGACGATGGCGTTGAAAATCAGCTCGCCCTCGCGTCCCGCGTCGCAGGCGTTGATGAGGCTCTCGACTTCCTTGCTCTTGATCAGCCGGACAAGGAGACGCAGTCGCGGCTCGGATTTTTCGATGGGACGCAAATCAAAATGCGGCGGAATGACCGGTAGGTGCGCAAACGACCACTTGCCGCGCTTCACTTCATATTCTTCCGGACAGGCGATTTCCAGCAAATGCCCAACCGCCGAGGAGATGATGTAATTGTCATTCTCGAAATAATCGCCGCGTCGGGGAATGTTGCCCAGCGCCCTGGCAATATCCGTCGCCACCGATGGTTTTTCCGCAATGATCAGTTTTTTGCCCATGATTCGTCCATGCGCGGCAACAGGCCGCTTGAAGAAATTGCGGGGCATGATAAGGGGGAAGCATGGGAATCGGCAAGCGGCCTTCAGAACAAAGGCGGCAAGGCGCGTCGGCGCGTCGTCTTTTGTCCCGTGCCGCATGAAAAAAAGTAGAATAGCGGCCTTTCGAGAACAGAAAGGTTTCTGAAGGTGGCGACATAAATGAAGCGTATTTCGGGGTTTTTGTGGTTCGCGTTGTTTTACCTCTCACCCATGCTGGTGAGTCTCGTCGTGACGATGGACTTCCTGGACGGGCTGGGCTTTCTTCTGGAAAACGGGCTTTTCCGTTTTTCCCTGTTTCTGGATACGCTGTTTTTCCTGGGGGTGTCGCTCGTCTCGATCTTCCTGTGCTTTTTGCTGCTGCGCTGGGCTGCCGTCAGCATGACGCGCGCCCTGCGCGTTCCGGAATCCAGGGGGGTTTTCTGGGGGATGTTGTTCGGCGGCCTGGCGATTTTTTCCCTGAACGGCTTCTTTTTCCCGCTCTCCGCCTATGCCTTCATCGCACCCGCCTATCTGGGCGCGGGACTCCTGACCCTGCCGCTCGCCTATGCGGGATTCCTGCTTTTTTCCCTGGTGACGCGCTACAGAAGAGGGGAACTCGCGCGTCCGCGTCTCGCGTTGGCGACCGCCCTCTTCGTGTGCGCGCTTGGCCTCGGTCTCTTCTGGCCGGATACGGAAGAAACCGCGATCCCTTTCCTTGTCGATGCCGAAACGCCTGCCGAAACCGTCGCGCCGGACGCGGTTCCGTCCGTCCCGTTTGCCGCCACGCCGCCTAATGTCATCATCCTGGGCGTGGACGCGCTCTCGGCGGCCATGCTGGCGCGCGCCAGGGAAGATGGCCTCATGCCAACCTTGGACGCCCTGTTGCAAAAAAGCGTGCACTACACGCGCGCCTATACCCCGCTGGGACGCACTTTCCCGGCCTGGACTTCCCTCCTGACCGGCGAAACGCCGCAGGAACATGGCGCGGTCTTCAATCTGCGGCAACTGGACAAGATCAAGAAAGACCAATTGATCAGCCTGCAATTGCAACAGCAAGGGTACGAAACCATCTGGGCCATCGACGAAAGACGCTTCAACAACATGGATCAAAGTTTTGGCTTTGACAAAGTGGTCGGCCCCAGGGCGGGCGTCATGGACTTCATGGCGCAGAAGGTTACCGATCATCCGCTCTTCAATGCGCTTTTGCAGACCCGGCTGGCGAAATACCTGTTGCCTTATGCCTATCTGAACGCCGCCTACGCTTCCAGCTATGACGCCGAGGGTTTTGTGAACGCCGTCCTTGCGGCGAGCGCCACGCGACAAAAGCCGCTTTTCCTGGCTGTGCATCTGGGATCCACGCACTGGCCGTGGGAGAGTCGCCACATCCGCGCCAAAGTGGAAGACGATAATCCGTGGCTCGCGGGCTATCTGAGCGTCCTGGCGGTGGCGGACGGGCAGATTCGGGACGTGCTGGCGGGGCTTGCGCGTCAGGACGCGCTGGAAAACGCGCTAGTGGTACTGATGTCGGATCACGGTGAAGGCTTGTCGCTGGTGGAAAAAAGGCTGGACGCACCCGGCGCTCCTGGCGTGGTGGGTGCCGGGCATGGCGCCGATTTGTTGAGCGATCACCAGAATCGCGTTTTGCTGGCGACACTGACGTTCAAGAACGGCAAAATCGACAACACGCCGGAAACCATGGCGGAACAGGTTTCCCTGCTGGACATCAAGACGGCGCTCTCGCGTTTCATCGGGCAGGGCGAGGCGCGCATACGGGCGGATGAACCTTGTCTCATTGTGGAGACGGGATTGCGCTTCAAGGCGGCGGAGGGTTTGGCCAAGCCAGACATTCCGGATTTGCTGGCGGAAATCAGCGGCAAATACGATGTCAGTGTGGAAGGCTTGCCGCAATTGGTGGAGGGCGTTTTGCCAGGGCTATTGGCGGGCAAGAATATCGGGATGCGCTGCGAAAGGCGCCTCACCTATTATTCGCGGGCAACCCGGCAATATGTCGCGTTCGCGCTGGATGACGCGGGTCTTCCCGATAAACCCGTTGTGCCGCCTGGAGAGGATGTGGAACGCATCCGGCAATATGCCAGGGGTTATGACGTGGATCTTCCATCCTGGGAGGACAAACCGTTTCAGGCGAATGGCGCGCCGGAATTCTCGTTTTCGCGCGCCATTTCGCATTGACCGTTCCCGAAACGCGATGAACGCCGATTTCCATCATCCGCCCGACCGTCGTGACAGCGATTCCGTCAAGTGGGGGAAATATGCCGGACGGGACATCCTGCCCTTGTGGGTGGCGGACATGGATTTTGCCGCGCCGCCCGCGGTGCGGGCGGCGCTGGAAGCGCGGGTGGCGCATGGGGTTTTCGGCTATGGCGCACCTGGATCGGCGCTGATCGATGCCGCGCTCGCCTATCTGGAAGACGCCTATGGCTGGCGGGTCCAGCCCGCGTGGCTGGTCTGGCTGCCGGGTCTGGTGACGGGCATCAATGTCGCCGTTCGCAGTGTTGGCGCGGACGGCGCGGCGGGCGTACTGACTTGCGTTCCGGTCTATCCGCCCTTTCTTGCCGCGCCGAAGCATGGCGCGCAACCCTTGCGCACCGCCGCGCTCACGCAAATCGATGGGCGCTGGGCGATGGATATCGCCGCACTGGAAGCTGCCTGTCTTCCCGGCACGAGGCTCTTGTTGCTTTGCCACCCGCACAATCCGGTCGGATGCTCCTGGAGCCGCGCCGAACTCACGCAGATTGCCGGCTTTGCCGCGCGTCATAATCTGGTCGTCTGCTCCGACGAAATCCATTGCGACCTGATCCTGGACACGGACAGGCGGCACCTGCCATTCGCCATGCTGGGCGAAGCGGCGGCCGGACGCAGCATTACCCTGATGGCGCCTTCCAAGACCTTCAACATTCCCGGTCTGGGCTGCGCTTTCGCGGTCATTCCCGACACGGGGCTGCGCCAGCGTTTTTTGCGCGTCATGCAGGGCATCGTGCCACACGTCAATGTGCTGGCGCTGGCCGCCTGTGAAGCGGCATTCCGGGATTGCGGGGCGTGGCGTCAGGATCTGCTTTGCCTGTTGCGGCAAAACCGCGATCGCCTGGAAGCCGAAGTCGCCGCCTTGCCCGGACTTTCCATGACGCATGTCGAGGCGACCTATCTCGCCTGGATCGACGCCCGCGCGCTCTCCCTGCCGGAGGGTCTGTCGCCTGCGGCCTATTTTGAAACGCGCGGCCTGGGGTTTTCCGACGGCGCGGATTTTGGCGCGCCCGGCTGGGTGCGGTTCAATTTTGGTTGCGCGCCCGAACTCCTGGCGCGCGCGCTTGCTCGTCTTCGCCATGCCATTGAAATCCCTGCTCCTTCCGCTTGACTACACGCCTTACCATTTCGCGCTGCTCGGCCTGTTTGTGGCGATGGGCGGTTATGTGTTCTCAGTGATGCTCGCCTTCCGGCAGTTTTTCGCGGTATCCGCGCCCCGGCGCGTCACCTGGCTGGCGCTGGGCGCGGGGCTGCTCGTCTTGTTGCGGCAAAGCTGGGCGAGCCTGGAATTTTCACTGGCCACCGGCATCTACGATCTCACGGGCGCCGTTCATGAAGTTCTGGCGGCTGGTTTTCTGGTGTTGGCGATGGCCCGTTTCGCGGCAGAGGACGCGCCCGCGTCGCCGCCCAAAACCCCGCCTCTGTAAACAGCCAGTCCACGGGATAATCATGCGCCTGCGGCCAGATGCTCTCCACGCGCCCCAACTCGAATCCTACGCCCAGGGTGAGCGGCGTGCGCGGCAAGGCCGTCAGGGTGCGATCGAAAAAGCCGCCGCCGTAGCCCAGGCGATAGCCCGCCGCGTCGAACACGTTCAGCGGGATGATGAAGACATCAGGCTCTGCGAGCGCCCCGGAAGCGGGCGCGGGAACGCCGGAAGCGTCGACGGCCAGCGGGGTCTGCGGCGTCCAGGCGCGAAAGGCCAGCGGCGTTTTCGGCGCGAGGGTCACGGGCAGGGCGATGGCCGCGCCCGCTTCGCGCCAGACGACAATGGCGGCGCGGATGTCCGGTTCGTTGTGAATCGGCCAGCAAAATGCGATACATTTGCCGGGAGGCTCCGGAAAAGCCCGCAAGAGATGTGCGACGATTTGCCGCGACCAGGCCGCCACCCGTTCGGGCGCGACGGCGCGGCGGGCAGCAAGACGCGTCGCCCGCAGGGTCTGGCGGAAATGCCGCGCCATTTCGTTGGTCTTCCGGTCTTTTTCGTCTTTCATGCTATGCTGCCGCGCCTTGCCGTTTGAACCCCATGTCACCTGATTCTAACCCATGAAGTCTTTTATCCGGTTTTTTGTTTGCGCGGCGCTTGCCGTCTTTTGGTCTTCCTTCGTCCGCGCGCAGGAAGACGTGGGCGATCGTTTGTTCCTGGAGGCGCGCGAAGCCTTCCGCGTGGGCAATCGCCCGGCGCTGGAAGCCTTGCCTGCGCCGCCTTCCGGGTATGCGCTCGCGCCTTGGATGGACTATTACCGCTTGCGCCAAGGACTGGAAAAACAGGATGAAGCCACGGTGCTGGCCTTCATCGAGCGTGAAAGCGGCAGTTATCTGGGCGAACGATTGCGCACCGACTGGCTTGGCGTGTTGGCAAAGCGGGCGGACTGGCGGCGCCTGATCGCGCAGTACCACAAGCTGATCGCGCCCGATCAGGATGCCCGCTGCCTGTTCATCCAGGCGCGCATGGCGCAGAAGGACGCCGCCGCGCGGACGGAAGCAGAAGCCCTGTGGACGACGCTCCTGGATGTTCCCGAAGGGTGCCAGGGACTGTTTGCGCGCCTGGGACTGGAAGTCAGCGACGACCGCTACTGGCAACGAGCGCGTCTTCTGGTCGAGCAGGGCAAAATGGAAGCGTTTCGGCGGTTGCTGCGGTTTTTGCCGAATACCCGGCAACCGGACAAAAAACAGTTCGATCAACTCAGCAAACAACCCGCGCTCTGGCTGGCGCGGCTGAAGGCGGAAGATTTCGGGCGCGGACGCAGCCCGCGCGAAATCGCGGCGCTGGCCATTGCCCGCCTGGCGCACAACGATCCGCTTGCCGCCCGGTCGCGCCTGGAAACCTGGCAGACGCACCTTGGGCCGCAAGCTACTGCTTGGTGCTGGGGGCAAATCGCCTTGCATGGCGCGCGACGGCATATGCCAGAGGCGTTATCCTGGTTTTCCCGCACCAGTCCGGACGCGCGCTCCAGGGAGGTTGCCGAGTGGCATGTCCGCGCCGCCCTGCGCGCGAAGAAGTGGTACGCCGTCCTTGCCGCCATCCGCGCCCTGCCGGAGGAATTGCAAAAAGAGCCAGCCTGGATTTACTGGCAGGCGCGCGCCCACAAGGAAGTCGGCCATTTCGCCCTTGCGCATGAGCAGTTTCAGGGCTTGCGCGGGCAGGCGAACTTTTACGGCAACCTGGCGGACGAGGAACTGGGAGAGGCTATCCGCATCCCGCCGTTCGCCGTGCCGCCGAACGACGCCGAGATGCGCGCCGCGCGCGAAAATCCGGGGCTGTTGCGCGCGCTGGCCTTGCTGCGCCTGGATTTGCGCATCGAGGGTGTGCGAGAATGGAACTGGGCTGTCCGCGGCATGGACGATCGCCAACTGCTGGCCGCCGCGCGCTTCGCCCATGAACGCCAGTCCTATGATCGCGCCATCAGCGCTGCCGATCGCACCCGTGAACACCATGATTATTCGCTGCGTTTCCTCGCGCCGTTCGACCGCGAGGTGCGCGCCGCCGCGCAGGCGCAGGCGCTGGACGACGCCTGGGTCTATGGCCTGATGCGCCAGGAAAGCCGTTTCATCCTCCAGGCCAAATCCTCGTCCGGCGCTTCCGGCCTGATGCAGTTGATGCCCGCCACCGCCAAATGGGTGGCCCGGCAAATCGGCCTGAAAGACTATGACCCCAAGCGGGTCAACGACATGGAACTCAACCTGCTCCTGGGGACAACCTACATGCGGATAGTATTGGAAGGGCTGCACCAGCATCCGCTGCTGGCCTCCGCCGCCTATAACGCCGGCCCGGGCCGTGCCCGCGCCTGGAGCGCGAGCGCGCCGCTGGAAGGCGCCATCTACGCCGAAACCATCCCGTTCAACGAAACGCGCGATTACGTGAAGAAAGTCATGAGCAACACGGTTTACTATTCCATCCTGTTTACAGGCAAATCCGCTTCGCTGCACGAACGCTTGGGCAAGGTGCCCGCGCGCGGCGGCTGAAAACTTATCGCGCCGCCTGGATCAGTTCGATGGCGTAGCCGTCCGGGTCTTCGATGAAGGCCATGATGATGTTGGCGTCGAAGGTCATGGGCGCGGCGTCGAAGAGGATTTTGCCGCCCTTGGCGCGGATGGCGGCGCAGGCTTTTTTCGCGTCATCCACTTCGAGGGCGATATGGCCGAAAGCCGTGCCGTGTTCGTAGTGCGCCTTGCCCCAGTTGTAGGTCAGTTCGATGGCCGCGTTTTCGGATTCCGCGCCATAGCCGATGAAAGCCAGGGTGAAACGGCCATCGGGATAATCTTGGCGGCGCAAGAGCGTCATGCCGAGAACTTCGGTGTAAAAGGCGATGGAACGATCCAGATCGCCGACGCGGATCATGGTGTGCAGAATGCGCATGGGATGCCTCCTTGAAAGGGTTGTTCTGTCCAGTGGGGAAAGCTGGCATGCCTGGCGGCGGACTTCACGCCGCGCCATCCGGGATAAGCAGGGCAATGATCGCCCAAAAGCGCGGACCGTGGTTCATCCAAAAACCAACTCCGGTTTGAAACCCCGCCCTTCAGGGCGGCGCGAAGGTTGAGACCCCGGCCTGAAGGCCGGGGTTTCGACCGTAGCCATTGGGGAGGGGATGCAAACCCCTCCCCAATGGCGTCA
>JAIRMN010000191.1 GCA_031258715.1 Zoogloeaceae bacterium
GGCGCCAAAAGCTTCCATTGCGCTTCCGTCAGATCACTTGGGTACATCGCCTCCTCCAGTTCATTTGTCATGACCGCCTCAAGCAGTTTCTATACCAAATTTTTAAAACAGCTTCTGAATTTTTCCGTCCCATGCGGGTTCCCCGGCCTGCTGCCATGAAATCCCAGACGCGCGCGTTGTTGCCGAATAAAAAAGGTCAGATGAACCTTTCGAAAAGCCGGGGGTTATGCCGAATGTGTCTCTTGCCGCTCCCCGCGGCAATCGCCCTCTCGCGCCGCCTTGCGATGGTGGGCGAAAAATTCACGGGATATCTGTCCTCTGTCTTCTGCCTCCGCTATCCGAGCGCCTGTTCCAGATCGGCGATCAGGTCGTCGATGTGTTCGATGCCGATGGAAAGCCGGATCATGTCTTCCGAGACGCCTGCCTTTTTCAGTTCCTCGCCGGAAAGCTGGCGGTGGGTGGTGGAGGCCGGGTGGCAGGCGAGGCTTTTGCAGTCGCCGATATTCACGAGGCGAGTAAAGAGTTTCAGGGCGTCCTGGAAGGCGATGCCGCCCGCGATGCCGCCTTTGACGCCGAAGGTGAGAATGCCGGAAGCGCGGCCACGCAGGTATTTTTGCGCCAGCGGATAGCCGGGATTTTCAGGCAGTGCCGCGTAATTCACCCAATTGACTTTCGCGTGGGCTTGCAGATAACGAGCCACCTTTTCGGCGTTGCCGCAGATGCGTTCCATCCGCAAGGCCAAGGTTTCGATGCCCTGCAGGATCAGGAAGGCATTGAAGGGGCTGATCGCCGCGCCCATATTGCGCAGCGGCACGACGCGGGCGCGGCCAATGTAGGCCGCGTCGCCCAGCGCCTCGGTATAGACCACGCCGTGATAGGCGGGGTCGGGTTCGTTCAGACAGCGGAATTTTCGCGGATGCGCACGCCAGGGAAACTTGCCGCTATCGACAATCACGCCGCCCAGCGAATTGCCGTGGCCGCCCAGGTATTTGGTGAGCGAATGCAGCACGATGTCCGCGCCATGCTCGATGGGACGGCAGAGGAAAGGCGAGGGCACGGTGTTGTCCACGATCAGCGGCACATGGCGCCGATGCGCGATCTCCGAGAGTTTTTCAAAGTCGGTGATGTTGCCCAGGGGGTTGCCCACGGATTCGCAGAACACGGCCTTTGTCCTGTCGTCGATCAGGGCTTCCAGCGCCGCCGGATTTTCCGGGTCGGCAAAACGCACTTCCACGCCATAGGCGGGCAAGGTATGGGAAAACAGCGTATAGGTGCCGCCATAGAGCGTGCTGGTGCTGATGATGTTGTCCCCGGCTTGGGCGATGGTCTGGATCGCGGCGGTAATCGCCGCCATGCCGGAAGCGAAGGCTACGCCGGCAACGCCGCCTTCCAGCGCCGCGACCCGCTTTTCCAGCACGTCCTGCGTCGGGTTCATGATGCGGGTATAGATGTTGCCGGGAACCTTCAGGTCGAACAGATCCGCGCCGTGCTGGGAATTGTCGAAGGCGTAGGAAGTGGTCTGGTAAATGGGCGTCGCCACGGCACGGGTGGCGGGATCGGGACTGTAGCCCGCGTGGACTGCCATCGTTTCGAGTTTCATGCGTACGTTTTCCTTTGTGGTACAAAAAAACCGCGCGGCTCCATGAGGCTGCGCGGCGTGTGGGCGGCGTTATTGGCCTGGCTTGGCGCGCTTATTTCTTCTTGCCCAGCCAAGCGATCAGGGTTTGCCACTGTTCGATGTCGCGCTTGTTGCGGGCGCGCGGCGGGTCGAAGATGGTCTGTCCGGCGGCGGCGACATTTACGTAGTTCTGCGTGTTTCGCAAATAGGCGACGATGGGGATGTCAAAATGCCGCAAGAATTCTTCCAGCATGTTGGCGGCGCGGGTGCGCGGATCGATGCGCATGGCGACGATGCCGATTTTCGCCAGGCGTCCGCTCAGGTCCTGGCGCAGGGTATTGAGGAAATCCTCGGTCGCCGCCATGTCGAAAATGGAAGGCACGATGGGAATCAACACCCGATCTACCGCCCTGAGATAATCGTTCAGCTTGTAGCCCTGGAATCCGGCGGGCGCGTCCAGCACCGCCCAGTCCGCCTCCTGCGGCATACTGACGCTCATCTGGTTGCCGCCAAAATAGCCGGTGATGGCGGGCAGCTCCGGCGCGCGAAAAGCCAGCCAGCGCAGCGCGGACTGCTGTCGGTCGAGATCGCAAAGACTGACGTTGTACTTCTGATTGGCGAAATACCCGGCAAGATTGGTTGCCAACGTGGTTTTGCCCGAACCCCCCTTGGGATTCGCCACCATGACCGCACGCATAAGACCCCCCTTCTGATGTAGTTGAAATGGACGCGCCATTATAGGGTGGATCACGATTTCAGGGGCGACCCTCTGGAATTCGCGCGGAAGGTTTTGTTGCCGGCGTATCAAGCCGCGGGTTTTACTAACTTTTTCGTTAATAAAGTCATTTTATATATTGTAACCCATTGATTTTCCTTTGTTCGTTGGCTGGGGAACTGTCTCTACTAACAGAAAGGTTAGTAACAGTTGCCAATCTATATAAATTTGTGTAGATGGACAGATTGTCGAGCATAGGCGAGGCGGCCCAGGCGTTAGGTGTTTAGTCCCGGCATTTGCTGGTTTGGGTTCATGATGAAGCGTTCTGGTTCCTTTGTCCAGATTTTGCAGAGATATTCATAGGGCGTCAGTCTGTTGAGAGTCTTCAGTCGGCGTGCG
>JAIRMN010000205.1 GCA_031258715.1 Zoogloeaceae bacterium
AAGTCCGACAGACTGCTATGAAATCAACCCCAGACACGCCGAGACCATGATCCAATTGGCCATGATCCATCTCCTTCTCAAACGACTCTCTAATTTATAAAACAGCTTCTGAGAATGGAGATCGGCGGTAGCGATCTTCCCTGTTCCGGAAGGGCGCAATCAAAAATGGCGGCTTGGGACACAATTCGTGTCCTCATCCTTCATTCTCCAAAGCAGAGCGCCGTGGCTTTGCCGTCTGCAAGGACAATCCAGACGCGTAACCCACAGCTTGATACGACGCGGCAATCCGGGGCGGTCTTTCGGGCAGAGATACCGTTGCCGTTTATGGCGTCTCCACCCGTTCTAGCAGCCGCCAGTAATAGCGGTAGGAGGCGCGGTCGTGGAGTTTTCCGGCGTGACGGATTGGTCCCCATCCGGCGGCTTTGGCTGCGGCGAGGAGGGCGCAGGCGGTTTCTGCTTCCGCCGCGTCGGGCGTAAAAGCGGCAAGGAGCGGCGCAATCTGCGCCGGATGAATGCTCCACATCCGCAGATAGCCGAATTCCTGGCGAGCGCGGCGCGCGTCATTTTCGACGTAGGCCGCATCCGTGAGTTCCGTGCACACATTATGCGTTGGAACTATGTTTGAAGCATGGGCGGCGGCGGAAATCTCGCATTTGGCGCGGACAATCAGGGGATGGATGAATTGTCCCGGACTTTGCATGACCGCCGCCGGAATCGCGCCGCCGTGTCCGGAAACGAAATCCATCAGGCCGAAATCCAGGCTTTCCACGCCTTCCAGGGCGGCAATCCGCCAGACTTCTCGCAACGCGCCGTGCGTTTCGATCAACACGTGCGCGGGAATGGCGTTTTCCAGTCCGTGACGTACCTCCCCTTCGCGCAATGCCCGCAAAAATCGCCGCACTTCCCCGGCGGAACGCGCCTTGGGCAAGGTGATGAACGGCAAGCGCCGCCCCGCCAGACGCAGCACGGTTTCCAAATCCGCCTGCCAATGCGGGTGGCCGACCGCGTGAATCCGAACGCCCACCCGGTTGAAGCGGTTGTTGGCGCTCAGGATGAGTTCGGCGCACAACTTCGCGTGTCCAGCCTCGTTGCCAACGCGCGCGCCATCCTCGCAATCCAGGGTGATGTCAAAGACCGCCCCCATTTCCTGTTGCAGGGACAATGCCTTCAGCATCGTTTTTTCCGACCCGGCGTAATGGTCAACGGCGGGCAAGAGGGGCGGCATTTTTTCCCCAACAAAGAGAAGCTCCCTGGCATCTGTCATGGCGTCCGATTCCCAGAAAGGCCGCGTCATTGCGGATGCCCTCCCCCGGTCTCCGTCATCCGGAGCGCCAGCGCCTCAGCCACCCGGATGCCGCCCGCGTAGCCTGCGCCTTCGCCCGCCGGATAAAGCCCGCAAGTGTTTTCGCTTTGCAAGGTTTTGGGATCGCGACGGATGCGCAGCAGCAAGGAAGCTCGGGTTTCAACGCCGGCCATCAGGGTGTCTTCCATGTCATAGCCGCGAATCTGGCAGGCGAAAACGGGCAGTGCCTCGCGAAGGGTTTCGAGCGCGAAACCTGGAAGACAAAGGGCAAGATCGGTGAGGCGTATGCCTGATTGGCAGGAAGGCAGGAGCGTTCCCAAGCAGACGGAGGGACGTCTGGCCATAAAATCGCCGACCCGTTGCGCGGGCGCCTGATAAGCGCAGCCCCTGGCCTCGAACGCCTTGCCCTCCCAATGCCGTTGAAACGCGACCCCGCTCAAGGGGTGCGGATAGGCGGGAAAATCCCGTTCGGGAAAGACATCGACCACTATGCCGCTGTTGGCGTTGCGTTCGGCGCGGAAATACTGGTTCATGCCGTTGGTGACGACCCGTCCCGGCTCGGACGTGGCGGCGACCACCTGCCCACCGGGACACATGCAAAAACTGTAGGCGGTGCGTCCGTTCTTCGCCTTGTAGACAAGCTTGTAATCCGCCACGCCCAACAGGGGATGTCCGGCGAAACGGCCAAACCGCGCCTGGTCGATCAGGGTTTGCGGATGCTCGATGCGCACACCTATCGAAAAGGGCTTGACTTCCATGACCACGCCCTTCTCATGCAGCATGGCAAAGGTGTCGCGGGCGCTGTGTCCCACCGCCAGCACCACGTGATCGCCGTGGAGCGTCTCGCCATCGGCCAGGCGTACGCCCCTGGCCTGACGCTTGCCGTCGGCATGGACGTCGATCAGGATATTCTCCATCCGGCAGCCAAAACGGATTTCCGCGCCCAGCGCGCGCAGGGCGGCGCGCAGATTTTCCACCACCTTGATCAGGCGAAAGCTGCCGATGTGCGGCTTGCCGACGAACAGGATGTCTTCCGGCACGCCCGCGCGCACGAATTCTTCCAGCATCTTGCGTCCCAGATGGCGCGGATCGCGCACCCGGCTGGAAAGCTTGCCGTCGGAAAACGCGCCCGCGCCGCCTTCGCCGAATTGTACATTGTACTCGGTATTGAGCTTGCCCTGCTGCCACAGTCCCCAGGTATCCTCGGCGCGTTCGCGCACGATTTTGCCGCGTTCCAGCAAGATGGGACGAAAGCCCATCTGCGCGAGCAACAGCCCCGCGAACAATCCGCACGGGCCAGTTCCGATGATGATGGGACGGCGCGTCTCGTCCGCGCCCGCCCGCGCGACCGGACGGTAGCGCATGTCCGGCGTGGGCGCGATATGCGCGTCCGCCGCAAAACGCCGCAGGACATCGTCCTCGTCCTTGACGGTGACATCGACGCTATAGACGAGGAAAATCCGCGACGCATTGCGCGCGTCATGGGCGCGGCGAAAGACGCGAAAATCTTCCAGCGACTCGGCGGCAATGCCCAAGCGGGCGAGCAGGGCATCTTTCAACGCCGCCTCGTCGTGCTCCAACGGCAGGCGGAGGTCAGTCAGGCGCAGCATCTCTGGCGATTTTCCTTACGGGTGTTGCGCGATATAGGCTTTGATGGCGTCCGCATCCGCCGCCAACACGTCCACTTTTTGCGGCAGGTTTTCCAGTCCGGCCAGCGCAGGAGGACGCTCCGGTTCGCGCCCCAGCGCATCGAATAGGATATCGCCGAATTTGGCGGGCTGGGCGGTTTCCAGCGCCAGCACCGGCATATCGCGCTCAAGATGATCTTGCGCCACCTTGAGGCCATCGGCGGTGTGCGGATCGATCATCACGCCATAGTCGGCAAAAACGCGCCGTATGGTGTCCAGACGATCGGTATGCGCGCTTTTTCCGGAAACGAAGGCGAAGCCGGAAAGACGCTCGATGTAAGGCGTTCCGGAAAGATCAAAGGACTCGCCCGCCTCCACCTTTGCCCAGAGTTCGCGCACCACCGCCGGATTGCGGTCGACCAGGTCGAAGATGAAACGCTCGAAGTTGGAAGCCTTGGAAATATCCATCGACGGGCTGGACGTGACGTGCGTTTCCACTGCGCTGCGCGGACGATAGACGCCGGTGCGAAAGAATTCATCCAACACGTCGTTTTCATTGGTCGCCAGTATCAACCGGCCAATGGGCAGCCCCATCTGGCGAGCGATATGTCCAGCGCATATGTTGCCGAAATTGCCGGAAGGCACGCAAAACGCCACACGCTGGTCGTTGTTTTTCGTGGCGGCGAAATAGCCCTTGAAATAATAAACAATCTGCGCCAGCACTCGCGCCCAGTTGATGGAATTGACCGCGCCGATCCGGTAACGCGCCTTGAATCCGGTGTCGCCCGCGACGGCTTTCACCACGTCCTGCGCCGCGTCGAACATGCCAGTGACGGCGATGTTGAAGATGTTGGCGTCGGTAAGCGAATACATCTGCGCGCGCTGGAAGGCGCTCATTTTGCCGCACGGCGAAAGCATGAACACCTTGACGTTATGCTTGCTGCGCAGCGCATACTCGGCGGCGGAGCCAGTATCTCCGGAAGTCGCGCCCAGGATGTTCATCGTCTCGCCGCGCCCTTCGAGCACATATTCAAAGAGATTGCCCAAAAGCTGCATGGCCATGTCCTTGAAGGCCAGCGTCGGGCCGTTGGAGAGTTCCAGGAGACCCAGCCGATCTTTTTCCAGCCAACGCAAGGGCGTGATTTCCGTCGCGTCACTGCCGGAACGGACAAAGGCATAGGTTTTCGCGCAATAAGTTTTATCCAGCAAGGCGCGCAGGTCGTCCGCCGGAATGTCGTCGATGTAGCGCGAGAGCAGGACGAAAGCCAGATCGGAATAAGAGAGGGAACGCCAGGCGTCGAGTTCGGCGCGGCTCACCCGCGGATAGGCCTCCGGCAGATAAAGTCCGCCATCCGGCGCAAGGCCGCCCAACAGAATGTCACAAAAGGGAAGCGCGGGAGATTGCCCACGAGTGGAAAGATAACGCATGAAAATGCCGCCAAACGAAAAAACGCCCGATATCCCAATGGTTTTGCGTTTTCGACAAATCTGTGAAAACATAGGGGTGGTGCCCAGGAGAGGACTCGAACCTCCACGCCGTTAAGCGCTAGTACCTGAAACTAGTGCGTCTACCAATTCCGCCACCTGGGCACAGGTGAAACGAGGGACGTATTCTAATGAAAGGGCAAACGATGTCAACAACAAAAACCAGCAAAGCCAGCAAAATCAAGGTATCCAGAATCCGGAGGAACGACCCTTTTTTCGAACGCGAATGCCAGCGTTATGACTTTCCGCTGCCTTCGCGCGAGTATGTCGGACAGATACTGGAGAAGGCGGGACAGCCACTGGACTTTGCCCAACTTGCCGCCGCGCTGGACATTCGCCCGGAGGAACGCGAGCATTTCTTGCGGCGTCTGGAGGCAATGGAACGCGAGGGGCAACTCCTCAGGAATCGCAAGAACGCCTATATCCTGCCGGAACGCGCCAGCCTGGTCGCGGGACGCGTCCAAGGACACCCAGACGGTTTCGGCTTTCTCATGCCGGACGACGGCAGTCCGGACATCTTTCTGGCGCAACACCAGATGCGCAAGACTCTGCATGGCGATCGCGCGTTGGCGCGCGTCATCGGCACGGACAAGAAGGGACGCGCCGAAGGCAGCATCGTCGAAGTCACTGATCGCGCCAACGCCCGCATCGTCGGACGGGTATGCGTCGAACATGGCGTGACCTTCGTCGTCCCGGAAAATCGCCGCATCACCCAGGACATCCTGATCGCCCCGGAAAAAAAGGCGCGGCTCAAACCTCGTCCCGGCCAGGTGGTGATGGTGGACGTCATCGAGCAGCCTTCCCGCTATGTCCAGCCAGTGGGCCGTATCAGCGAAGTGCTGGGCGACTATGCCGATCCCGGCATGGAAATCGAGATCGCCCTGAGGAAATACGATCTGCCCTTTGAATTTGGCAAGGATTGCCTGAACGAAAGCGCGAAAGCGCCGGACGCGGTGCGCAAGGCCGACCTGAAAGACCGCGAGGATTTGCGTGCCCTGCCCTTCGTCACCATCGATGGCGAGACAGCGCGCGATTTCGATGATGCCGTATTCTGTGAAAAAACCGGCGAGGGGCGCGGCTGGCGGTTGATTGTCGCCATCGCCGACGTTTCCCACTACGTCAGGCCCGGCATGGCGCTGGACAGGGAAGCCTTCGCGCGCGGCAATTCGGTTTATTTTCCGCGCCGGGTGATTCCGATGTTGCCGGAAAAGCTCTCCAACGGCATTTGCTCGCTCAACCCGGATGTAGAACGTCTCGTCATGGTCTGCGACATGCGGATTTCCGGCAACGGCAAGATCCGGGACTATCGCTTTTATCCCGCCGTATTCCGCTCGCGGGCCCGGCTGACCTACGACCAGGTCTGGAACTGGCTTTCCGGCAAAAGCGCGCCGGAGACGGCGGCGCACCAGGCCGTTTTGCCACAACTGCAACGCCTTTACAAACTCTTTCAGGCGTTGGCAAAGGCACGGGTAAAACGTGGCGCCATCGACTTTGAAACCATCGAGACGGAAATGCGCTTCAATGCCAACGGCAAAATCGAGGCCATTTATCCGGTCGCGCGCAATGACGCGCACCGCATCATCGAAGAATGCATGCTGGCGGCCAATGTCTGCGCCTCGGATTTCCTCGCACGGCATGGCGGAGGCTGCCTGTACCGCGTCCATGCCGGGCCGAACGCGGAAAAGCTGAAAAACCTCAGGAGTTTCCTTGCCGAATTCGGGCTTGCCCTTTCCGGCGGCGACGCGCCCAGCGCCGGGGATTACGCGCGTCTCTTGGAACAGGTCAGTGACCGTCCCGACGCCCAGCTCCTGCAAACCGTGATGCTGCGTTCCCTGAAACAGGCCATGTACAGCCCCGACAACCTAGGGCATTTTGGCCTGGCCTATGAGCATTACACCCACTTTACTTCTCCGATTCGCCGCTATCCCGATCTTTTGGTCCATCGCGCCATCAAGGCGGCGCTGGACAAGAAACGCTACACGCCAGGCGATTGGGAAGCGATTGGCCTCCACTGTTCGCAAACCGAGCGCCGCGCCGACGAATCCACGCGCGACGTGCAGAACTGGCTGAAATGCTATTACATGCAGACGCGCATCGGCGAAACCTTTGTCGGTTCCATTTCCGCCGTCACCGCCTTTGGTATTTTCGTGGCGCTCGATGAAGTCTATGTCGAGGGACTGATCCATGTTTCCGAACTGGGTGCGGATTATTTCCAGTTCGATCCGATAAAGCACCAGATGCTGGGCGAACGCACCGGCCAGCGTTTCCGCCTAGGCGACCGGGTGCGCGTGAAACTCGTCCGTGCCGATCTGGAGAGCAACCGCATCGACTTTGTCCTGGAAGGCGACCGGGAAGCGGCATTCGGCGTCCGACGGCAAAAGCCGACCGCGCGGGCAGCCAGGGACGCGAGGAGCGACAAGGAAAGGGCGGAAAGGAAGCCATAACCCGTCCCGGAGCCTGTCCGCCGTAACGCCATGACGATCGTCCGTCCGCCTCGCCGCATCGCCCATCTGGACATGGACGCCTTTTTCGCTTCCGTGGAACTCCTGGCCTACCCGGAACTGCGCGGTTTGCCAGTGGTGGTGGGCGGCGCGAAAATCGCGTCGCCGGGAAAAACCCCGGACGGCCAGCATAAATTCGCGCGTTTAAAGGATTACGGCGGACGCGGCGTGGTGACGACCTCTACTTACGAAGCGCGCAAGCTTGGCGTTTTTTCCGGCATGGGGCTGATGCGATCGGCGCAATTCGCGCCGGAGGCCATCCTCCTGCCCGCCCGCTTCGAGGCTTACCGCGACACGTCCCGCCGCTTCAAGCGCGTCGTCGCGCAAATCGCGCCCGTCATCGAAGATCGCGGCATCGACGAAATCTATATCGACCTCACGGAACTCGAAGAAGCCACGCTGCCGCTGGCGCGGCGCCTCAAGGCCGCCGTCTTCGCCGCCACCAGCCTCACCTGTTCCATCGGCATCGCGCCCAACAAGCTGCTCGCCAAAATCGGCTCCGACCTGCAAAAGCCGGATGGCGTCACGACGCTTTTTCCAGAAGACGTGCCTAGCCGCATCTGGCCGCTCGATGTGAAAAAAATCAACGGCATCGGCGAAAAAACCGCCGCGCATCTGGAAAAGCTGGGCATCCGCACTATCGGCGAACTCGCCCAAACGCCCGTCGAGACGCTGACGCAAGGCTTTGGCCCGCGCATTGGCGCATGGCTTTCCTGCGCCGCCAACGGCATCGACGACAGCCCCGTCGTCACCTGGCGCGCGCCCAAGAGCCTCAGCCGGGAAACCACCTTTGAGCGCGACCTGCATGTGCGCCACGACCATGTCGAACTTTCCGCGCAGCTTGTCGCGCTCTGCGCGCGCCTTGCCGAAGACCTGGAAAAGCGAGGCTACGCGGGCAACACCATCGGCGTTAAACTGCGCTTTGCCGATTTTCGGCGCGTCACGCGGGAAATCACCTGGCCGCAGGCCATGTGCGCCGCCGAAGACTTGCTCCACGCCGTCCGCCAGTGCCTGAAACACAAGCTCTTTGCCGATGCCGACCAATACCGCATCCGGCTTTTGGGAGTACGCTGCGGCAACCTGGTGGCGCGCGATCAGGCCAAAGTGCGCGCCGCGCCAGAACTGGAACCCCATCAGGGCGAACTGCCGTTCTGATGTCTGGTGCAAAAAAACGCCAGACCGGGAATATCGCGTCTGGCGTGTCATGCGGCATTGTCGCAAGAGAATGCAGGGAAGAGGGATTACTTCTTCCTGCCCTTGCCTTTGGCGGCGTTCAGCGCGGCCTTCAGCTTGGCGCCCGCGGAAAACTTGGCGACGCGCGAGGCCGCGATTTTCAGCGGCGCGCCGGTTTGCGGGTTACGGCCCGTGCGCGCGGCGCGTTCGCCCACCGTAAGGCTGCCGAAGCCCACCAAGGAAATGCCGCCTCCCGCGACCAGCGTTTCCGTAACGACTTCCAAGAGCGCGTCCAAGGCATTGCCTGCGGCGGTTTTGGAAATATCGGCTTTGGCGGCCAAGGCTTCGATCAACTCGGTTTTGTTTAGATTCATGGTGCGGTGCTTCCTGTATGAAGTGAGTGAACAGAACATCGGGGCAATACCCCGACATGAAAAAATTGGCGCGCCCGGAGCGATTCGAACGCCCGACCCCTTGGTTCGTAGCCAAGTACTCTATCCAGCTGAGCTACGGGCGCGCTGCAAAAAACCTGTGCATTGTAGGGGAAATGCGGAAAACTGCAAGCGTTTTGTTGCGCTTGGGTGCAATCAAAAGTGGTGAAGAGTCCTCAGTGAGGAAAGAAGTGGCAAAGGCGAGGGAAGAAGAGCGAAGTGGGAAGAGTCTGTGACATAGACAAGGAATGGTGATCCAAGAGGGTC
>JAIRMN010000007.1 GCA_031258715.1 Zoogloeaceae bacterium
ATAGATACAATGTGGCTTGGGCAATGTCAAGCCCGCTTTCGGCCCGAGCGGCACCCATTTCGACCTGGGCGATGTCCCCCCCTCCGAAAATGTCTTGCCCCGCCTGGCTCGTACCGCTCATCATCACTCCCGATTCCTTGCTTTTCTACGGATCACACGATAATGGGGAGGGAGTCTACGACAAAAAAAAGAAAGAATGCAAGCGTTTTTTCAGCATTTTTTTCGACGCGGGAGACAGGGGCGGGCGGGGAAGGGCGCCACGGTGTTGAGGAGACAGGGGAGCGGGAGCGGAGGAACGGAGGGCAGGAACATGTTGTGAGCAAATTTTGTCACAAGCCTTTCCGCCAGCGATGCCATTTGCCTTCCCCTCTCCGCCCCTGCCGGGCACTCTTCCCTCGTAGGGCGGGTGAAGCCCGCCGGTTCATGTCTTCGGCGCGAAGCGCCGGAAATGGATTTTTGCGGCGCTTCGCGCCGGGGGTGTGGATCGGCGGGCTTCACCCGCCCTGCGCTCACTACCTGTCCGCCCCTATCTGGTTGCCTTTTTTGATGCGCCAGATTGTGACCGTCCGCGCTGCTTGCGCGCTACGTGCGATGGCTGCGGTGTCTGGATCATGGGCGTTCAATGGCGCGATGACGTTCCCGTTGGTCCACAGCGTGTCGTTGAAGGCCGTCGTCTGGCCGCCCTCCGCCAGCAGGCTGGGAAACAGGCTGCTGTAGCTTTCGCCCGGTTCGCCGACAAGCGAGGCCAGCGTGGGCAAAATGTGCAAATGGCTGCCAATGGTATTTTCCGGCATCCACCGCGGATTCACTCCGCGTCCGAAAAAGATGCACGGCACGGCGTAGAGGGATTGGTTCTCGACCGTCCTGGCAAACTCGAAGCGTTGCGCATGGTCGCCAGTAAGGATGAACAGGGTGTCGGGCCGCATCTGTTCGACTCGCCCGACGAAACGCCCGATTTCCCGATCCGCATACCAGATGTGTCCGAGCTTGCGCAGTGTTTTGGCGTTATCTGGAATATCGGGCGGCAGTTTGGCCCGGACGTCTTCCATGTCGAACCCTTCCTTGACCACGTCGATGGTGAGCGGCGTATGGTTGCTGGTGGTCAGAATAAAAGTGAAGATTTTCTCGCCCTTGCCGGAAGCGCGGAGCCGTTCTTCCACTTTTTGCAGCAGATATTTGTCGGAGACGCCCCAGGAATTGCCGTCTGGGTCGTTGAAGCCACTCGCGCCGTAAAACTCGTCGAATCCCTGCGCGAGCGCAAAACGTTTGATGTTTTGCCAGTTTTCGAAGCCGCCGTACCAGAAAACCGTCCGGTAGCCGGATTTTTTCATCTGATTGCCGATGCCCATTGCGTAGCGGCTTTTGAAACTCCGCGGTTCGTAGTTGGTAAAGAAACCCGCATTGTGCAACCCGGACAACAGACCATTGACGGCGGAAATGGTGGTCGAGCCGGAGGGCAGCATCAAGCGGACGCTCATGGCCTGGCTCGACCGTTGCAATCTCAGCCCCTGATCCGCCAGCCCCAACGCCTGATATTCCGGGAGCAAGGGAAAGAGCGCGTAATTCTCGCCCAGGATGAACACCACGTTTTCCGGTCGAGATGGTAATTGCGGCGAACTCATTTTCCGCGCGAAGGCGTCTTCTATCGTGGCGGCGTCCGGCTGGCCGCCCAGAAGGGCAATCGCCGCGCGAATTTCCCGCGCGTCGATGTTTCGCTCGGCGAAGCGTCGCTGTTTCCTGTAGGTGTCATACACACGATACAATGCCTGCCCGTCATCGAGAATGGCCTCGTTGAGCATATGTGATTTCAGGCGGGCGGCGCTTTCCCAATTGATGGAATATTGAAAACTCAACGCGCCGCCGAAACGCACGAAAATGAACAATGGTGGAAAAACCAGCACCGTCGCCAGCATGGAAGCGACCAGCGCCCGTCTGCTGCGCAGGATCGGCGTGAAAGTCCGGGTATGCAGGAGTCCGCGCAAGCCCGGAACAAGCCCCCCCGCCGTCATGGCCGCCGCCGACAATCGCCAGAAGGGTTGATAATCCTCGACGATGGTGTCCCAAATCGCGCCCGCATCATCGTACAGGCCGTTGATCAGCATCATGTCGAACGCGGAATCGAAGGTCTGGTAGTACGGAATGCGGATGAAAAAACACAGGGTGAAGAAAACCAGCACGACGGCCTGCCAGAACAGGCGCAGACGCGCCGCCGGCCAACGTGGAAAAACGATGTGCGGAACGGTCGACAGCAGCAAACCAATGGCTGTCATCATGCCCGCCGTTTTCAGGCTGATGCGCAGGCCATAGCCCAGGCACAGCGCAATCTCGCCTGGCGATACGCCATTCAATTGGTGACGGAACAGGACGATGAAAACCATCCGCGCCAGACAGAACAGTAACAGCAAATAAAGAAAAACCTTGCCGTCCTGTTGCGCATCGTGAAAGAAACGTCCGAATCCCCGCATGCCATTCCTCATCTGGCTCATTGGGGCAACTGGTCGAAATCGGCCATGCTGGCCTTGTCGGCCGGGTTGCCAATCCGGCGCGGGCGAGGTTGAAAGGCCGGGTTGACAAGACTATCCTCCGGTCGGAATCCGTCATAGCGTAAACCCGCAAGATCCGACCAAAGATGAATCAGACGCTCGGTGCTGTAGGGGCGCGCGGCGACGGCGGAAAAATCGCGCGGATGCTCGGCTTGCCAGCTCGATGAAGTCCACAACAAAAAGGGAATGGCGAACATGACGCGCGTCGGCGCATATTCCTTGCGGCCCAGGAATTGATGCGGCGGCGTATCGTAGACATCCTCACCGTGATCGGAAAAATAGAGCAGGAAACCGTGCTGGTTGGCGAATCTCTGGATCAGGCCGGCAACGACGAAATCGTTGTACAAGACGGCGTTGTCATAAGTGTTGATCACGTCGATCTGACTGGAGGAAAACACCGGCGCCAGATTGCCCCCATCCCGAAATTTCCGAAAACTGTTCGGGTAGCGGTATTTGTAGCTCATGTGCGTGCCCATCAAATGCACGACGATGAATTTTTTCGGCGCGGCGTCCCGCAAGGCTTTTTCAAACGGCGCGAACACCACTTCATCGTGTGAGACGGCATTGGTCGTGCGGTTGTTGTTGAGATAATGTGCCTCGTCGGCTTGCTGTGAAAGGAAGGTCAGCGGCGTATTGCGCTTGGTCATGGTTTGCTGGTTGGTGATCCAAAAGGTCTTGTACCCGGCCTGGCGCATGAGATTGACCAGCGAGGGTTGCGTCAGGAATCGTTCGGGATGTTCCGGGTCGGCAAAGGAAAGCGCCATCTCCAGCGTTTCGGTCGTATAGGGGCGCGAAGCAACCACGTCGGCAAACACCGTCAGTCCACCCGCTTCGCGCAAGTCTTCCAGCCGGGGCGTCGTCGGGCGCGGATAACCGTACAGGCCCATGTGCAGGCGCGAGGTGGATTCGCCAATCACCATCACCAAAGTGCGCGGCGTTTCGCCGCTCGTATCCTCGAAATGGGCCATCGGCGGCAGCGCCTGATTGGCGTCCAGCAGTTTCCGCACGTTTTCGATCTGACGGGTGTATTGCACATAGCCCGCCGCCAGTTGCCAGGGCACGGCGGATGAAAGGCGCGTCAAGGTTTTGTTGCTCCAGCCGCCGTATTGCCACAGGGGATACCCCAGGCTCGCATAAAACAGAAATCCGCACAGGCCCCAGCGAAAAACACGCGGCAAACGCACAGGAAACAAACGCCGCCAGAGCCAGAATGCAGCCACGCTGTAGAGCAGCAATCCCAGCGCCAGATACCCGTTGAAATACTGAATGAAATACTCCCGCGCTTCCGGAATATCGGTTTCCAACATGATGAAAATCACGCTTTGCGAAAATTCCTGCCCGTAAATGCCAAAATAAACCAGATTGACGAGCGAGGCGGCCCATAGGACGAGCCCCATCACCGCGGCAATCGGGCGCGTCCGTCCAGGAAACAGGAGGGCTGGAATCGGCCAGAGACAACTGGTGTATAGCGCATCTCGAAAACCAGCGATGCCCGCTACGCCGGAAAGCCAGAGCAGGGAGGGCGCCAGTCCGGAAAAGAACCAGAAAAAGAAAAACAGACGACCGAAGGACACCCAGCCGGAAGGCGGATGGGCAAACGCTTGCGGTTCGCCGGGGATGCAGGGGGTATTTATCATCGCGCCGCCTCCGGCTCGAAACGGTAAAACAGGTTGGGTTCGGAAACGATGTAAAGGTCGCCGCGCCCGTCCATAGTCACGCCTTCCGCTTGAGAAATGGCGCGAGCCAAGCCATGCCGCCCTTTCCAGAGCAGCATGATGTCGACCAGTTCGCCTTCCGGGCTGTACTCACTCAGCGCGGCGGATTCGTCGGAAAGCAGTAAAAGATGGCGCGTCGGCGCGTGCCAGAAGAGTGCCGACAGGTCGCGCAAAAACAATCCGTAATCCTGCCTGGACTTCCATTCCAGAATGGACAGGCGCATCGGTTGTTTTATCGAGCGCGCTTCGTTCCGCGTCGCCAGCGCATCGCCGCGCCATTGTGTCAGGCCGTCGATATATATGATGCGCATCGGCGATTTTTCCTTGCCTATCCATAAACGCTGCTTTTGCGCATCCCAAGTGACCGCTTCCAGGTTCTTGTTGCGGCGGCTCGGCAGGACATCCAGCGCCATGCCCGGCGCTTCGGCGGCGTCGATGGCCTGGGTCTCGGAGTCCAGATACAGCCAATACACCTGCTTGGCACGCTCATCGACCAGCGCGAACACATTGCCACCGACATGGACGATGTCTTCGGAGTCGCCGACGCCCGTGACCGGAATTTTCCGCAACAGACGACCCTCCGTCGTGATTTCCGCAATCTCATTGCGCTCGACCGCGACAAACAACGTATCCGTTTGCGGGTTGTAAGTAATGCCGGAAAGTTCTCCCCGGATACCTTCGATGACCTTTGCGTCGATCACCACGCGATAGCCGGCAAGACGCAAGCTCGCCCCTTCCGGTTGCGCGGGCAGGCGCGCCCAATACCACGCGAGTGGGATCCATTGGAGTTGAAAGGGAGAAACAGCCATCGCAACGGACAACAGCACTGCCGCGACAGCAACTTTCAGCCATTTTTTCCGTATCGTGAAAAATCCCTGAGGCCGGTTCAACATCTGTCAAAGGCCCGTTGGGTATCGATCAAGTCGGCGTCGTGGCGGTTCCCTCCAGCGCTGGACAGAGGAAAACGGCGAACCGGACGGCAGTCTGGTTCGCCGGGGAAAGGCGTGACGTTTTTGCGCGCAAGCCGACCCGCGCGCCCTCGAGGACAGGGCGCAACGTCGCGGCAGACGGTCATCTGGTACGAGAGTGTGCGGGGAGGTGGGGAGGTGGAGGGTAATATGATCCAATATGGCCCGAGCGATGTCAAGCACGGCACCCACTTCGACCTGGGCGATGTCCCCCCCTCCGAAAATGCCTCGCCCCGCCTGGCTCGTACCGTCCATCATCACTTCCGATTCCTTGCTTTCCCACGGATAACACGATGAGTGGAAGGGAGTCTACGACAAAAAAAAGAAAGAATGCAAGTGTTTTTCGGCATTTTCCCGACGCGGGAGACAGGGTGGGCGGGGAAGGATGCCACGGCGTTGAAGAGGCGGGGGCAGGCCGTCCACGGAAACCCCGTCAGAATTGTCAGGGGGCGGGGGCAGGAACATGTTGTGAGCAAATTTTGTCACAAGCCTTTCCGCCGGCGATGCCATTTGCCTTCCCCTCTCTCCCGTGAAGCAGCTCACGACTTCTCCCCTGACAAGGGGGGATCGAGGGGGGGTTAGCGGAGCAAATCATGCAAAGGACTCGAATTTCACCGCTGCAAACCCCTCCTGTCCTCCCCTTGTCAGGGGAGGGACGGAACGACAAGC
>JAIRMN010000139.1 GCA_031258715.1 Zoogloeaceae bacterium
TCGCGTGGGGCGGGCTGGGACGCGCCGGCGATGGAACTCAAGCCAGCCTGTATCGTATCCCGCCGATTCATTGAACAACAACGCAAGAGCGGCCTGATTGCCATCTCCGACAAGGATGCCAAGTACTTTTTCGACCGTTACATTCCGCGCATCCGCCGCAGCCGGGGCGATTTGAAGCCGATGGAGGTCGTGGTGGGCGATGTGCACCCCCTCGACATTTCCATCCACCGCGCGGACGGAAGCATTGCCTATCCCCGCGCCATCTGCTGGCAAGACGTGGCGACCAATCGGATGCACGCCACCCTGGTCTTGCTGGAAAAAGGCGAAGGCATCAAGCAAGTGCACGTAGCCAAAAGCTTTGCCACCATGTGCGAAGCGTGGGGGTTGCCGTTGTCTCTCTACCTGGACAATGGTTCAGAGTATTCATGGCGCGAAATGATGGTCGCTTTCTCCGAGATTTCCCGGTTGACACAAGCCATGAACCGGGAATTCACGGCAGGCAATCTGTCGGATTCTGGAGATATCCGGGAACTGGCGGGCGAATCCGTGGGCGAACAGCGCCCCGTCATTCGGGCCAGACCGTACAACGCCCCGGCCAAGCCCATCGAAGGGCTGTTCTCCGTCATCGAAAACACCGCGCTATCCATGATTCCGGGATGGACAGGCGGCAACCGGATGCGTGCCAAGACCCACAACGTAGGCCATGCGCCATTGCCTTATCCCGGCTCCTGGGAAAACTTCCTTGCCGACTTCGAGACGGCGCTGGCGTTCTACCACAACGCCCCGCAAAAGGGAACGATGGCTGGCCGCAGCCCGGCAGAGGTTTTTTGTGCTCATGTCGAGGCGGGATGGACCAAGACCCACGTGGAAGAGCAAGTACTCCTGATGGCCTTCGCCGAAGAAGAAACCCGCAAGGTGCAAGGCGGCTACGTGGTCTGGGACAAGACAGAATACTACGACGACGAACTGCTGCCACTGACCGGACAGACTGTCATCGTGCGCGTGAGCCGCCATGATCCACGTTATGCATTCATCTTCGACAAGGAGACGCGGAGACTGATTTGTACCGCCGGGATCGCTCCGGTGTTTGGCTTCATGGACCCTGCCGGAGCCAAGGAACAGAGCCGCCGCAAAGGGGTATTGACGCGCCACGTCGCCGAGTTGCGGGAGAACTGCTGCCGCCTCGACCTGGTTAAGGAAATGCGCCAGTTGGTGGAAGCCTCCCCACCCATGCCGCAAGCGCCGATCGGCGCGACCGTGACGATATCCGACCAAGCCAGGCAGATGCTCAAGGCGCTGGCCGACAAGGAAGCCGCCGCCACAGAAAGCGCGAAAGCCGCACCGTCAGACCCGAAGCGGCTTTCGCAATGGAGTTCGGCGAACGAAATCGACCCGCTCCTGGTTGATGTCTTCGCCGACGAGGAGAGTGCGGAAACGGTTCCCGCTAGAACCGAATCCGCGATTTTGAAACGATAGCGAATGGGGAGTTTACATGACTGAAATCGTTGAGACAAGGCAGGTCCGGGATGCGCTGAGAATGGCGCAGTCCGTCATGGACTCGTTGGAAACCGGTCCTGTCGGGCAACTGACAGGCGAACCTGGCACCGGCAAGACGCGGGCCGGGAAAGCCTTGGTGGAGCGCTTGGGCGCGGTCCGTGTGTGCTGCTCGCAGGGCCTCTCCAGCAAGGGGCTGGTGGCCAGGATTTTCGCCGCCTTCGGTGGCGAGAATACGACGGGAAGCGCCAACGCGCTGGTGGGCAAGCTGGAAGCCCTTGTCTCCGGGAAGCTTCTGGTGGTGGATGAGGCCAACCATCTGCGCTGGCAACAGCTCGAATTGCTGCGCTACCTTGCCGACGAGGCAGGCATGGGCTTGATTCTGGTCGGGACCGACCTGATGGACCGGCCTTTCAAGGATGGACGCACTGCGACCTACCTGGCACAGCTCGCCAGTCGCATCGGTGCCAAACGGGTGCGCTTCGAACGCCTGCCCCTGGAGGAAGTGGCGGGCTACATGATCCAGCCGCACTTCGGAAAGGTCGACAAGGCCACGGCCAGCGCCTTCCACAAACAGGCCAAAGGCTACTGGCGGGACGCGGCGGAACTGGCCGCCGCCTGTCGTCGCGTCATGGAAACCCAAGGGCTGGACGAGCTTTCCCCGGTCGTGATCGAGGCCGCCGCCCACTGGATGGCCCCGGCGCGGCTGGCCGCGTGAGGAGAAGGCCATGAATCCTACGTCAATCAATGCCACCGTCACCCGTTGCCGTCACGGGCAGGCGCTCATCGTCCTGGACGGGGGTCCATTCAACGGAACGGAGATTCGTCCTCATGAGCTGCGTCAACTGGCGCAGCAACTGACGGCTCTCGCCGAAATGGCTCTCCGCCTTCCGACTGGCGGCAAGCGTTTCCGGCCCACGCGTGTCTTCATCGAGAAAGGAATGCCATCATGAAAAGCCCCGCACAACTACGCGCCGCCCTGATTGGCAAGGTGCACGTCCTTGCCAAACGCCTGGGCTTTGACGAGGCCACCTATCGGACCGTGCTGCTGACTCAGACCGGCAAGACTTCCTGCAAGGAAATGAACGACAGGCAGCTTTCCCGGCTCGCCGAGGCACTGGAATATCTGTCGAAGGGCCAAGGCCTTGTCCGACGCCGGGAAACCGCCCCAAGCCCCTGCAAGCGGTCTTGTCGGGCAGATGCTGCCCACGGCCCAGCAGTGGGAGACGCTGGCGGGCCTCGCCTGCCGGTCTGGATGGAACGGCCTGGAAGATTTCCGCCTGCTCGCCTTCGCCCGGCATACGGCCAAAGTGGCGGAGCTCTCCGAACTCTCCCGCGCCGCGATGAGCAAGGTGATTTCCGGTCTGTCGCGCTGGCTGGCGCAGCGCAAGGCCTCGACCACAACCCAAAAGGAGGGGGTGGCATGAAAACAAAGCGACCCGCCAAGTCTTCAAATGTCGTTTCCCTGGCAACTTTTGAAGGAGAACGCGTCACGTCCGAGTTGCTGGAGAATCCTTTCGACATCATGCGGAACGCCATGGTGAAGAACTTCCGCGTCATGCTATGGCTCATCGACCAGGCGGAAAAGGGACAACGTGTCTGCGGGCCGCCTTCGTCTGTCGAGGAACCCTCCAGGAATCCCTGACGTGCGTGAGCCGGGATCACGTCCAAGGATCGGACAATGAAAAGCCGCGTTGGTGCTCAAGAGCGCTCAGGCGGCTTTTCCATGCTGCAAGGAGCGTGGCCGCCGAGAACCGATCCCCGCGAATGAGATAGGTGGCAGACCGATCCAGCGACTCACGCACGGACATTTTAGCGGACACACGTGACGGAAATTTTAAAGCGGTTTAATAGGATTCGTAACGATGGTTAAAGATAATTGTGCCGATATTCCCATGAGTAATGCGATGGAAAAACATGACTTGAGCCGGGTAAAACCCAGAAACAAGGCAGGTGAGTTGCTGGAGTTCATGGCGGCGGTACTGGCCGAAATGGTCAAGTGCTGTGGTATCGAAGAGCGCAAGGCCAGCGAGGTGGCGGTAGAAACCATGCTGCGTCTGCGGAAAGAATTCGGCGGGCAGAACCTTTATTTCCCCATGGGGATAAACCTGGATCATGACAAAAAGACGCGAGAGGTTTACGACAAGTACATGCAAGGCATCGCCATCTCCGAACTGGCATCTGAGTACGGCCATAGCATCCAATGGATTTACAAAATGATCTCCGAAGAGCGCGCCGTACAAAAAGCGGAACGCGAAGCTGGACGTGAAGCCGTGCGAGCCAAGAGCTTCGAACGCTGGAAGCGGGAAAACTGATATGGCACAAGCGCTATTCCAAATCTTCAAGACAGGCACGCACACCACCATGAGCGGGGTTCCCCTGGATTTTGGCGAGCGCGACTTGCAGATGACGGCGGCGGTTTTCAGCCCGACCAGACGGCCCGCGCCACTGGTGCTGGGGCATCCGACCGAAGATAAACCGGCTTATGGACAAGTACGCAGCCTGTTCGTCAAAGAGGGCGGCCTGTTCGCGCAGGCCGTCGTGGATACTGCCCTGCAAACCTTGGTCAAGGCCGGGCGCTATCGCTATGTCTCGGCCAGTTTCATCAGCCCCTTCGCCAGTGGCAACCCCGCGCCCGGCGCGTACTACCTCAAGCATGTCGGATTCCTGGGGGCGACGCCGCCCGCTGTTCGGGGCATGGCGCCTCCGGCATTCGCCAGGCAGACGGCTTCTTTCTGTTTCTGCGAAGGACATGACTGTTCGTCGAGCTTTGGTGCTTCCGTGGAGTTTGCCGAAGAAGATGGTTTGAGGCCGGGGCGTAGGGTATTGCACGCGCTGGCACTGGACTATCAGCGTGTCTGTCCGGCCCTGTCCTACATGGAAGCCATCAGCCACGCCCAACCCGTTATTTTTTAAAACCAAAGAGGAAACCTATGAACCTGAAATCCGCTATTTCGGCGATCACTGGCCAGCTATCCCATATCAAGGAAGAACTGACCGATACCAATCGTCAAATCGACAGCATTGACGGTAAAATTCACGAGTTGCGCGCCATGCCGGTCAGTTTGGAGGATTACGGTATCTTCCTGCGAAAAAAAATAGAAAAGCAGGCAGAAGAGCATACCGCCCGACTGGAGTTCGATCTTTTCAGCGATTCGCCATCTTTGGGGTTTACTCCATACAACAAGAGACCAATGAGCGCCGTTGAGGATTCTACATTATTGCCCGCCGGATTGTTTGGCGGCAGCGATGCTGATTTCTCCATTAGATCGGCATGTTTCTTCTTTGCTGACCAGATTCACGATGAGTTTATGCGGCGGGCACAAGCCAAGTTTGGCAAGCGCTGGGGCAATGAAGACTTGCCCTCGGTCGATGAGCGCCGCAAGATGATTGCCGACATGGAAGTGCAACGCAAAGACCTGATGCGGAAACGGGCTGATCTGGAGGTGCAGATTGACGAGATTCCCGGAGCGCTGAAGTCCTGATTCATCATCGGCAGACAACAAAAAGGAGGGTATTCCCTCCTTTTGTTTTCTTGTGTTTTCCGGTTTAATTCTATCAATTTACGGATTTATTATTTCCGTTTTCCGGAAAAATTTGGTCCCGCCTA
>JAIRMN010000071.1 GCA_031258715.1 Zoogloeaceae bacterium
AGCGGCATTTTGCTGAAAATTTAGGCAGATTTGGTGCTCTACAATCGATAGAGCCTCTATTCTTGGCTTCCAGAAGCATTTTATCGCCCTTGATCGCCAAAGTCCGACAGGCTGCTAGAGTGATCGTCGCGCGCAATCCGGATGAGAAATGCCTGGCATGGCGCGCAAAAAGTGGACAATCCACGTATTACAAAACCGCACAATTCTGAAAACAACCGGCATGAAATGTAAAAGGCCTTGACAAGATGAAATACGCTAATATCATAGTTGCAAGCAAGCGGATGGGCAAATGGCGTCGGGTTTTCGCGGGGTTCCTGATCCTGGCGGGTCTTGTGGCCTGGCATCACAAGCCTGTTTTGCTGGCCGTCCACCGGATGACGATGACGCGCCATGCAAAGGGACGCCTGGCGCGCGCGCAATCTCTAGCTGCCCGCCTGCTAGGTGACGCTGGGCGCGCGTCTGGTTGAAGGTATTTCACATAACGCTTCCGATCTCGTCTATAGCGAACAGACCGGGACCTCTTTCGCCGTCATCAAAAACCTCCGCAGATCGCTGAAATTACAACGGACGGCTAATTGCTCCGGCTGATTTCCGTGGAAGATTTGAGGTAGATGGAGGGAATTTCCCATGTGGGCGGGAACGATTTTTTCATCACCGATGAACGCACGCGGACGATTTACCGGATTTCGCTGGAAGCGGATACGAGGCGCATCGACGTCACAAAAATGCCGCGTTTGGCGCTGGGCATACAATTCAACAACGAGCGTTGATACAAGGAAAACAATTACGGATTTTGAAGGTATTGCCTGGGACAAGCTGGGCCGCCAGATATGGGTTGCCAATGAAAAAGGCCGACGCGCATCCTTCGCATGACAGGAGATTCGTTGTGGCGCGCTACGGCGTACATCGATCTGTCCGTTCATCCAAAAACCAACTCCAGTTTGAAACCCCGCCTGTAAGAAAGGCGCGAAGGTTGGAACTCCACTCAGATCGTCCGAGGTTTCGACCATAGCCATTCTCGATGGGAGAGAAACCCCTTGATAATGGCGTCAGACCGATAGTCCTGAAAGGCTGTCGCTAATTTCTTGCTCAGCATGGCGCCGCTATGGCGGGGCTGGCATGGTTTGGAACGCGCGATTCCACAGCCCGAAGGGGGTGCGCTGGACTCGTATGAAAACATCTACATCCTGTCCGAACCGAATCTCTTCTATCGTTTTGAGCGCAAATGACGAATGCGCCCTGGGAATGGCGGCGCGCGGCGACGCGCGGGAAAATCGCCCCGTCCGCCACCGCCCCACGCTCCGGCTCGATGCGCCGGCGACTTTCCTGTCCCCTGCCCCTGATACGCGCCGTTCACGTTTTCTTGCGAATCAGGTAGTCGAAAGCAGAAAGGCTGGCCTTGGCGCCTTCGCCGATGGCGATGACGATCTGTTTGTAGGGCACTGTGGTGCAGTCGCCCGCAGCGAACACGCCGGGAAGCGAGGTTTGTCCCTTGTTGTCGATGACGATCTCGCCCGTAGCGGAAAGTTCCAGCGTTCCTTTCAGCCAGTCGGTGTTGGGCAGGAGGCCGATTTGCACGAAGACGCCTTCCAGGTCGAGGCGATGGGTTTCGCCGCTGGCGCGATCCGTGTAGGAAAGCCCGACGACTTTTTGCCCGTCGCCATGCACCTCGGTCGTTTGCGCCTGCCTGATGATCTCAACGTTCGGCAGGCTGGCGAGTTTTTGTTGCAGCACGGCGTCCGCGCGCAGGGCTTCGCCGAATTCGAGCAGGGTGACATGGGCGACGATGCCCGCCAGGTCGATGGCGGCTTCTACGCCGGAATTGCCGCCGCCGATGACCACCACGCGCTTTCCCTTGAACAGCGGACCATCGCAGTGCGGACAGTAGGCAACGCCGCGGGCGCGATATTCGGCTTCGCCGGGCACGTTCATCTCCCGCCAGCGCGCGCCGGTGGAAAGAATGACGCTCCTGCCCTTCAATACCGCGCCGCTGGCGGCATGGACTTCAATCAGCGCGCCATCCTCTCCCAACGCGAGACGCGCGGCCTTTTGCAGATTCATGATGTCGACGCCATGGGCGCGCACATGTTCTTCCAGCGCCGCCGCCAAATGCGGGCCTTCGGTTTGCCAGATGGAAATGAGATTTTCGATGGAAAGGGTATCCTGCACCTGGCCGCCAAAACGCTCGGCCATCACGCCGACGGCAAGTCCCTTGCGGGCGGCGTAGATGGCGGCGGCGGAACCGGCGGGGCCGCCGCCGACGACGAGCACGTCAAAGGCATCCTTGCCACTGATTTTCTCGGCGGCGCGCGCCGCTGCGCCCGTGTCGAGCTTGCCTAGGATTTCCTGCAGGCTCATGCGTCCCGCGCCGAAGGGTTCGCCGTTCAGATAAACCGTCGGCACGCTCATGATCTGGCGCTTCTCCACTTCCTCGATAAAACCCGCGCCGTCGATCATGACTGCCTCGAAAGCGGGGTTGAGCGCCGTCATGGTGTTCAGCGCCTGTACCACGTCTGGACAGTTGATACAGGAAAGCGAAACAAAGGTCTCGAAGCGGAATTCGCCGGAAAGCGCTTGGATTTGCGCGATTTCCTCCGCTTCCAGGCGGGGCGGATGGCCGCTGGTTTGCAGGAGCGCCAGTACCAGCGAAGTGAATTCGTGTCCCAGCGGAACCCCGGCGAAATGGATGCGCGGCCTTTCGCCGGATCGGGCGATGCCGAAGGACGGGCGGCGGGCGCAATCGCCATTTTCGGAAAAAGCCACCTTGTTGGAAAGGCTGGCAATTTCCGTGAGCAGCATCCGCATTTCGGCGGCCTTCGGGCTGTCATCGAGCGTGGCAACAAGTTCGATGGGGGAAACGATCTTTTCCAGGTAGGCTTGCAATTGGGTCTTGATGTTTGCGTCGAGCATGGTGTTCTCCTCGCGTAACAGGGCGAAAGGTATGAAAAAAGCGCCAGGATGTTTTCTGGCGCTTTTTTGCGCGCCAGCCTTCCGGTGGTCGCGGAAGACAGGCCTGGGAAATCAGATTTTGCCGACCAGATCCAGGGAAGGCGAAAGCGTCTTCTCGCCTTCCTTCCACCTGGCCGGGCAGACTTCACCCGGATGCGCGGCCACATATTGCGCCGCCTTGACCTTGCGCAGCAGTTCCTGGGCGTTGCGGCCAATGTTGCCCGCGTTGATTTCGATGACCTGGATCTTGCCGTTCGGGTCGATCACGAAGGTACCGCGTTCCGCCAGCCCCTTTTCTTCGATCAGGACGCCGAAATTGCGGGAAACGACTTGCGTGGGATCGCCGATCATCGGGAATTGCAGCTTCCGAATGGTGTCCGAAGTGTCGTGCCAGGCTTTGTGGGTGAAATGCGTGTCGGTGGAAACGGAATAGATTTCCACGCCCAGCTTCTGGAATTCGGCGTAGCTGTCCGCCAGATCGCCCAGTTCAGTGGGGCAGACGAAAGTAAAGTCCGCCGGATAGAAAAATACCACGGACCATTTGCCTTTCAGGTCGGCTTCGGTCACATCCACGAATTTGCCGTTGTGGAACGCGGTTACGGAAAAGGGTTTGACTTCGGTGTTGATCAGGGATGGCATAAAAACTCCTTCGTGTGAGGGTGTGGTTGAACAAGCAGGGTGAATGGTAAGCGGCGCGGGGAGATTGTTCCAATTGTTTGTTACCATGATTTACATAGTCCAGGACTATGGCGCGCGGGGCAAGGAAGGGGTTGCGCGGCAGGCCATCGTTCGCGCCTCGATCAGCATATCCGAGGCAGTTGGTCGTCGGCGCGCCAATCCACATTGCGCTCTCCGCCCATGCGGGTGGTCATGCGCACGAAGTGTCGGGCGTCTTCCGCAACGACGCCGATGTTTGCCGCCTCGCCGCCCAGCGGATGGGCGGTCATCGCAGCGAGCGTCCGTTCGGCGGCGCGGGGCGCGCAGAAGACGACGAGCTTGCCTTCGTTGGCAAGGTAGAGCGGATCGAAACCAAGGAACTCGCAGGCGGCGGCGACCGTGGGCCTGACGGGAATTCGCGCCTCCTCGATCTGCATTCCGACGCCGGACTGATGGGCAATTTCGTTCAAGGTTGCGGCCAGACCGCCGCGCGTCGGGTCGCGCAGGACATGCACCGCGTTGCCGCCGCTTGCCAGCACGTCGGCAATCAGTCCTTGCAAGATCGCCGTGTCGGAGACGATAGCGTCGCCGAAGGCGCCTGTGCCGGAAAGGTTTTCGCGCGCGTTGAGAATCGCCATGCTGTGATCGCCCAGTGTTCCGGAAAGGAGAATCGCGTCGCCCGGCCTTGCCCGTTGTCCGCCCAAATCCACGCCCGCCGCCAGCGCGCCGACGCCGGTTGTGGTGATGAAAACGCCGTCACCCTTGCCGCGCTCCACCACCTTGGTGTCGCCCGTGACGATGGGGACGCCCGCCTGCCGCGCCGCAGCCGCCATGCTGGCGACGAGGCGATCCAGCAGGACGAGCGGCAAGCCTTCTTCCAGGATAAAGGCCGCCGCCAGCCACAAGGGACGCGCGCCCATGACGCAAACATCGTTTATCGTCCCGTACGCCGCCAGGCAACCGATGTCGCCGCCGGGAAAAAACAGGGGCGAGACCACATGGCTGTCGGTTGCCATCACCAGCCGCTCGCCGGGCAAGAGTCCCGGCAGCACGGCGGCGTCGTTGCCCGCGCGCAACCAGGCGTTATCGAAATGCCGGAAAAACACCGCCTCGATCATCTGCCCCATCGCCCGCCCGCCCGCGCCATGCGCCATTTCGACGAAATCGGAAAGCAGGGAAGCAGAGACGGGAGAAGACATGCGGCAGACCGTCCCGTACCCGAAGCGCCGCCGGACAGCCCGTCTTCCGGAAAACGGAAGGGGCTGGCGCGGGGCGCGACGGAAGGGGTTGGCTTCAGTCCTGGGTTTTGCTGCGCTTGATGGCTTCGTTGACGGCGTGTTCAGCGCGTTCGGCGCTGGTCATGCGGTGTTCCTGTTTCGCGGGCGTCGTGGTGGTCTTGCCCGTGAGCGCGCCCGTCCAGGATTCCCCGCCCCAGGGCATGAAGACGCGCATGGAAACGCGGGCGGCTTCGGCCAGACCCGCGGCGGCGTTGGTCATCACCGGTTGCAGGGGCTGGATTTCGGCCTCGACCTTGGGCAGCCAAGGCGTGAATAGGGAAAGCCAGGCATCGACGGAAGGCGCGTTGGGAAGCGGCGCCGAAAAAAACGTCGGAAGAGGCGTTGAAAAGGGGGCAGGAAAAGGAGCGCCCCTGGCTTCATCCTTTGGCGTTTCCGCCGGCGGGATCAGCCCAGGCGTGTAGAGGCGCGCCATGTCCAGCCAGGCACGCTGGCAATATTCAAGATAGCTGACCCAAAAAGAAGAAAAGTCCTGCATGGTGTGTTCCTCCACGTCACATTTGTTTGAAGGACAGAATTTAACACATTGAGGAGTTCAGGGGCAGAGAATGAAGGATGCGGGCAGGGCAATCGCACTATGTGTGAGTCACCGTATTTTCCTGGTTTCCAATGAGGACGCGACTGCGGTATGTGGTGTTGCAGGCCATGCGCAGGCGTTTGTTCTTGACGCCGAGTTTGCCTATCTTGTCGAGTTTCAGGAGATTGAGGGCGAAGCGGCGGATGATGGCGATGTTTTCGGCGG
>JAIRMN010000152.1 GCA_031258715.1 Zoogloeaceae bacterium
CTCGAAGAGGCCGCCACGCTCGCCGCCCGCCCGGCCCTGGCTGGGCTGGCGGCGGAGCTGGTCGATATCGGCGACGGCTGGCGCGAATTCGCCCTCGCCATCGCGCTGATGATCCGGGATCGCGCGCCGCTCGAACCCGCCCGGATCGCGGCCTTGCTGCGGGCGCAGGCGGCACGCGAGAAGGCGTTCTTCGCCGCGCTGGGCAAGGCCGTAAAATGAACACGCATCCGGTGCGCGCACCGCGTTTCGCTTCTTTCCCATGATCCAGATCGACCGCCTCCATTACCGCTACCGCGCCGCGTCGCCGCCCGCGCTCGACGGCGTTTCGCTCGACATCGGACGCGGCAGCGTCTACGGACTTCTTGGCCCCAACGGCGCGGGCAAGACCACTTTGATTTCATTATTGGCCGGATTGCGCCCGCTCCAGGAGGGCGGCATCACCCTCGATGGCGAGCCGCTCGCCCTCTGGCGCGCCGCCCATCCGACGGCCATCGCGCTGGTTCCCCAAGATTACGCCTTTTATTCCATGCTGACCGTGGCCGAAAACCTCGATTTCTTCGCTGGCGTGCAAGGCTTTCCGCGCCGTCAGCGGCGGGAACATTGCGCCGCGGCGCTGGCTTTCGCCTGCCTCGAAGCGGTAGCCGGGCGGCTTGCCGGGGAACTCTCCGGCGGCCTGCGGCGACGCCTGAACCTGGCGATTGGACTCACCGGCGCGCCTGATTTGCTCCTGCTCGACGAGCCGACCGTCGGCGTCGACCCCCAGTCGCGCCGCTTCCTGCTCGACGCGGTCAAACGCTTCGCCGCCGCGGGCGGCACGGTACTCTACACTTCCCACTACATGGAAGAAGTGGAAGCGGTCTGCGACAAGGTGGCGATCATCGACGACGGAAAGGTACTCTTGGCCGGGACGCTTGCCGGAATGAAGTACGGCGGCGCTGCGGCGCTGCGCCTCGAACTCGCCCGCCCGCTGCCGGAGGCGCTCGCGGCGGACTGGAGAGGGCGTTTTCCGGAGATGGAAACGGCAAAGACCACGGTCGCGTTTCCGGAATTCGCCGCCGATGCCCTCGCGCCGATCTTCTCCGAACTCGCCGCTTTTGGCGTCGCCGTGGAACAGATGGAATATGGCGCGCCGAACCTGGAACAGGTCTTCATGCAGCTGACCCGCCATTCGCTGCGGGATTGAACCCGCGAGGAGAACGAACTGATTCCTGGAAAAAATACGCCGCTCCCGCGATTGCGCGGCTTGATTTGCCTGACCGCCTTGTGGAAGAAAGAATGGCGGGCGCTCATGCGCGATCGGCACGGCCTCGCGGCGCTCTTCATCATGCCTGCGGTCTTCATTCTCGTCATGTCGCTTGCGCTCGCGGAACCCCTTACAGCGCAACAGACGGCTGCCTACGCCGTGCTCGATCTCGATTCGACGCCCGTCTCGCGGGCGCTCGACGACGAGCTTCGCGCCGTCGACGCCTTCGAAAAACACGCGCGCGCAGGCGACGAAGCGGACGCCCGCCGACGGGTGGAAGCGGGCGAAGTCCTCTTCGTCCTGGTCATCCCGCAAGGCTTCGCCCGCCAGATCGATGACAACCGGACGCCAACCCTGCGCGTCCTCTTCGACCCGGCCACGCCACGCGCCCTGCAGGAAGGGTTTCGTCACAGGATTGAAGCGGCGGCCATCAAAACCTGGCTCACCCGCGCGCTCGAACGCCTGGGAGAAGAGATAATGCTCCCGGAATTGCGAGGGGCTGTCGAGGGCGTCGGCGCACCGGAAATCGTCTCTGAAACCACCGGCGGCGACGGCGAAACCTTTGCGCCGCCGTCCGCCGTGCAACAAAATGTCCCGGCCTGGCTCATCTTTTCCATGTTCTTCGTCGTCATTCCTCTCTCGGCGGTATTCATCGGCGAGCGCCAGCGCGGCACACTGGAACGGCTCTTTGCGCAACGGACGCCCTTTGGTCTCGTGCTGGCGGGCAAGTTCGCGCCCTTCGTGCTCATCAACCAGGCGCAGACGGTTGTCATGGCGGCCATCGGGCGCTGGGTCGTGCCCCTGTGCGGCGGCGAAGCCTTCACCTTGCCGGATGGCGGGCAGGCCATCGCGTCCCTGTGGCTCGTCAGTCTGGCGGTCAGCGCGGCGGCGGTCGGCTGGGCGCTTTTCATCGCCAGCATCGCGCAGAGCAGCGAACAGGCCACCGTGCTTGGCGGCGCGGGCAACATCATCATGGGCACCATCGGCGGCATCATGGTGCCCCGGTTCGTGATGCCGGCGGCGATGCAGCCCTGGACGCGCCTGTCGCCGATGGACTGGGCGCTCGAAGGGTTTCATCAGGCGCTTTTGCGCCAAGGCGGTTTTATCGATGTCTTGCCCGCGGCGTCGGCGCTGGTATGCTTCGGGTTTTTCGCGCTGATGGCGGCGGTTTTTCTGGGACGCCGGGCGCGAAACTGAACGCGCCACATTCCCGGATTTCAAGCGCCCCAACCATGACCGACCTGAAACTTTCCCTCAAAACCCTGATCGTGGAGACCTGCGATAAAGACTGCGATCCCGCTTCCATTGCCGACGACGAAATCCTGTTCGGCAGCGGCACGCGGCTCGCGCTCGATTCGCTCGACGCCTTGCAACTGTCGATCGCGCTCCAAAAACGCTTCGGCGTGCGCCTGACCGACAGCAAGGATACCCGCCGCGCGCTCGCCAGCGTCTCCCGCCTCGCGCGCTGGCTGAAAGCGCAAGGCCGGGGTCTTCCGGCGTGAAGGCCGTCCGACCGGTCTATATCGACCGTATCGGCCATGTTTCGGCGCTGGGTCTGTCGGCGGCGGCGGCGGCGGAAGCGGCGCTCGGCGACAGTAACCTCCTTTCCTGGCGCGAACTGCCCGATGCCCGCTATCCCTGGTTCGCGCTGCCGCTGGCCGATCCGGACTGGAAAACCCGCGCCCGGCGCGCGCTCGAATGCGTCGGCGCCGAGCTTGGCGCTGGCAAATCGTCACACCCGCTTTTCGCGGGTTCTTCCGCGCTGGCGACTGGCGCGGTCGAGGCCCGCGCCCGTGCAAGCGGCGCGGTCGATACTTCTTTCGACGACACCGCTGATTTCCGCACAGAAATCTGCACCGCGCTCGAGATCGAAACCGAGCCGTGGCTCTTTTCCACTTCCTGCACCTCAGGCTTCGCCGCATTGGAAGCGGCTTCCCTCTTCATCGCCCAGGGCGAAATCGACGAAGCCTTCGCGCTCGGCATCGAATTCGGCTGCGATACGACGCTCGCTGGGTTTGCCAGCCTTGGCCTTCTTGCGCGTAACGAGGCGGACAAAGGATTGATCCTGGGAGAAGCCGCCGCCGGACTGCGGCTCACGGCGCGGCCTGCCGCCTGGCGGATCGCCGCCTGCCGCCTGGGCACCGACGGCTATTCCGTGACCTCGCCGACGCCCGACGGCCGCGTCATCGCCGCCAACATCGCCGCCGCGCTCGGCGACGCCGGACTTTCCGCAAGCGACATCGATCTCATCAAGCCCCACCGAAGCCGCATGTCTACGACCGACGAACCCGAAGAGGCCGCGCTTGCGCTCCTTTTCGGTACGCGCCGCGCGCCGGAAATCACCTTCAAGCGCCGTCTCGGTCACACGCTGGGCGCAAGCGGCCCGGCGGAACTGACCGTCTTGCTGGCCTTGCTCAATACGCGCGCGGGAAAAGCGCGCTACGGTCAGCCCAGATACCTCCTTTTCAATCTCGTCGGTTTCGGCGGCAGCACCGCCACCGTCATCGTCGAACGCTGCCGGGACGGCAGAGACGAAAATTGAAAACGCTCCGGATCGGCGCCGTGCGGGAACAGCGGTTCGACAGCGCCGCGCTCTCCGCGCTCGCGCGGGCGCAATCCGCCGTGCCGTTGCGCCGTCCCGGCCCGTTGACTGAATTGGCGATTGTCGGCGTGGCGGCCTGTCTCGCGGGTAAGCCGGATCGTTCCACCCTCGTGCTTTGGGGGGCGCGCGTCGGGGCGCGCGTGGCGGGCGTCCGCGTCGTCACCGATATCGTGATCGCGTGCGAGCCGCCCTTTCCGTTCGACTTTCTCGCCACCCAGCCCATCCTTGCCGCCATTCCCCTGCAACAAAGTTTTCCCTGCGTCGAAAGCGCGATCTACCAACCCTGGGCAGGTGACGCCAAATTGCACTGGCAACGCATGCAAACACTCGCCGCCGCGTTCTTGCGGGCAGGTCGTCACGTACGCGCGCTGTGCGGACAGATTGAACCGGGAGAAAACGAACATTTCGGACGATGGCAAACACTGGAGATCGAAGAACCCGTCCCCGCGCCTGATTTTCCAGGGTGTGATTGAGGGGCAGGGGACAGAAGACAGAGCACACCTCACACCGACTCCTGTTTGACGGCGTTTCGCAACTATGATTCAATACGCGCCTTTCGGAGCGGGTGGTTAGCTCAGTTGGTATGAGCACTGCCTTCACACGGCAGGGGTCACTGGTTCGAGTCCAGTACCACCCACCAAAACGCCGCCGCTCATGGCTTAGAAGGATAAAAGCCGTTGCACGGCGCTTTTGCCCTGGTCAGGCGCCAGATGCGCGTATATTTCAGTTTGCGTGACGCTGGCGTGTCCCAGCAAATCCCGTACAACGTAGATCGAAACCCCCCGCATCACCAGCCAGCTCGCGAACGTATGCCGCATGTCGTGGATTCTGAAGTTTTCAATGCCCGAACGCCGTAACGCCCCCGCCCACGCGGTCTTGAAAGTCGTTATCCGCTTGTCTTCAGCATAACCAAACACCCAGGGCGACACCAGCCCCCGCCGTTCCTGCCACGCTTGCAAATGCCG
>JAIRMN010000203.1 GCA_031258715.1 Zoogloeaceae bacterium
CCGGCAGTTGCGGCGATGACCGTGATCTCCTTATCCATCGCCCTCCGGGAACGATACCCGCTCTCCACTCTTTTTTTCATCCAAGAACCAACTCCGGTTTGAAACCCCGCCCGGAAGAATCGGCGCGAGGGTCGAAACCCCTTGCTTACGGCCGGGGTTCCGACCGTAGTCATTGGGGAGGGGAGAGAAACCCCTCCCCAGTGGCGTTTGACTGGAAGCCCTGAAGGGCTTCCGCTAGTTTCCTGCTCGTTCATACCGCCCGTCTGATACGAATTTCCATCACGGCACTACCGGAAAAGCCCACAGCAGGCGCCTGACGCGTTTTACAAAAGTTTTACGAAACCTATCCGATTGTGCTGCGACGGTCAAGTTTTTTTACGAAAAACTTCCGGAAAGCCTCGCGGGAAAGCCCGCGGCCCTTTTCATCCCGCGCGGCAATCCGCGCCTCTTCCGTTGAGGTTTACTTTTTCCATGCCGCGCGGGTAACAACGCCACGCGGGCGTCGCGGCATCCGCAGTCCCGCACACAGTCCCGTAAACGGGTAAAAGCCCGTCCGTTAGACGGGCTTTTTGCGGGGCGCGACCGTTCAGGATTCGAACTCCATGATGACCTGATCGACCGAGAGGCTTTCGCCGATGGCGGCGGAGATTTTTTTTACCTTGCAGTCGTGTTCCGCCCTCAGGATGTTCTCCATCTTCATGGCTTCGATGACGACGAGTTTTTCGCCCACCTTGACTTCCTGTCCCTCGGCGACCGAAACTTCGCGCAAGAGTCCCGGCATGGGGGAAAGCAGGAAGCGGGAAAGGTCGGGCGGCGCTTTTTCGGGCATCATGGCGAGCAGCTCGGCGGCGCGGGCGGACATCACCATCATGTCGGCGCGGGTGCCCCAGTGGTGGATCTGGTACACCAGCCGGTGGCGTTCGACTTGCAGGGTGAAGGGTTCGCCGTTGCAGGTGCCGTTGAAGAGCGACTGTCCCAGCCGCCAGCCGGAAAGGATGCGGTATTTCTTCCTCTTGTATTCGACTTCGTAGCCGCCCGCCGTGGGACGCGCCACGACGGGATGCCGTTCGCCGCCCCGGATGACCACCCAGTGATCGCCGACCTGCCGCTCGTGGCCGGGAAGCTGTCCGGATATCTTCGCGGCGCGATCCTGGTAGCAGCGATGCACGAAGGCCGCCACGGAAATCAGGAGCGCCGGGTCGTCGTGCGGCACCATCGAGGCGTCGAAGCCCTGCGGGTATTCTTCCGCGATGAAGCCGGTGTTGAAGTTGCCCGCCTGAAAGCTCGGATGCTTCATCAATGCCGCCTGGAAGGGAATGTTGCTGCTGATGCCGCGAATCACGAAGGCGTTCAGGGCGTCGCGCATCCGGCCCAGGGCCTCGTCGCGGGTCGCGCCGTGTACGATCAGCTTGGCGATCATCGAATCGTAGTACATCGAGATTTCGCCGCCGTCATAGACGCCGGTATCCACGCGCAGGTAGTCGGAGGCGTCTGGAATGAAGAACTTGGTCAGCCGCCCCGTGGAAGGCAAGAAGCCCCGGAACGGGTCTTCGGCGTTGATCCGGCATTCCAGCGCCCAGCCGTCGATTTTCACCTCTTCCTGGGTGATGGCGAGCTTTTCGCCCGCCGCGACGCGGATCATCTGTTCGACCAGATCGAGGCCGGTGATGAATTCCGTGACCGGATGCTCCACCTGGAGGCGGGTGTTCATCTCCAGGAAGTAGAACCCCTTGTCCGCGCCGACGACGAATTCCACCGTGCCGGCGGATTCGTAATTCACGGCGCGCGCCAGCGCCACGGCCTGCTCGCCCATCGCCTTGCGGGTTGCCGGGTCGATGAAAGGCGAAGGCGCTTCTTCGATGACCTTCTGGTGACGGCGCTGGATCGAGCATTCGCGCTCGTTCAGATAGACGTAATTGCCGTGGGAATCGCCCAACACCTGGATTTCGATGTGGCGCGGCTCCTGCACGAACTTCTCGATGAACACGCGATCATCGCCAAAGGCGCTTTTCGCCTCATTCACACAGGAAGAAAAGCCTTCGTGCGCTTCCGCGTCGTTCCAGGCCACGCGCAGACCCTTGCCGCCGCCGCCGGCGGAAGCCTTGATCATCACCGGATAGCCGATTCTCCGGGCGATTTCCACGGCTTCATCGGGGCCGGAAATGGCGTCGTTGTGGCCGGGAATGGTGGAAACGCCCGCCTCCTTCGCCAGTTTCTTCGACGCGATCTTGTCGCCCATCTTGCTAATGGAATAGTGCTTGGGGCCGATGAAGGTGATGCCTTCCTCTTCCAGCCGCCGCGCGAAGGTTTCGTTTTCCGAGAGAAAGCCGTAGCCCGGATGCACGGCCTCGGCGCCGGTTTCCTTGCAGGCGGCGATGATTTTGTCCATCACCAGATAGGATTCCTTCGAGGGCGCGGGGCCGATATAGACTTTTTCGTCCGCAAGCTCCACGTGCAGCGCGTCCCGGTCGGCTTCGGAAAACACGGCCACCGTCCGGATGCCCATCTTGCGGGCGGTCTTGATGACGCGACACGCGATCTCGCCACGATTCGCGATCAGTATCTTCTTGAACATGTATTTCTCCTGTCGTTCAAAGCGGAATGTTGCCGTGCTTGCGCCACGGGTTTTCCAGCTTCTTGTTGGTCAGTATGGCGAGCGAGCGGCAGATGCGTTTGCGCGTGCAGTGCGGCATGATCACATCGTCGATGAAGCCGCGGCTTCCGGCGACGAAGGGATTGGCGAACTTGGACTTGTACTCGGCCTCGCGCGCGGCGAGTTTTACCGGATCGTCCTTTTCGCCGCGGAAGATGATTTCCACCGCGCCCTTCGGCCCCATCACCGCGATCTCGGCGGAGGGCCAGGCGAAATTCACGTCGCCGCGCAAGTGCTTGGAACTCATCACGTCATACGCGCCGCCATAGGCTTTTCGGGTAATCACCGTCACCTTGGGCGCCGTGCATTCCGCGTAGGCGTAGAGGAGTTTCGCGCCGTGCTTGATGATGCCGCCGTATTCCTGCGCGGTGCCGGGCAGGAAGCCGGGCACATCCACGAACGTGACCACCGGGATATTGAAGGCGTCGCAGAAGCGCACGAAGCGCGCGCCCTTGATCGAGGACTTGATGTCCAGGCACCCGGCCAGCACCATCGGTTGATTGGCGACCACGCCAACCGTGGCGCCGCTCAAGCGGATGAAGCCGGTGATGATGTTCCTGGCGTGATCGGCCTGTACTTCGAAGAAGTCGCTGTCGTCGGCCACCTTGACGATCAGCTCCTTCATGTCATAGGGCAGGTTGGGATTGTTCGGAATCAGCGTATCCAGCGAAAAGTCGAAGCGATCCGCCGGGTCGTCGGTCTGCTGCATGGGCGGTTTTTCGCGGTTGTTGCTGGGCAGGTAGTTGATCAATCGCCGCACGTAGGCAAGGGCTTCCACGTCGTTTTCAAAGGCGAGGTCGGCCACGCCGGACTTGGTGGAATGCGTCACCGCGCCGCCCAGTTCCTCGGCGCTGACTTCTTCATGGGTCACGGTCTTCACCACGTCGGGGCCGGTGACGAACATGTAGGAGGAATCCTTCACCATGAAGATGAAGTCGGTCATCGCGGGCGAATAGACCGCGCCGCCCGCGCAGGGTCCCATGATCATGGAAATCTGCGGGACGACGCCGGAAGCCATGACGTTCCGCTGAAAAACATCGGCATAGCCGCCGAGAGAAGCCACGCCTTCCTGGATGCGCGCGCCGCCGGAATCGTTGAGGCCGATGACCGGCGCGCCGACTTTCATCGCGTGATCCATGATCTTGCAGATTTTCTCCGCGTGGGCTTCGGAAAGCGCGCCGCCGAAGACGGTAAAGTCCTGCGAGAAGACGAAGACGAGGCGGCCATTGATCATGCCGCAGCCCGTGACGACGCCGTCGCTGGGGATTTTCTCCTTGTCCATGCCGAAATCGGCGCAACGGTGTTCCTTGAACATGTCCCATTCCTCGAAGGAATCGGGGTCCAGCAAAAGCTCGATGCGTTCGCGCGCGGTGAGTTTGCCTTTTTTATGCTGGTTGTCGATGCGCTTCTGGCCGCCGCCCAAACGGGCGGCCTGCCGTTTTTTGTCTAACTCGTCAATAATGTCAAGCATGTAAAACTCCTTGGAAATCAGGGGTCACGATTCAGGAATCCGAGTAACGCATGGGCGGCGGCGGAAGGCGACATTTTTCCAGCGGCCACCTGCCGGGAGATTTCCGGCAGACGGGTTCGCACCGCTTCGTGGCGCTGGAATCGCTGGTTGAGGCCGAAATGAATCAACTGCCACATCCAGTCGACCGCCTGACGCTGGCGCTTTTCAGCAAGCGCGCCGTTGGCGGTCAGGGTGTCGCGGAATTTCTGCACGGCTTCCCAGAATTCCGCCACGCCTTCCTTTTTCAAGGCGCTCATGGCAAGAACCGTGGGTGTCCAGCCCGGCAGGGCGGGGCGCAGAAGATGTAAAGCCTGCTTCCATTGGGCGCGCGTCGCGCTTGCGGCAGGAGGATTGAGATCGGCCTTGTTGACGACCACCAGATCGGCTATCTCGACGATGCCTTTCTTGATGGCCTGCAAATCATCGCCCGCGTTGGGCAATTGCAAGAGCGCGAACAAATCCACCATGCCCGCTACCGTGGTTTCACTTTGCCCGACGCCGACGGTTTCAACGATGATCACGTCAAAACCGGCGGCTTCGCAGAGCAACATGGCCTCACGGGTTTTTTCGGCGACGCCGCCCAGAGAACCGGCTGAGGGTGAAGGGCGGATGAACGCTTCCTCCCGCTGGCACAGGGTTTCCATTCGGGTCTTGTCGCCCAGGATGGAACCGCCGGAAAGCGAGGAAGAAGGATCGACCGCCAGTACCGCCAAACGGTGGCCTGCGTCAATCAGAAGATTGCCCAACGCTTCAATGAAGGTGGACTTGCCCGCGCCAGGCGATCCGGAGATGCCGACGCGAATGGCGCCGCCCGTGTGGGGCAGCACAGAGAAAAGCACCTGTTGGGCACGTTCCTGATGATCGGGCCGGGTAGACTCGATCAGTGTAATACTCTTGGCGAGCGCGCGACGCTGGCCGCCCAGTACCCCGGCAATCAGGGACTGGTCGGCTTCCGACAGCGCATTCGCGCCATCCATCACGTTCCCGGAAATTCCTTGCATAGCTGCAAACTCGATGCGCCAAGCCATCACGCGCGGCCAGGAACCCAGGACCCTCCCCCGGTCCATGCCGCCCATGCGCCCCTTGCGCAGAAAATTTTGGATACTACTGTGTTCATGAGAAGAAACGCAAGACAGGATTCAATAACAATCCAGCCGCATAAATGGGCTTGTCATCGCTCCTTTGCCGCAACGCGGCAAACACGCGGCGGACAGGGTTGGGCGTCAGGGGACAGGAGACGGAGCGCCCCCGCCTCGTCAAAATCGCGGCGCGGCCTGGCACAGGCCCAAGCTCATCATTCTCCGGCGCGACATGGAACGCTCCCAACATCGTCATCCTCGGGAGCAAGGCGACGAAGCAATCCGGATGCGTAACTTGCGGCGTGATACGCCGGTTGTTTCCTCTGTCTCCTGATTCCTGTCTCCTGCCCCCTGAAAGGCCGGTAGCACGGCGTTTTCCTGTAGTGGGGCTTTTTTGCTTTGCCGCTCATACCGAACGCAACCGTTTGTCGGATTCGATAATTTTTTGCATGTAAAATGTTTTTAAGCTATAAATAGTAATTGACACAATCATTAATTCATCAATGGAATTTTGTACAGTCCAATGCAAAAAAAAGAAACTGACTTCCCCAGACTGTTCTACCGCGCCACCATTCGATGGCGTGAGCAACTGGAAGGACATTTGCGTTTCTGGGGCATGAACCTGACCACCTGGCATATTCTAATCTTCCTGTATCACGAAAAAGTTCCTCACAACCAGCGCACATTGGCCGCGCAACTGGAGATCAAGGCGCCGCATCTGGTGCGTCTTCTGGATCGCATGGAAAAGCGCGACCTCCTGAAGCGGGAGATCGATTCCAGGAATCGCCGTCAGAATCATCTCGTGATCACGCCTGCCGGCGCGGCGATGGTGGGTGAAATCGAGAATGGCATCATCCGTCTGCGCGCGACCATGCTGGAGGGCGTTTCCGCGCCCGACCTGGAGGATGGCATTCGTGTCCTGGAGCGGATATTGAGCAACATGATCCAGATCACGAACGCGGAAGAAGCGCGGCCCGGTAAGTTGCCGAGCAAGGAGGCGAGGCGTCCTTCCGTCGTGCCGCTTTCGGCGCCGAGTTCCGACTGGCGCGGCAATATCGAGCGCCGGAGCAATGTCGATCGCCGGGGCAATGTCGATCGGCGCGGCAAGGGCGACAGGCGGCGCGATACCTTTTCTTCCGGGCAGTATCCCGGCAATCTTGACCGGCGCGACCACATGGAACGGCGCAGCCATGTGGAGCGGCGCAGTTACGCGGAACGGCGCAATCATATGGCGCGGCGCGGCAAGACCAATCGGCGGATTGCTTCCCGCTGAAATTTTCATTGGGTCGAGTGACGCTCATGCAGCAACAACATTTCACTTTTTCCCGGCTCATGCACCGCACCAGCATCCTGTGGCGCGCTCATCTGGACGTTCGCCTTCGCGCCTGGGACATTAACATGACGGCCTGGCAGATTCTCCTGTGGCTCGTCCAGCAGGAGGAGGTTCGCTACAACCAGTATACGCTGGCATCGAGACTGGGCATCGAAACCTCGCACCTGGTGCGTCTCCTGGATCGCATGGAAAGACGCGACCTCCTGAAACGGGAGGCCGATCTCCAGGATCGCCGCCAAAACCACGTCATCATCACGCCGAAGGGTTCGGCGCTCCTTGATGAAGTCGAGGCCGAAATCGTCCGCCTGCACGAAACCATCCTCGCGGACATCTCCGAAGACAGCCAGGAAAACGCCATCCGCCTCCTGGAACAAATCGTGAAAAACATCACGAAGATGACAGGAGAACAGGCATCAGGAACCAGGCGACAGACGCCAAACGAACCGCCGGAAACGGGACGCTGACCGCTGACCCGATGCCCAACCCGCGGCTCGATACGCCGGTAACTTTTCTGTCGCTTGATGCCCTCCGCGCCCCTTGGGGCGGAGAAGCTCTTGAGCGCCTTGTCAACGAGATGGGCGCCCGCCAGGTCGCGCCGCCCCCGCAACAACGCTCCACCCTCGTCAAAACAGCGCGGTGTCCGGCGGATTTCCGGGAATGACCGGGCGAAAAATATAATACGGCGCGCGAGGCCTGTCGAAACAATCCAGGGTTGGCCTGTCGGCAAAATGCGGCGTAATTATCGGGATTGGACGCCAGGGATCGGAAAACCCATATTCGCTTGCAGATATTCTCTATCGAAAAATGGATACAAGTCTTCCAGGGGCTTGTTTCTGGGCGCCTCCGCGCGTCGAATCGAGAACGGGTGAAGTTCCGCGGTCAGGAGCGACAAGCATCCATTTCCGGCTATAGGCCACGACGATAAATCAGCGCCTTCAAATCCGCGTTTTCCGCGTAGGGGCTGTCAATGTCATCAATCATGAGGGGTTGATCGGCGGCAATATCCCTCAGCAATTTTTCACCCTGCATCAATTCGCGGCAGGATATCTGCCCTTTTTGCAGCGGGATGGCAAAATAGATATCGTCGATCTTCAACGTTTGGCCGCAAACGAGGTCTTTTCGCGCATAAACGCCGCGCACCAGGCTGTCCAGATAAAGAATTTCCCGTTCCGGCGGCACGCGCTTTTGCGTGCCCGGCGCGCCACATATGGCGACGGCTTTTTTATACGCCTTGAACCATTCGTCAACCTGGCGCGGCAGGGAACAATAAGGGGAAACGGGAAGGCCATCGGCTTCAATGTCGATATGCCGCTCAAAGGTGCGCGCGCCCTTGGCGTAGGCAATGGAAACCGTGGTATGCCAGTCATGGTATTCGTGACTGGAAAAGCCGATGACATTTTCAGGGTAGCGCGCCCTCAAAAAATCAATCTGGTTCAATTCCAGTTCATGGTCTTCCGAAGGGTAAAGGGAAACGCAGTGGTTGATGGCCAAGGGAATGTTGCGATTGGCAAAGAACCTGACCAGATCGTCGATGCTCTTCAATGAGGAACCGCCGGTCGAAACGATGACCGGACGGCGCGTGAGGGCGATCTTTTCGATCAGCGACCAATCGTTGATGTCGGAACTGGCGATCTTGATGATGTCGATGCCCTGTTCCACGCACTGCTCGACCGACTGCTCGTCAAAAGGCGTGGCCATTGGAATGCAGCCGCCCCTGCGGATGGCCTCGACCAACAGGGCGTAATCCTTGCGGGCCAGACGGGTATCCATCGTCTTCTTGATGTAGCGAATCTCCTGGTTCTGCCGGTAATCCTTGTGGATGAAGGCATCAACATCCCGGAATTGCAGCTTGATGGCCGCCTTGACATTATTGAAGCGCACGATGCGGGAAAAATCCGTGATGATTTTCAGCCCGCGTTCGAGACGCCCCCAATGGTTGCTGGCAAGCTCCAGAACAAACAGATCTTCAAAAATACGTTTGGCGGTCATGGCAATTTTCAGGTCTTTTCGGGGAGAGGCAAGGATACTAACATATTTTGCGCCCGTTCTTCCGCTTCCAGAAACGGGTACATGTCTTCCAGCGCCGGGGAGACGATGCGGCCATCCGGCAATTGCCGGGAAGCCATGCGCGGTTCGAAGCCCTGCGTTTCGTCGAGGACGACGTCGATGAGCGCGGGGCCGTCGGCGGCGAGGATTTCCGCGAGTTCCCTGGCAAAGGCTTCTGTCCGGAGCATCCGGGAAGAGAGACCGAATGCTGCGCCCAGGGCGGCGAAATCGGGAAACGAAACGCCCGAATCCGGCCCTTCTCCCGTCAGGCGGCCAAAAAAATTGTTCTGCGAACTGCGGATGGACAGATAACCGCGGTTATTGAGGACAAAAATCTTGATTGGCAGGCGATGGTGCGCGATGGTTTGCAATTCCTGAAGGTTCAGCATGATGCTGCCATCGCCCGCCAGGCAGATGACGCGGCGCTGCTCTCCTCGCGCCGCCAGCGCGCCGTAATACGCGCCGATGGCCGCGGGCAAATCGTAACCCATGGAAGCGGAACCGGAATTGGAAAAGAGGCGCATGCCGCGTTGAATCTTCCCCGCCTGGAACGGCACGATGCAGGCGGCGGCATTGGCGCAGGCGATGATGTCGTCCGCTTCGAGCATATCGAACAGGGTTTCCACGAAATGATAGGGGTTGATTTTGCCTTTCCAGGCGCGCTGGCGAGGCAGGACGGCGGGATAACGGGCTACCCGTTCGCGGCACCAGGCGAGCCAATCGGCGTGCGGCTTTTGTGGCGGCGGATTTTCGGGCAAAGATCGATTCAGGGTTTCCAGAAAAACGCGGACATCGCAACAAATGGGCCAATCGATAGGCACGAAAGGCTTTTCCAGTTCCGCCGCGTCGATGTCGACCTGGATTTTGCGGGCGTTTGGAGCAAACGAAGCCCAGTTGTAGCCGATTTGGCGGATATTCAGGCGGCTGCCGAGAATCAGCAGGCAATCGGCGTTTTGCACGGTGAAATTTCCGGCGCGGTCGCCGATGGCGCCGGGCCTTCCACAGAACAAGGGGTCATCGCTGGCGATCAGGTCGTGCGCCCACGCGGTGACGACGGGAATGGCCAGTTTGTGGATGACCGCCTCGAACGCGGGCAGGGCATGCGCCGCGCGAATGCCGCTACCCGCCATGATGACAGGACGTTGCGCGCGCGAAAGACGCGCCAGGACTTCCCGGCACACGTCCTCCTCCAGCGAAGGATTTTCAATGCCGCAAGGCGGGGTAAAGCCGGCAAGCGTCTCCGGGTCGATCAGCGCGGATTGCACGTCGATGGGGATGTCCAGCCAACAGGGGCCGGGGCGTCCCTGGGTGGCGAGATGGAGCGCCTTTTCCAACTCATGGCGGATTTGTTCCGGTTCGTCGACAAAGGCCGCGTATTTGCAGATAGGCGCGGCCAGCGCCACGATGTCGGCTTCCTGGTCGCCGAGCTGGCGCACGCGAACACCCGTATGGCGCAGGGAAGTCTCGCGTTTGACCTGCCCGGAAAGAATCAGGAGGGGAATTGAATCCGTCCATGCGCCGAAAACACCGTTCAGGGCGTTGATGCCGCCGGGACCAGTGGTGACGTTGATGACGCCGACCGAACCGGCGATGCGCGCATAGGCCTCCGCCGCCATCGCCGCCGCCTGCTCATGATGGTTGCAAACGATTTCCAGTCCCGGCTGGTGGCCCAGCGCGTCGTTCAGAAACATCGCGCCGCCGCCGGTCATGAGAAAGACGTGGCGCGCACCGTGGCGGACGAGGTGACGGGCGATGAATTCGGAAACGCGAATGTACATGACATAACCCTTTCATGCCGTCGATTCGGCAGGCAGCGCGTACAAGACCAGATCGTAAGAATTTTGGGCATGGCCGCGCAGGTAAAAACGGTAGCCCAGGTTCCAGTCATGCAGCATCAGGGGAATCTGCCACAAATGGCCGGGCCTGTGGTAGAGGCTGACGGCAAGTCCTGGCCGGTAACGCGCGATCAGGCGATGCGCGCCCCGCAGGGCATCCAGTTCCGCGCCTTCGATGTCCATCTTGATGAGGTTGGGCGCAAAGGCAGGCAGGGCTTCATCCAGCGTCACGCACTGGACACACTGCTCGCCCGCGCTGGAGACATGGCTGGACATTCCAGTACCCGCGGAAAAACGCAACAGTTCCGTTTTCGCGCCCAGGGCGCAGGGGAAAAAGACGGCGTTCCCATATTGCCCGGACGCCTCGGCAAGGCGGCAAAAGTTTTCCGCGTCCGGCTCGAAAGCGGCAATGGCGGCAAAGTCATAACCGCTCTTTGCAAGGTGTTTCAAAGTATCGCCATCGAAGGCGCCGCAGTCGATGAAGCGCAGGGGATTGGGCCACGGGGTCAGGTCATGGGGGCAATATTGATCCCCGAACCGGGGTTCGGGAAGCGCGGCGTAATCGCCCGTGAGACGAAAGCGCAACACAGCTTCCAGCCAGCCTCGGCTGGGTTCATCGGCAAGGATGGCATCCAGCCGATCGAGCGCCGCGCCAGAATTCCGGTAGGCGCTTTTGTCGGTCAGCCAGTAATGGTCTGGCCATAGGCCCGGCAAGGCGTTATAGAGTTCAATCACGTTCAACGCCTGTTTGAATCCCTTTTCCTGGATGGCATTCTGGAGCGCGGGGATTTCCGCCATATAATTGTGAATGGCGATGACGACAGACTGTGCGGAAGGCGTGCGCACGTCATCCATCGTCAGGACAGGAAGATTGTCGATACGTTGTCCGGGTTTGGCGTGTGTATCCAGAAATCCGGCGATAACGTAACCGCGCTCTATCAAGGTTTGCATGACTTCCCGTCCCTTGTTGCCCGCCCCGTAAATCCACACGGAATCGCCTTCCAGAACGGGGGCTGGAAGGGAAAGCGATGTTGCTATCAATTGGGAAAATTTGTTCACGAAGGTTCTCCGGCAAGGTGTTCAGGGAATCAGGCAGGGCAGGCGCGCGTCAATCGCCGCCACTTCATCGCGGATCGTTTCCGCATGAATGGCCGCCGCAATGACCACCAGCGTGTTTTCGGGGAGTTGGCGCAATCCTTCTTCCGGCGGCTGAACCACGCAATAGGCAAAGAATTGACCCTGTTTGTTGGAATCCCGGTCGACAACGGCGACAATGCGCGCCCGCTTCAACGGACTGCTTTCCAGAAGCCGTTGCGCCTGTGATCCCGCGCCCCACAAAGCGACGGGACGATTCAGGACGGCATTGGCCAGCATGTTTTCCGCCTCGCGCAACTTCCGATGGGAGGCGGCGACATAGGCGGCGATTTTTTCTCTCAGGGCCGTGCCGCCCGATTCATGCGCAAACGCCGAATCGTCCGGCTCAAGGATGACGCCGACAGCGGGATAGCGGCGATCATGGGAAAGCCGGATCGTTTTTTCGACGCCATCCGCGACGCGCCAAGCATTCCGGGCGCCAAGGGCTTTCAGGCTCGCGGCGTCAAAATGGTTGATATGCTCCGGGTCGAAAAAATAAAACGGCGGCAATTTTTCGAGGTGATAGCGGGAAGCGTCCGGCGTTTCGACATAAAGTTTTCCATGCGGCGCAAGCAATCGGCGCGCGGCAAGGAGCGCCCCGGAAATATCCACGACATGCTCCAGAACATGCGACAGGATGATGAAATCGTGGGTTCCGCAATTTTCCGGCAAATGGCCCAGATGCCCCTGATAGGCGGCAAACCCTTCGGCGATGAGCCGGGCAACGCAACGCGGCGCGGGATCGATGCCGGAAGCGCGGATCGATATGCGCCTGGAAATCGCTTTCAGCAAACCGCCATTGCCGCAGCCAATATCCATGACGCGCATTCCCGGCGCAATATGTCTTTCCAGCCAGCGCGCGGTTGCTTCCAGGCGATGCGCGTCGGCTTCGTTATCCGCGCCGCCGCTGGCGACGGCAGCGTCTTCGTAACGGGAAAATGCCGTGTAGTAACGGTCGTAATCGGCCTGGCTCCCGGAGGTATCGGCATAAACAAAGCCACAATGCGGGCAACTGACCAGATCGCAGGCTTCAGGGAGCGGCATCCCCTCTGCCAGATGGAAATGCAGGCGATGCAGGACTTCTGCGCGCACCCCGGCGCAAACCGGGCAGGGGCGCAGGGCGGTTTTTTCAGTCTCCATTGGCCGACGCTCCTCTTATCCAGTCCAGGGTTCGCAGGATGGCTTCGTCAATTCCGATTTTGACTTCCAGCCCCAATGCTTCCCGCGCCCGGCGAACGTCGGGAACGTAGCGCGGCGGTAGCGTGGAAGATGGCGGATCGCGCACCAGGACGGCATTGGCAATGCCCGATATTTTCTGGATACGCGCGGCAAGCTCTGCAACGGAAAGGCTTTTGTCCGAGCCGACATTATAGGGATGCGCGGGTTTTCCAGTGGTCAGGATGGTCAAGAGCCAGACCACCAGATCCGCCATGTAGAGATAAGAACGCACTGGACGTCCGTCGCTGTTGACGTGGATGGGGCCGCCGCTCGCGGCGTCGGCGATAAAATTTCCTGCCGCGAAATGGGCGTCGAGCGGCAGATGCGGGCCGATGAAGGCAAAGCAGCGGGCGATGACGCAGGGGATGCCTTGTTCCGTGGCAAGGGCGCAAAGGAGTTCCGCCAGGCGCTTGCCCTCTCCATAAGCGGAAAGGGGATTGACCGGATCAGGGGCGTGTGGATGGGTTTCGGGTAATTGCGGCAATTCCGGCGGCTGACGGCCATAGACCGCGCCGGAACTCACCAGCAGCAAGCGCCGGCAGCGCGATTGCGCGGCAAAGCGAAGGACGCGGCGCGTGCCGTCGATCAGGGTATCCAGCATTTCCTGCGCGGGCAAGGGGCGCGAAGAAGTGGCCGCCGCATGGATGACGTGGCTGAATTCGCCCGGCGGAAAAGAAAATGTCCGCACGTCGCCCTCGATCCAGTCGAACAGGGCGTTTGCCGCCAGATGCGGCGCTTTGGCGGCAAAGGACTGAACGTCGCGGGTGAGGATCGTCGCCTCGATGTCGATCCCAAGACTTTGCCGGGCACAGGCCAGCGTCTCCAGAAGCCAGACGCCAAAAAACCCAGTGCCGCCGGTAATGAAAAAACGCGCGCCATCGAGTTTTTGCCACAAGGGTCCCGTATGCCGCAAAATGTGTTCGAGATCGGCGGCGGGAAGCGGAGCGGCGGGGTGTCCGGTCATGATCTGGCGCGCAAAATCAAAACCCAAGCCCGAAGAATTCGCGCAGGCAACGCGCCGAATAGGCGAGCATCTCCTCGGAAAGCCCTGGATAGAGGCCGATCCAGAAGGTGTCGTTCATGATCCCGTCCGCGCCGGAAAGCGTGCCGGAGACGCGGTATTCGCGGCCTTGCATGTAAGGCTGGCGGGTGAGGTTGCCGGCAAAGAGGAGGCGGACGCCGATTTTTCGTTCATCGAGATAACGGAGCAGATCGACGCGCCGAGCTGCCGCTTGGGGGTTTCTCAGGGTGAGGGGATAGCCGAACCAGGCCGGATCGCTTTCCGGCGTGGCCTCTGGAAAGACGAAAAAAGCTTTCGCGTCCGCCAGCGCCGCATTGAGCGTGGCGAAATTCCTTTTGCGCGCCGTGATGAATCCCTCCAGCCGTTCGAGTTGCGCAAGGCCCACGGCGGCCTGCATGTCGGTGATCTTGAGGTTGTAGCCCGGGTGCGAATAGACGTATTTGTGGTCGTAACCTTCCGGCAACTCATCCCATCGCCATTGAAAGCGCTTGCCGCAGGTATTGTCGCGTCCCGGCGCGCACCAGCAGTCGCGTCCCCAGTCCCGGAAGGATTCGACGATGCGTTTCAGTACCGGGTCGTTCGTGAAGACCGCGCCGCCCTCGCCCATCGTGATGTGATGCGCCGGATAAAAGGAGAGCGTGGCGATATGCCCGAAAGCGCCGGTTTTTTGGCCGCGATAGGTAGAACCAAGCGCGTCGCAGCAGTCTTCGACGAGCCAGAGGCGGCGCTTATCCGCAAGGGCGCGAATTTCGGCAGCGGCAAAGGGATTGCCCAGTGTGTGCGCCAGCATGATGGCGCGGGTCTGGGGGGTGATGGCGGCTTCGATGGCTTCCGCAGTCGGGTTGTAGGTGGGCGGCGCGGAATCGACGAATACGGGGATCAGGCCGTTTTGCAGGATGGGATTGACCGTGGTCGGGAATCCGGCGGCGGCGGTGATGACTTCATCGCCCGGTTTCAGGGCGCGTTCTCGCAGGAGCGGCGAAGTCAGGGCGGAAAGCGCCAGCAGATTGGCCGAAGAACCGGAATTGCAGGTGAGAACGAAATCGACGCCCAGAAATTGCCCCAGTTTCGCTTCAAACGCCGCGTTGAAGCGCCCTGTCGTAAGCCAGCCATCGAGGATGGCATCGACCGCATAGACCAGTTCCTGCGCGCCCAGCACCTTGCCGGAAGGCGGAACGGGCGTTTTTCCGGAGACGAAATCCGCTCCCGGAAGACTTTTTTCATCCGCATAGGCGCGGACGAGTTCCAGGATTCTGGCGCGGCTCGATTCCAAAGTCATTCAGTGGGCTCCGCTTCAAAGGCGGCGATCTGCGAAAGCGTGAATTCCCGCATGTCCTGGCCTGCCCGCCACGCCCGTTGCCAGTCGACGACGCGCGAAAGCGCCGTCTCCAGCCGCCAGCGGGGTTGCCAGCCCAGCCGCAGCCGCGCCTGGGTAGCGTCCAGCCGGAGTTCATGCGCTTCATGCGGATGCGCGCGTGGATCGATCTCCCAGGAAAACTGCCCTTCCCAATCCCGCGCCAACCGTTTTACGAGCCATTCCACCGGACGGGCGTCTTCGTCCGCCGGACCGAAATTCCAGGGAGAAGCGTAAGCCTCGCCCGCTTCATGGAGTTTTTCCGCCAAGAGGAGATAGCCGGAAAGCGGCTCCAGCACATGCTGCCAGGGACGCACAGCTTTGGGGTTGCGCAGGCGAAGCGGCATGCCGGAAACGATGGCGCGCAGGACATCGGGAACCAGACGATCCTTCCCCCAGTCGCCGCCGCCGATGACGTTTCCGGCGCGCGCCGTGGCGACGTGAAGATTCCGGGCGCGAAAAAAGGCGTCGCGGTAGGCCGCCGTGACGAGTTCGGCACAGGCCTTGCTGCTGCTGTAGGGGTCATGCCCGCCCAGCGCCTCGTTTTCCCGGTAGCGCCAGAGCCATTCCCGGTTTTCATAACATTTGTCGCTGGTGACGACGACGATGACCCGCGCCGGATCGCACTGGCGCGCGGCCTCGAAAAGATGGACCAGCCCCATGACGTTGGTGGCGTAAGTTTCCATCGGATCGTCATAGGACTGGCGCACCAGGGGTTGCGCCGCCAGATGGAAAATGATTTCCGGCCGCGCTTCCCGCACGGCGGAAAGTATCTTTTCGGCATCGCGGATGTCGGCAATGACGGAACGCATGTCCCGCCCGACCCGCGCCAGATCGAAAAGCGAGGGGTCGGTCGGCGGCGACAGGGCGAAGCCGGTGATGTTCGCGCCCAGGCGGACGAGCATGAGCGCGAGCCAGCCGCCCTTGAAGCCGGTGTGCCCGGTGAGGAAAACGCGCTTTCCCTGCCAGAAACGCGCGTTCATGGCCAGATTTTCCAGGGCGCCTGCCCGGATTGCCAGAGTTCTTCCAGATGGATTTTTTCACGCAGGGTATCCATCGGCTGCCAGAAGCCATGATGCCGCCAAACGGAAAGCTGACGCCGCGCCGCCAGGGTTTCCAGCGGCGTCTTCTCCCAGGGTGTCCGGTCGTTTTCGATCATGTCGAAAACAGCGGGGGAGAGGACGAAAAACCCCGCGTTGATGTAACTTTCACTGCCCGCCGGTTTTTCATTGAAAGAGGTGACGGCCGCGCCGTCGATTTCCAGCGCCCCGAAGCGTCCCGGCGGCCTGGCGGCCGTGACGGTCGCCAGCCGTCCCTCTTCCCGATGGAAACGAATGACCGCGCCAATATCGATGTCGCCCAACCCGTCGCCATAGGTAAAACAGAAATCCTCATTCGACGGCAGATAGCCGCGGACGCGCTTCAGCCGCCCGCCGGTCTGGGTGTTTTCGCCCGTGTCCACCAAGGTAATGCGCCAGGATTCCGCGTGACGCGCATGGACTTCCATGCGGTTCTCGGCCAGATCGAAGGTGACATCGGAAGTGTGCAGAAAATAATTGGCGAAATATTCCTTGATGACATAACCCTTGTAACCCAGGCAAATGACGAAATCATGGATGCCGTGAGCGGAATATATCTTGAGGATGTGCCAAAGAATCGGTTTTCCGCCGATTTCCACCATGGGCTTGGGCTTGAGGTGAGATTCCTCGCTGATGCGGGTTCCCAGCCCTCCGGCCAAAATGACGGCTTTCATGACGAGTCTCGTTTCCGCGGGCGCGAATTCATTCAGAAAGGCGCAAGTATATCGCCTAAAAACGGTTTTCTCGACAGGGATCTCACGGACGGGCGCGATTCAGACGGATGAGGCGAATCAGGAGACAGGAAAATCCCGACTACCTTCATTCGGTGGCTTCGGCGTCCTCCCTGCCGTCGGCGGCCTTGGGCGAGGGGTAGTGTTCGAGGAGCTTTTCCAGCGCGATTTTGAGGAGCGGCGCCAGGTCTTCCTTGTCGGCATCCTGCATCGGGCTTTTTGCCCTGCCTTCCCAAAGGACTTCCCTGGTTTGGGCGTCGATGAAATCGACGCCCAGGATGCTTTCCAGCGCGCGGGTTTCTCCCCCCAGCGGGAAATGATAGCCAAAGCCCACGCCCACGCCGCCGCGCCTCCGTCCGCCGAAGCCGCCATAGAAAATGGAACCCGGAAAATGGTAGGGATAGAAAGCCCGTTTCCGGATATCAAGCGTGAAATTAATCAACAAGTCCGGCGCGTCAGGCGTGTAACGATAGTCGCGCGCCTCCAGCGCCCGGCGCGTTTCCGTCTTCAGTTGCTGCGAGATGAGCGAAGCGTATTCGCCCCTGTCCGTCCCCAACGGCGTGAAAAAGGCGAAGCTGCGGTAGGCCGCGAAATCCGTCTCTGAACGGCGTTGGCTGTGAATTTCCGGCCCGGTCGCGGCGCAGCCGCCCAGAAGGACGAACACAAGAAAAAGAAGCGCGGAACGCATGACATCAACCTCCCCGGATACCCGGCAAAACCGAAACACAAACTACCAGAACTGCCACCATTTCCTTTTCTTCCGATGCTGTTCGATGCTCTCCTGGGAATGTTCCGTCCAGCCCAGGACATGCTTTTGTCGTTGATGGTCGCCTTCCTTGAAAAAGTTGCCGTATTTCTTGTCTTCGCCCAGGATGTGCTTGGTCAGCCAGTTGCGCAAGAAATGCAGGAGCTCGAAACTGATGGCGACCTGGCCGGAAGCGATTTTCTTTTGCAGGCTTTCGACTTCCGCCACCAATGCCCGATGCATTTCGCAATGCGCCTTGTATTCCGGGTAATTCCCGATGCGCATCAAGGTCTGTTCCAGCGTGAAGTGGATGCGGGTGTAATCCACCAGCTCATCCAGGACGGCGCCGCAGGTCTTGCTGCCTTCCTTGTCCAGGATGGCTTTGTGCAGGCGGTTGATGAGCTTGAACAAGGTTTTGTGCTGAGCGTCGATTTCGTCGATGCCGACGCTGTATTCATCCGACCAGACAAATTCTTTTTGCATGTTTCCCCTCCTCGGATCCCAGGGGGATCCACGGTTTTCGACAGACTTTATCTTTGCGCGTTCCGTCTTCATCGTTCGCGGACGCGCGAAAACCTCCCGATTATACTGACTTCATCCCGCCTTGGCGCGCGTCAATAACATGGCGTCGCCGTAGCTGAAAAAACGATACTCCCGCGCGATGGCGTGAGCGTAGGCTGCGCGAATGCGCTCCATTCCGGCAAAGGCGGAAACCAGCATCAGCAAGGTGGAACGCGGCAGGTGGAAATTGGTGATGAGGCGATCGACCACCTGGAAATCGAATCCCGGCGTGATGAAAATAGCCGTTTCCCCGCGCCCGGCGCGGACTTCGCCATGTCCGCAGGCGGCGGATTCCAGCGCGCGCAGCGCCGTGGTGCCGACGGCGACGACCCGCCCGCCCGCCGCGCGCGTCTGCCGGATGGCGGCAGCGGTCTCTTCCGATAGGACGAAGCATTCCTTGTGCATCCGGTGTTCGTGGATCCGATCGACGCGCACCGGCTGATAGGTGCCCGCGCCCACATGCAGGGTCAGGCAGGTCGTTCGGATGCCGCTTGCCGCGATGCGTTCCAGCAAGTCGGCATCGAAATGCAGTCCGGCCGTCGGCGCGGCCACCGCGCCGGGCGCGCGGGCGTAGAGGGTCTGGTAACGCGCCTCGTCTTCCGCCGAGGGCGCGTGCCTGATGTAGGGCGGCAACGGCAGGCGGCCATGCGTCTCCGCCAGCGACCAGAAATCGCCGGTTTCCGTTTCCAGCGTCAGGAGAAAAAAATCGTCCTGCCGCTTCGTCACGCGCACGGAAAACGCCTCCGCCAGTTCCAGCCGGCAACCCGCCTTCGGCGCTTTTCCGGCGCGCACCTGGGCGAGCGCGCGACGCGCGTCGAGAATGCGCTCCAGCATGACTTCCACCCGCCCGCCCGTGTCCTTTTGCCCGAAGAACCGCGCCTTGATGACTTTGGTATCATTCATCACCAGGAGATCGCCAGGATTCAAGAGCCGGGGCAAATCGACGAAGCGCAAGTCCGAAAATCCCGCGGCGTCAACGCGCAAAAGCCGACTGGCCGCGCGTTCGGACGCCGGATGCTGGGCGATCAGCGCCTCCGGCAGCGCAAAATCAAAGTCGTCTACGGTCAGTGAGGTCAAACGCGGACTTGTTGCGATAAACGGTTTCATGGATAATGCCGCCTCCCATGCCGGGGTGGCGGAATCGGTAGACGCAGCGGACTCAAAATCCGCCGCCGCAAGGCGTGAGGGTTCGAGTCCCTCTCCCGGCAGTCCCAGGCTTGCGGGTCTGCGGGCTTTTGGGCTGGCGCTTCGTTCCACGGCATCCCGCGCATTCTACAAAAATCATTCGTCTGGCGATACCTCGCGGCGCAATCGGGGATACGCCTTGAATTTGGCGGAATATCCTCCTGCATCGAAACGGCGCGACTGTGTTCGGTGTGCGGATGGGATTTTCCCCTCTCCCTCGATGGCGCCCAGGATATCCGGCGCGATCATGGAACCCGGCTGACGGCGGCGCGCGCGGCCTGGAGAGAGAAAATCGCCCGTGACGAGGCAATGGCCTTTGGCGAAAAGCGGGAAGCGTCCGGCAATCTGGCGCATTCCGGAGCGGGGAAGATTGTCGACGGCCCGATCGTCTGGGCAATCGAGCAGCGCCTTGACAAGGTCGGGAGCTTCGCCGCCAATGGCCTGGCGGCGGTCAGTGTGAATGACAAGAGGAGCTACATCCGCGTGCCATCGAAATACGAAATACCTAGGCGTAGCCTGGACAAGGCCGCAGTCCAACGGTTGTGAATTGGAGATGTCGAAGGCTGAACCGCGCTCTGGATTGCCACGGCGCTGCGCGCCTCGCTTTTGACGAGGTAGAGGGGGCTGCGCGGCGCTTCAGGCCTCATATGATGCCACATCAGTTTGAGTCGCGCCCGCGCAATCTCAGGGAACGCCTACCGATTTTCCGCCGCTTCGCGCCTTTGACCACCTCAAGAAAATTCGCCGCCATGCCGAAAAGACCGGCATGAGGATGTCGGATTTCCGGCATCGGGATACCCAGGATCCACCGACCGCAAGGAGCGCCACATGACCAGTCTGGCAAATGTTTCCGCAACTGCCGCATCCGCGCAGGGCGGAACGTTTTTCCCGCGAGCGGCGCAAGGCGCCCCGGAAATGCCCGCCGAAGCGCCCGCATCCGGCTCGGCGCGGGTGTATTTGAGCGAGCGGGCGCAAGCGCTGGCGCAACGCTTCCAGGACGAAAACCCGGATCATGACAACAGCCTGTTCTCGAAGTTGGTCGCCAACCGCCTCAAACCGGTGACGGTCGCCGCTTTCAACGACAACGACCGGAAATTGCTGGGCGAAGCCTACCGATTGACCGGCGGCGACGAGAAAGACATGGAAAAGCTCGACCGGCTCACCATCGAACTGGGCGCGCTGCGCATCCAGCAACGCCTCACCGGAGAACTCATCGCCTCGGCCTCCGGCAAGCCCCTGGAAGACCGCAACGGCGACGGCGAGGTCAACAGCGACGACGCGCGCTACGAAGTCGATTTCGCGCATCTTCCCATTCTGGGAGAAATGAAGCGCATGGCGACAAAACGCCACATGGCCATCGAACTATTCTGACAGACATTCCCGGCAAGTCCTTCATCCCCCCAGCGCCCCATGCAACCCCTGCACAGGATAGACTTCCAGTCCGCCGCCTGAGGTGATGCCTTCCGCCGCCGCTTCCGCGCCCCAGAGGGTCGTGTACATCGTTACCCGCGCCTGCAAGCCGGAGACGCGGATGGAGCGGGAGTC
>JAIRMN010000221.1 GCA_031258715.1 Zoogloeaceae bacterium
CCCCCCCCCCCCCCCCCCGGATGGCTCCAGCTCGAACAACAAAAACAAGTGCATCGGAAACAATGGATTGTGTTGAGAACTCAAGAGTTTAAAACCCATTTTCTCGATTGTTTCGACAAACTGTCGCCGCGACAGTCCGGAACGACGTCCCAGCTCCCACCAATGCGCAGAATGCTTACGTTCCAACGGCCGTTTCTTCAGGGACGCAACGTCGATGCGTCCGCCTCCCAAACGATCCCTGACCAGATAAAAGCATTTCTCCCAATGTATCTTGGGAAGACGCAAGGAAAAAGAAAAGGAAAACCATCCTCCGTTATAGGGAACCGAGAGATAAAGATATCTATGCGTAAAGCGGATCATATGCGCGATAAGTTTCACCGTCTCGTCCCATGGATTATGTTCCAAACATTCAAACGAACAAACCAGATCAAAGGTTTTTCCGTCGAACGGGTAATCAATTATGGAACTTTGCGTATCAGGAAAGAATCTGTCTGAAATATCAACCGATTTATATTCGATACCGAAATGTCTGACCAAGCTGCGTGTAATATCCCGTCCGCCTCCAAATTCCAATACGCTATGAACGTCCGACATCATGATGATCGGCGCAGCCTGAAACCAGATGGACAACCAATGGCGCTTGCGTATCGGCAAAAAATCATTGGCAAAATACCGATAGCCATCAGAATCCTTTCCCCCATATCGCCGGATGGGATTCTTCTCGCTATCTAGGAATTCTGATGTTATGGGGGAGATTTTCATAGATTTTCCAACTCCAAGACTCCGGATGCTGAGGACAATTCTCTATACAACGGTATTTCCACGCGCTTTTTTCCGTTTTCCACCACAATGATCTCAAGTGGCGACAAAGTCTGGCAAAGCACACTTGCCAAGGCACATGGCAGTAAATATGGCCTGTCGGCGATAGAAATGATCACGGAAAAATTCAGCAAAAATTAGCGACAACCCTTCAGTACCATCGGTCTGACGCCATTGGAAAGGGATTTCTCTCCCCTTCCCAATTGGCTACGGCCGAAACCTCAGACTTCAGGGCGGGGTTTCAAACCAAAGTTATTTTTTGGATGAAGGTCAAAACCTGCTCAATCGACCGGGATTTCATCCATTCATCGGACTAGGGGAACTTTCCGGAAAATGCGGCACGATTTCTTCCGCCAGTTGCGCGCCCCAGTGTTGCCAGTTTTCCGTGTGGGACTGGGCGTGTCGCACATAACTTCCTGTCTGCAAGTCATAGGCAATCAGGGTCGCCAGCGTCAGGTTATCGTCGCGCCCCAGAAAGCGCCGGGCAAACGCCATCGCGTTCTCGCCATTCATATACGCTCTTTTCATACCCGCGAGCAAATCGCGCAATGTATCCGCCTCGGCGTCTGTCCAGGATTGTTCAAGTCTCATCGTTCATCCTTTGCGTATCGGCATATTCGCGTCACCATGAACGCCTCCGCCGCCGCGACGCCCACGCACATTCCCCTGTGGGCGGCCAGGGCGCCGATATGTTCCGGGCTGCGGGAATGCGGGGCTTTGCGCATTTCCATTTGATAGGCCTCCAGCGCGGCCATTTTTTTGTCAAGCCAAGGCGTAATATCGACATGGCATTGCGGCGCAAAAGGCTCGATGCCCGGCGTATTCCATTCCGTGCTGGAGATCACCTCGAAAGCGTAAATTTCCCGCACGCGCATGCCCGGTTGCGGGCGGCAAGCGGTCAGTACCGCTTTGTGCGTGATGTGGTGATCGATGTTCAAATCACCGTGGTGGTGGGTATAGATCACGTCCGGCGCCAGTTTTTCCAGGATGGATTCCAAGGCTCTCACGATGTCCAGAAGCGGGAGGCTATCCAAGCGATTGTCGGGAAAGCCCAGATATTGCGCGCCCTGAATGCCGAGAATCCGATGCGCCGCCGCCGCCGCCTCTTTTCGTTCGCGCAACTTTTGCAAAACCGACGCTCTATCGGCAGGGCAGCGGGCGCTGACGCCATCGGCCAGGAAAACCACATGCACCGCGTCGCCTTTTGCCGCGTGACGGGCGAGGGTTCCGCCGCATCCAATGACTTCATCATCGGCGTGGGCGGCGGCGACCAGTACGCGAGCACGCGCTTGGTCGGGCAAATGGTTTTCCAGTTTCATGCAAGGTATTCCCAAGACATAGGCATTCCTTTTTTCAAGGATCGATTGACATGTTTTCCCAACAATAAATCAATAAACCTTGGGGGCAAACCATAACCTGGTCTAATGACACGGATATTTTCTGTCGTTAAAATATCCCCAGCGGAAATATCATGCGCAACATAAATCGAACGACGGAATTTGAGCGACGCCAGTTCATTTTGACTACTGCCGCCATAACGTACGCATCCCTTTGCTTCCCAGGCACGCCGGGTTTCTTCCACCAAAAGATGAAGCTCATGCGGTTCGAGAGAAAAATCGGCATCGATTCCTCCCTCAGCACGTGAAAGCGTGAAATGCTTTTCAATGACTGTCGCGCCCATAGCAACCGCCGCACAGGAAACCCCAACGCCCATAGTATGATCGGAAAGCCCGACTTCTGTACCAAAAGCGGATCGCAGATGCGGAATTGTCAGCAAATTTGAATTTTCGGGATTTGCTGGATAGGCAGATGTGCATTTCAGAAGCACAATCTGTTCATTTCCAGTTTCTCGTATTGCTGCAATCGCCGCTTCGATCTCACTCAAGGTTGCCATTCCCGTTGAGATGATCACGGGTTTGGCTGTCATGGCGACGTGACGCACCAGCTGCAAATCCACAAGTTCAAAAGAGGCAATCTTGTAGCATGGAACACCCAGGGTATTCAGAAAATCCACCGCTTTCAACTCGAAAGGAGAACTAAAGACAATAATTCCTTTTTCACGACAATAGTCAAAAATTGGTCTATGCCACTCCCAGGGCATGAACGAAGCGCCATACAACTCATATAAATGCCGCCCATGCCACAAACTATTCTTGTCTTGAATGACGAAGTCCGGATGATCTACATTCAACGTCATCCCATCCTGACTCCCCGTCTGCAATTTGATGGCATGCGCTCCAGCAGCAACTGCCGCGTCGATGATTCGGAAAGCGCGCTCCAATGATTGATTGTGATTGCCGGACATTTCGGCAATCACAAAAGGCGCATGTGCGAGACCAATTTCAGCGTTGTGAATCTTCATTCCGACTCCCAGGGAACATATTGAAAGGTATCGGAATCGCCCATATCCAAACACCATTTCCCCGTTTCATAAATACCTTCTTTGATTACTTCTTCGGAAAACGCCTTCACAGTAAAGGGCTGGCAAAACCTTCCGAACTGCTCTTCACAGAACATTTCATTCGGCGCCCAGACTTCGCAACTCTCCAATTTACTCCATTCAAAACCAGAAAAATCAGGTGAACATTTCAATAATTGTTTCCTGATCATGCCTGATGAATCGACATAACGACTGACATATATATTCCGTTTCTTTCCAAAACGCCACCCATACCATGCGGATGAATAAATAAATCTAAATCTTTCCATTTCATCATCCGAAGCGGAATATGCAAAATTTTTTCCAAATCCCAACCATGCGACTGTTTTGCATCCATAACGCTCATACATTCTGGTTATATTCAGATTGCCGAACACAAGAAATGCGACCGCGCCACGAGACTGACAATTTTTTTCGACCGCCTCAAACAACAAGGACAATATTTTTCTCCCCCGATGCGCATGGCTGACATAGGTATGCAACCCTAGCAAAGCCAACCATTGTTTTCCTTTGCATCCGATTTTAACTGGCAAGAGACCATAATGGCCGACTATTTTTCCCTGATGTTTCGCCACCAGAGAAACGGGGGCGCCTTCGGAATAATCATGGTAATAATGCTCATATTTTTCCTGCCCCCAACCATAAGGATTCTGACCATCCTCGAGAAACATGGCAATGATTTCTGGCATATCGCTTACTTGCGCAGGCATGACAACGATGTTTGAAGCAAAGGCGGCCTTTTCTTGCTTCACTGCTCCACCCCACGGAAACAGAGGAAAGCTACTTTCCGCGAATCACAACGCTTGCGCGCACCTCTCCGTTTTCCAGGGCGGCGTGAAAAAATTCCATCCGGAAGTCGCCGTACTCCACGAAGGCAAGGGGATAGCCGGGCGCGTCCAGCATTCGGATGTGGTCGTGGAGATGGGAGATGTCTCCCGTTTCCGGCAGGCGGCTTTGTTCCGGTTTCCGGCGGCGGAAGACGACTGGTTCGCCTTGTTGCGGCTTGGGTTCGGGTTCCGTTTCCGCGATCCAGCGAGCCATTTCCAGTGATATCTTTCCCGCCGCGATATAAATCTCTTCCGCCTGGCCAAGAAGGGAGAGTTCCCGCTTCGCGTATACCGGCCCGGCGTCCAGCGCTTCTTCCATGCGCAGGGCGGTCAGTTTCGTCGTCTTGTATCCGCGCGCGATGAGGTTCTGCAGGGGGCTGCCGCCTCGGCCATAGGGCACGTCGGTCATGTGAAAGCAGACGCACTCGCAAGAGCGCCAGAGCGCCGCCGGGACTTTTTCGCTCCAGTGAAGGAAGAAAATGTAACGCGGACGCAACAGGAGCGCCGCGTCGAGCGCCTCCGGCGAGTCTATGAAACGCCATACCCCCCCCGAAATGACGAGGCCATCTCATCGAAGGCGGGCCGATGCCAGTCCTTGCAGCTTGCGACGAGGTAGTGTTGGGATAGGGTCACAGTAAAGCTCAATGCATGAGCGCGATGATGTCCGCCTGGGAAAGCTCGGTCAGCGCCACGATTTCGTCTACCGACATTCCCCGCTCGATGAGACGCCTGGCTACCGCCAGACGAGCTTCCACGCGGCCTTCCACTCGGCCTTCCACTCGGCCTTCAACGAGTCCTTCCATATGGCCTTTCGCATGTCCCTCCCGCACGGCGTCTTCGCGGTAAGCGATAGCGTCCATTTCCGCCATGAGGCGCGCTTCGTGCAGCATCCGCGCCTTTTCATCCGCGGAAAGTTCGGCAAGCCGCAGTACGGCTTTTTTCACTTCTGGATTTTTCTGTGCCAACACGTCCATTTCCTCCTTGTTCCTGGTCTTCAGGAATTCGAGCCATAGCCACAGTATAGAACCATCTTCCGCTTTTGGCAGCTTGGGAAGTTCCAAGGTATTGATTTCGATGAGGTCAGTGAATTCCGAAGCTGTCTTTGGATCGTAGAGCCGGTAGCGATTGTGATACCTATCATTTTCGGTGACGAGCGTGAAATCCGTAATCAGGATACAAACCGAAGGTTTGAGCGTGGCGTAGGGCGCCGCCTCGCTCATCTGGCCAGTAGCCATGCGCGCGACATAGTACACGATGCGCTCCCGCATGGCCGCATGGTTTTTCATCTGAATCTCGACATTGATGATCCGGCCTGTCGTGGTTTTTGCCCGTACATCGAGAATGGCGACTTTCTCGCCGGGATAATCGTTCTCCGAGAAGGGATTGAGCAAGGTCAGTTCAGCATAGTCGTCGTCCGGCAAGGGCAGCGCCGCTTTCAAAAAAGCCAGCAGAATGTCGATGTTGCGCGGACTGCCAAAGAGCATCCGGAAAACAATGTCGGAAGAAGGCGGAAGAAGTTCAGGCATCTTGAAAATCAATTATGTGAATGCCAGCAATGTATTGCGTCGTTATTTCCCACAGAGTTTTTCCCACAACGCGGGTTTATGCGTTTGCCATTCTGAAGACAAGATGCCCAGACGGAAAATGTCTTCATATTTTCCATCCCGCGCGTACTGTTGCCGGAAGACCCCCTCTTCCCGAAAGCCGTGTTTTTGGTGCAGGCCGATTACCGCAGTATTGAAGGCGAGCGCCTCGCAGTACAGTTTATGCAGGGAAAGACAGGAAAAAACATATTCCAGCGCCAGGTATTCCATTTTCCTGCCCGTGCCTCGTGGCGCGTCCGGCGCGGCATAAAACCCCACGCGGCATTGGAACTTTTCATGTCGATTCCATAAAAATAAACCAGCCCCAATGCGACGCCATTTTTTTCATATATGAAGAAGCGGCGGTCTTCCCGGCATCTGACCTTTTCCCACCAGGCCATGTGCTCATCCATGTCGATGACATGACAAGAATACATGTTCCGGCGAACATCGGGATGGTTTCTCCAGACCCGTATTCGAGGAAGATCATCCGTTTTCATCTTCCTGAAACGCCCTATCGCGGCAACCATGTTATCGGCATTTTCTGGATATGAAGAGTAAATACCCCCCCCGCAATTTCAAAATACGCGGGATAACGTTCGTTATCGACGACACGCAGGAGGTTGAATTGTTCTTTCAGCGGGCGATCCACATCCAGGCGGCTGTCTTTTGGCGTACGGCGAGGGTAAGCGCTTCCCTCGCCTTCTTGCCGGCGGGCGCGATTCAATACCGCCGGATATTCCGAAACAAAGGCGCGGCATAATTTTCGTGTCGTTTCGGCTTGCAGGGCGCGCCATTCAAAGACCAGTTCCGCACCCTGCAAATGGAAGGTTTCCTGCAAATAGATCGGCCCGGCATCCACTTCATCCACCGCCTCGAACAAGCTGACGGTAAACTGGCTTTCTCCCGCCAATATCCGCCAGGTCATGGGCGACCAGCCTCTTCCTTCCGGCAAGGCGCTTTCATGCGCGACGAGATTATGGTTGTAACGGGCGCGAGTCATCCTGTCGACAATTTTTCCATAGCCCAAATAAAAACAGATATCGCCGCCGGGCAAATCTCTGGCTTCATGCCCCCAGGCCACGCGATGCCCCATCGCCCACCACGCCAGCAGCAAATCGGGAATCTCCGCATTCATCCAGGAAGCGGCGTCCGAGCATATAGCGATAAACAATACCCCCCACCCCCCGAACGATTGATTTTTACTATCGAACCCCAAGCTTTCAAGAAGCCGGCGGGATTCCGGGTTATTTTCCTTTACCCGCGCCAGAATCAAGGGGACAGGCGTTTCCTGGCGAAACTTCAAAAGCGCCGTCCTGAGCAGGGGACGTCCCAGATGACGCTGACGCAGACGGGCATCCAGGCTGTAATCCATTTCCCATTCCTCGCCCAGACGGTCAAAACGCGCTTGTCCCACGGGAAATCCGGATTCCGTTTCGACAATATAGAGTTTCGATTGCTCGAATTCACGCAACCGTTCCCTGAACCATTTTCGATGCGTGTTCCTGTCGATGGCTTCCGGCTGAAAACTGTGTTTCCGTACCAAAGGATCGTTGGCCCATTCGAGCAGCAAATCTTCATCTTTCCATTCCGCCGGACGCGCGACGAGCGGGGTTTTTCGATTGATCGTCAGTATATTCGCCACCCGTTCGCCCCCCCCGCCATCCACCAGGGCGCGGCAGGCTTCCGACATGGCGGGCAATCCTTGGGAAAGGCTTTCCTTCAAGGCTTGCGAGAGCGTTTCCAAGGTGATTTCCGAGGCATCGCCCAGCCAATGAATCAATCCCCGCGCATGCAATTCCCGCGCGATGGGGCGCTGGTTTTCCGCCAGGGTTACGACCAGGGCGGGCAATCCCAGGCAGCAACGTTCCCAGGAAGTCGCCCCGCACGCGCCAATGGCAAGGTCGGCTTTAGCCATCAGGGGCGCGAGACCGGGGAGGTTCTCGTGGAGCGTGACATTTGAATGTCGCGCCGCTTTTTCATGGAGCGCGGCGGCATGGGGAACCGTGGGATGGATGACCAGATCCAGCGCGATTTCCGGATTTTCGAGCGACAGGAAGGCATCCACGGCCATGCCCGAAAGGTCATGCGCATCGACGCCGCCAAAATAGACCAGAATCCTGTGAATTTCCCCTTCGCGCGGGGGAATCCGGTCGTGGAGTTCCGCGTATCGCGGCTGCAACAGGGCATATCGCGGCCCCAACATGCGGCCACAGGATTCCGGCAACAGGGCATCGTAGCGACGCGCCCCATTCGCCACCAGATTCTGATCCAATAACAGATCGCAATCGTGCCGCCGGTCGGCCAGGTCGTCGATGACCATGGTATTCCGGCCATGGGGACGCAGCGCCTTTTCCCAACGTTCATCCAGCGCGTAATGATCGACGATCAACCAATCCGCCGGAGCGTTTTGCGCAAGCAACGCAACACAGGCCGCCGCGTCTTCTTCCTGTGTCGCGCCCAGCCAATGGGAATGGAACAAATCCGCGTCCCGCTTCCCCGACAAAGCCAAGGTCTCCACCGGATAACTCCTTCCCCGTATCCGTTCCACCAGGTTTCCCGGATGTTCGCGGCAGAGAAAACGGCAGTTCGCGCCACTCGCCCCCAACGCATCCGCCAGGGTCAGACAACGCATGACATGACCTGTACCCATGACAGAGGAAGCGTCGACGCGAAAAACGATGTTCATGGAGGAAACCTCAATGGTTTTACTTCCAAAAAAGGAAGTCTCGGACTGTCATTTCACGATTTTTCCATCAGGAACCAAGTCATGTCGTCCTGCGGGAAATTCGGATCGCGCCGATATATAAACCCATAATCCAGTAATTTCATTTCCGGGTGACTTTCCATGATCTCTCCGGCAAAGTCCCGCTTGAATAGTTTGTTTTCATGCCCGCGATACGGTATCGAAACAGGGGTTGGGTTATAGTACTCCCCCACCAACAAATATTTTTTACAGGACGAAACGAGCTTTTCATACACATTTGGAAGGCAATCCGGATTGATGTGAATCAATACGCCTTTTATCAAAACCAAATCCCAAAATCGAGGGGGGAGGGGGAAATCCAGAATAGAACCATGAAAAACATTCTCTGCCGGAACGAAATCACGCAGCCGTTTTACAGCGGCCTCATTTATCTCGATTGCAGCCAATTCAATTCCGGGAAATATTGTGTTCATGGCCACCAGGTTCAAGCCAATATTCGCGCCAAACTCAATACAACTGCGAATACCTGAAGTCCTCGACAAAGCTTTCGATAAAAAAGCTGCATTAGAAGCGACGAGAGCGCTCATTTTATTACGAACAATATATTCATTACCGAATTCTCCTGCCCAGAAATTTTCTTGCTCTGTTTCAAAAGGCATCTTTTCCTCCGTGATTACAAAAAGCCTCAAATAACAGTTCCGCCCGCTCCCAATCCTTCGGCGTATCAATGTCTACTACACGCCAGGAAGGGATCAGCAAACCCGCGCCATTACTGTGCACTCCAATACTGCTACGCCATGCCTCCGCGCTTCCCCAGTAAAACTGTCCCGCATCATAATAGGCTTCCTCCAGATCCTGTGTACGCGTCATTTCATATTCTGGCTGTATTGGCGCAAGACGTCCATCCGAAAATCTACGCAACGCGCGCTGAATCGCCGATGGGAATTCCGTTACGGGAAAGGAAAATTTCGCTTTGCTCTCCTGGAGCAGGAGAAACGCATTTTTAATATCTTCGATGCGGATAAAAGGCACTCCCGCATAAATGCAGCAGACATGTTCGATATTCCATCCAATGCCTTGACATTCAGAAATCGCATGCGCAATTACAGGCGCTGTTGGCGTATGGTCATCGGCCAAATCAGGGGGGCGCATGAATGGAACATGCGCGCCACAGGTTTTTGCAATTTCCGAAATTTCATTATCATCCGTCGATACGAGGACATGTTCAAACAAACCACATGAAAGCGCCACTTCAATCGCATAGGAAATCATGGGTTTCCCATAAAATGGCTTGATATTTTTCCGGGGAATTCTCTTACTTCCGCCACGCGCTGGAATGACTGCGATTTTCATGTTTTCACGATGTTGCGCAACACATTGATAACTTTGTCTTGAGCGTCTTTCGATAATAAAGGATACACAGGCAGGCTTATCGCTTCCCGATAATATTGTTCCACCACAGGAAGCTCCCCCTCCATAACCCCAAGCTGCTGATAATATGGATGCCTATACACAGGAATATAATGCAGGTTGACGCCGATTCCCTGCGCGCGCAAGGATTCGAACGCCTGTTTGTGTGAAACCCGGATTTCATCCAGGCGCAGACGCACGATATATAAATGAAACGCGGAATGGGTATCGGGATCCTGCCAAGGCAGCGTGAGCGGCAAATCCCGCAATAACTGGTCATAGCGCGCGGCCAGTTCCCGGCGGCGCGTCACGTATGCTTCCAGCCGCGTCATCTGGCTCAAACCCAGGGCAGCCTGGATGTCGGTCATGCGGTAATTGAAGCCCAGATCGATTTGCTGGTAATACCAAGGGCCATCCGGCGCATGGGTCATTTGCACCGGGTCGCGGGTAATGCCGTGGCTTCTCAGAAGCGCCATTTTTCCGGCCAGCGCCGCGTCATTCGTCAGCGCCATGCCGCCTTCGCCGGTGGTGATGATCTTGACAGGGTGAAAACTGAATACCGCGATGTCGCTGTACCGGCAATTCCCGACGGGTTCCCCCCGGTAACGCCCGCCAATGGCGTGCGCCGCGTCTTCGATGATCCGAAAGCCAAACCGTTGCGATAGCGCGTGAATCGCCGCCATGTCGCAGGATTGCCCGCACAGATGCACGGGAACCACGATTTTTGGCAAACGACCGGCCTTTTTTGCCGCTTCGAGTTTTTGTTCCAGCGCCAAGGGAGAAAGATTACAGGTGCGCGGATCGATATCGACAAAATCCACCCGCGCGCCGCAATAAAGCGCGCAATTGGCGGAAGCGACAAAGGTAATGGGGGAAGTCCACAGCCAGTCTCCCGGCCCCAATCCCAAGGCGCGGCAGGCAAGATGCAGGGCGGATGTGGCGCTGTTGGCGGCAACGGCATGGGATGCCCCCGCATAATCCGCCACGGCTTCTTCAAACCGGGGAACCGCCGGTCCTTGCGTCAGGAAATCCGAACGCAGGATGGCTTTTACGGCTTCGATATCCGATTCGGTGATTTCCTGGCGGCCGTAGGGAATCATGTTCAAATCTTCCCTATCTTATCCAGATTGGCGAGAAGCCATTGTTGCAATTCCTCCGCGCTCATCCATTCGCCATTATTGTTGCTGGTATAGCTGAAACCTTCCGGCAACTTGCGGCCTTCCTTGATGTGCCGCTCGCTCAGGTGGCAATCGTGGATGGCGGGCAGAATCTTGAAATGGCGCGGATATTCATAGGTATAGAGCGCGTCTTCCTCGCCAATCATCTGTTCGTGCAGCTTTTCTCCGGGACGAATGCCGACGAATTCAAGGCGTGCTCCCGGCGCGATGGCGCGCGCCAGATCCACGACTTTCATGGAAGGAATCTTCTTGACGTAAATCTCCCCGCCTTCCATGTCTTCCAGCGCATGCCAGACCAGTTCCACACCCTGTTCCAGGGAAATCATGAAGCGGGTCATGCGCTCATCGGTAATCGGCAGGACGCCCTTTTCCCGGATCGAGAGGAAAAACGGAATGACCGAACCGCGCGACCCCATGACGTTACCGTAACGCACGACCGCAAACCGGGTTTCATGCCATCCCGCATAAGCGTTGCTGGCGACAAAGAGCTTGTCGGAAGCCAGCTTGGTCGCGCCGTAGAGATTGACCGGACTGCTCGCCTTGTCCGTGGAAAGCGCGACGACCCGTTTTACCTTTTTGTCGATAGCGGCATCGATCAGGTTCATGGCGCCGTTGACGTTGGTCTTGATGCATTCGAATGGATTGTATTCGGCCGTCGGCACGATCTTGGTCGCGGCCGCGTGAATGACATAGTCCACCCCATCCAGCGCCCGGTAGAGACGCTCCCGATCCCGCACGTCGCCAATGAAAAACCGCAACCGCCCCTCGCCGGGAAACTTTTTCGCCATTTCCCATTGCTTCATCTCGTCACGGGAATAGACGATCAGGCGGCGCGGATTGTAACGCGCCAGCGTCATGGCGACGAAACTCTGCCCGAACGATCCGGTTCCGCCGGTAATCAGGATGGAAGCGTCATCGAGCATTTCTGTGGGGATAAGACATCAAGAGGACAGAGGACGGGAGCAGAAAAGTTACCGGCGCTTTGCGCCGTTGGGTTACGAATCTGGATTGCTTCGTCGCTGCGCCCCTGAGAATGACGAAGTGAGGAGCGTTCCAAATCGCGCCGCGCTCGCAATGGCGGTTCATCACGGTTTCCCTAGAGACGCCAGAGATCACAGCCCGCCGCCCGGATCGGGGCGGGATCGAAAGCCGATTTCACGTCAATGAACACGCCGCCCGGCCTGAGTTTTCCGGTAATTTCGGAAAGCGGCATTTCCAGGTAGTCACGGTGGGAAACGGCGGCGACGAGCGCATCGGCGGACTCCGGCAGATCCGCCCAGGCGACGAGCGGAATGCCGTATTCGCGCAGGGCTTCGTCGGTCGCCGCCACCGGGTCATGCGCCGTCACCTCGCAGCCGAAGGACTGGAGTTCCGCCACCAGATCGGCCACCTTGGAATTGCGCAGATCCGGGCAATTTTCCTTGAACGCGAGACCCAGGACGATGATCCTGGCGCCCTTGACGCGACTGCCCGCGTCGATCATCCGCTTGACGGTCTGCCGGGCAACAAAGGCGGCCATTTCGTCATTGACGCGGCGTCCCGCCAGGATGACCTGCGGATGGTAACCCAGCATCTCGGCCTTGCAGGTCAGGTAATACGGATCCACGCCGATGCAATGACCGCCCACGAGACCGGGGCGAAAGGGCAAAAAATTCCACTTGGTGCCCGCCGCATCGAGAACCTCCAGGGTGTCGATCCCCATCCGGTCGAAAATGACGGCCAGTTCGTTCATCAGGGCGATGTTCAGGTCGCGCTGCGTGTTTTCGATGACCTTGGCGGCCTCGGCCACCTTGATGGAACTGGCCCGGTGCACGCCCGCCGCGATCACCGAGGCGTAGAGATCGCCAATCTCCTGGAGCGTCGCCGCATCGTCTCCGGAAACCACCTTGACGATCCGGGTGATGGTATGCGTCCTGTCGCCGGGATTGACCCGTTCTGGAGAGTAGCCGACGTGAAAATCCCGCTTCCATTGCAGCCCGGAATGCCGCTCCAGCAAGGGAACGCATATCTCCTCCGTCGCGCCGGGATAAACCGTGGATTCGTATACCACGATGCACCCCCGCTTCATGTATTTGCCCACCGTGGTCGACGCGTCGACGAGTGGCGAGAAATCAGGCCGGTGCGCCTCATCGACCGGCGTCGGCACCGCCACGATGATGATGTCGGCAGAGGCGAGGGTTTTTTCCGCGTCCGTGGAAACCATGAGCTTCACCGCCGCGCGGAGGTCATCGGCGGAAACCTCGCCCGTGGGATCGCAATGCGCCTGGTAACTGGCCACCTTGCGCTCGGAAAGATCGTACCCCATCGTGCGATACCTTTTGCCGAACTCGACGGCAAGGGGCAGGCCGACATAGCCCAGCCCGACCACCGCAACGACGCTACTTTCGGAAATCGTCATGGTTCAATCCATTGAGAAAATACTGCCGCCCCGCAGCCACGCAATCCCCTGTCCAGCTATTTTGAAACGGCGCGCCAGCCAGGACTTCGCGCCACGCCGCGCCCGTTCATACCAGGAGGATACCAGGATGGGACGAGGCCGCGCCCATGCTGGATTTGCGCAGCCCGCCCACTTCAATGCGCAAAGCGGTCGATTTGCCCAGGAGTTCGATGAGCACCAGGGCGCGCTGTTCGCCATCGGCCATCTGATAGACGCCTTCGATGCCCGCGAACGGCCCTTCGATCAACTGGACGCGCTCGCCAGGCCTGAACAGCCGCTCCGGCGCGTCCTGCCGCGCCTGTTCGTGGGATTTCAAAAAGCCGATCAGCGCGTCGTCCGCCCTGGCGGGCTGCCCTCCAAAGCGCACCAGGGCGCTCACGCCCTTGGTTGAACGGATCGGCCCCCAGCTTTTGTCGGAATCGTCCGTGCCAAGACGAATGAACAGATAGCGCGGAAACAGGGGAACGTCAAAGACGACTAGCTTGCCGCGGCGCAGCTTCTCCGCAGAAAAAAGCGGCAAATAGCATTCATAGCCCTGCCGTTCGAGATTTTCCAGCGCCAGCCTTTCCAGGCGGATTTTGGTGTGAATGAGATACCAGTGCATGATGACGCGCCGCGCTTTCCTGGCGCCACACCTGTACCATCGATGGCGCAAAACAACGGCTTTTTTTCCATCCCGGCCCGTCACTTCCCGACGTTTTGGCACGCTACCGCCCTGCCGTGTCACGATCAGCAAGCGCAACCCGCAAGACCGGGCGGAAACCGCCGCCGGACAAAAGCCCGCGACGGCAAGGGGCGCATTCTGTCACATCCGCGTGATTTGGGGAATAGCGAACGAAGACGAGGCGCGATTCAAACGGATAGGGCGCGTCGCGCATCAAGGGATGGAAGAGAGAAGACAGAGGACAGAAAAGTTGCCGGCCTATCAAGCCGCGGGTTACGCATCTGGACTGCTTCGTCGCTTCGCTCCGGAGAATGAATGACGAGGTCGGGAGCGTTCCAGGTCGCGCCGCGCTTTTGACGAGGCGCGGGCGCCCTGTCTCCCGTCTCCTGCCCCTGTCCTCCAACGCCTGACCCCGTTATCGCAGTGGCAGGGTTTTTATTTGTTTGCGGCGGGGTGTGGCTTCCTGGGTGAAATCGGGCAGGCGGTCGGCGGCGACTTCCTGGACGGGTAGTTCGCCTGCCGAGAGGCGGCGCGTGACGTTTACTTCCACGCCGCGCGCCGCCAGTGTCGCCATGAGGCGCGGAAATTCGGCGCACCAGCGTTCTTCCGCCATGAAATCCTGACGTTTTTGTCCGGAAGCGGCATAGGGGTCTGCCGCCTCCGACCGGGCGCGCACTACGTTGAAATTCAGTCCTCGGTCTTTCGCGTCGACCCGCAGGCGCACATAATGCCCGCCCCAACCGGGACGCTGGAAATGCACCATCCCGCCTTCGGCAAACAGGGTGTCGCGCACTTCCTCGACCCGATAGCCCAGATCCCGCAAGGATTGTTCCAGCACCGCCGCCGCCGCTTTCGTCTCGCGTTCGCGCATGTCCGCCTCCAGCGCGGCAATGCGCGCCCTGGCCTCTTCGCGCGTCGCCGCCTCCAGCGGCAACAGCCCGGAAACCACCGCTTGCAGATTGAGGCGCAGATCCTCGTCTTCCGCGTCCGTAAAGGCTTCCAGCGCCGTCAGGGTCGCCAGCCATTTTGCCGCCCGCGCCGAATCCGCCGCCATCCTCGCTTCCGCCTGTCGATGGAGCTTGATTTCCCGCCGCAATTCGTCCGCCAGCAATTCGGCGCGCGCCGGCGTCTTTGCCAAAATGACCGCCCGCGCCAAGGTTTCCAGGCGCGCGGGCAGGGCCTCGCCGGGCGAGAGTTCCAGGCGCGCCAGGATCGCCTCGACCCACGCCCGCCAGCTTGCCGCTTCCGCCTCGCCGCGCTCTGCCCGCCGCGCTTCCAGATAGAGCGTCATGACGCCTTCCAGATCCGGCGCGTCGCCCGCCTCGGCAAGCGCCGTCCACACCCGCTCTTTTGCGGCGGAAACACTGGCGCGCGCCAATAGCCGCGCCCGCATGTCGTCGTAAAACGCCTCCAGCCGCGCCACATGCGCCGCCCAATCGGAAAGATCCGCCGCCTTCGGCGCGGCGGGCATAACGGCGTCATCCTCCAGCAATCCGGCCAGGCGCGCGCAACGGACGGACAAGGATTCCGCCGCCTGCCGCAAATCCGTCATTTGCGCCGCCCGCGCCGCAATCGCCGCCTGTCGCCGCTGTTGCCGATCGGCTTCCTGTTGACGAAAATGCGCCAGCCGCTCCTCGTAGGCCGCGCCCATTTCCCTCGCCTCGCTGACCGCGCGCGCCGCCAAGAGGAGCACGCCGCGCGCCAGGCTGATCTCGCCGCTTTTGGGGCCGCTCATGTTCCCGGCATCCCGATCAGTAAGGCCGGTTGCGGACGCCCGCGTCACGCTGGCAGCCCGGAATATCGTTGTTCCAATTGACGCCGTCCGGAACGCAATGCCAGAAACGCGCCGGGCCTTCGGTGCGGCAAAGCAGAATGGAAAAGCCGGAAACGCCCTCACAGGTTTTGGGCTTTTCGGGTTCAGGCGCTTCCGCCACGGGCACGGGACGGCGCCCGGCAGCCGTCTTCGGCGGCGGCGCGGCGGCTTCCGCCGGCACGGGCGCGGCTTCCGCCGACAAAACGGGCGACAAGGATTCCGGCGGGACGACCGGCGAGGCTTCCGGCGCGGCAGGATCGAGGACTTGCGAAACAGCGGGATCAGCGCCCTGCGACACATTCCCCGGCGCGTCCGTCGCATCCGCTGGCGCTTTTTCGCCGGAAAACGCGACGTAGGCGGCAATGCCCGCGCCCACGAGAAGGACGAAGACCCCCGCCGGCAAAAACGTCCGTCCGCGCGCCTTTTTCCCTGAAATAACGGACGCGGCGCCGGAAACGGAGGATTCCGGCGGCAGCGCGGACGGTAGCGGCGGCGCGGGCATATCGCGGGTCTGCGCGGTCAAACGCGCGCCGCAAACCTTGCAAAACTTTGTCCCTTCCGCGAGCGGGGACTGACAGCGCGGACAGGCCGCCGCGACCGCCTTGCCGCAGACCTTGCAGAATTTCGCCCCTTCGGGAAGCGTGGATTGGCAGTATGCGCAGGACATGATGACCGGCTAACGCAGCGATGCGCCGCATTCGCCGCAGAACACATCATCGGCGCTAACCGCCGCCGCGCATTTGGGACATGCGGTCGCCGGCGCGGCAAAAGCCGTCGTGGAAACCGGGGGCGGCGCCGTGGCCTTGGGCACCGCCGGGATTTCGGATGGGCGCGGCGAACCGGAACGGGTGTTGTGTTCGATGCGCACCAGCACCGGCACGATCATCGCCACGGAAAACAACAGGGCCAGCGCAATCGCCATCCCGAACGCCATTGGCCGCTTGGCCTGGTCAGCGGATTCCGCGATGCTCATCTGGTTCAGCGCCCCCTGAAACTGGGCACGGAAAATTTCCGTCAGGCGATCCGTCGATTTGTCGTTGGTCTGAAGTTTTTCCGTTTTTTTCAGATGCGCAACACCCGCGGAAAGAAAGCGTTCCCAGCCCAAAATGAAGTCCTCGCGCCGTTCTTCCGGCACTTCACTGATCAACCATTCGATCACATGGTCGGTCTTGGTCGTCAGGAGGTTGTATTCCTTGACGACGGCGAGGATCTTCTCGCCATACTTGTTGGTGACTTTCAGCTTTTCCTGCTCGGCATCCCGGTCTATCCCCCCCGTATCCCATAGCCTTCTGGAAACTCGATCCTTGGCCAGGACTTCCACGGAAAATTCCGGCGTATCGAACCGCGCCGACCCAAAGGTCTTCAGGACGGCAAAGAGGGAAAACACACAGCCCAGCAGTGCCAGACCCGCCAACGTCAGGGAAACCCATTTGGCAACGGACAACAAAGCATTTTTCATGATGGACTCACAGGAAACGAGAAAGCCTTGCTTATAGCAAAAAAAACCCCCGTTCGCCAGCAGTCAAGACAGGCATCAGGAAACAGGAGACAGAGCGCCCCCGCTTCATTATCCTCCGGAGCGAAATGACACGGCCCTGCGGCCTGCGAGGATAATCCAGGCGGCGAACGCGCCATCGGAAAGGCCGAGGCTGCCGAATAAATGCCCACTGGATTGCTTCGTCGCTTCGCTCCTGATAATGACGAGGCGGGCGCGTTTCAGGTCGCGCCGCACCTGCAATGATGCTTCTCCCCCGTCATTGCGAGGCCGTAGGCTGCGGCAATCCAGTCGGGCTTTCCATTGGCTTCGACGTTTCAGGAGACAGAGGACAGAGAAGCTACCGGCGCTTCGCGCCGCGGGCTGGGAATCTGGATTGCTTCGTCGCTTCGCTCCTTGCTTTTGACGGGGCAGGCGCGTTCTAGACGATGTCGTCACAAGATATTTGCCCATAATGCGATGCAGCGTATTTGCACGGCAGCCACGGAAGAAGCCGTATTCCTGGCATGGCGGGTGGCGATACCTCGCCAGCGTTTCAAGTGCAGGAAAGCATTCTCTACCAGATGTCTGTGCCGATAGAGGCGTTTATCGTATTTGCGCTGCGCC
>JAIRMN010000018.1 GCA_031258715.1 Zoogloeaceae bacterium
TTTCCCGTCGCCTCAATCGCGACTACGAAATCAACCCGCGATACTCCGAGGCCATGATCCAAATCGCCATGATCCATCTGCTCCTCAAACGAATTTCTAATTTTTAAGATAGCTTCTTATGAGTATCTCTGCAAAATCTGGACAAGGGAGCCTGCACGGTTCATCATGAACCCAAACCAGCAAATGCCGGGACTAAACAGCTAAGAAGATCGAGAACCGGCTCCCAGAACCCCATATCGTGGAGGCGAATGCGGAATGCGTCAGCCGCGTCGCCAGGTGGTGCCTTGCGGGGTATCTTCCAATAGGACGCCCGCCGCCCTGAGCGTGTCGCGCAGACGGTCTGCGGCGGTGAAGTCGCGGGCTTTGCGCGCTTCAAGGCGCGACTGGATGGCGGCTTCGATTTGCGTGTCCGTCATCGTCTCGGTCATCCTGCCGACGGGAGCGCGCAAATAGGCTTCTGGCGAACGGGCAAGCAGCCCCAATACGCCGCCCAGCGCCTTCAGTTGTCCGGCGAGCCGGGAGTCGCGGCTCCGGCGAACGTCCTGCGCCAGTTCAAAAAGAAGGGCGATGGCGGCATGGGTATCGAAATCGTCGTTCATCGCCGCCTGGAAGCGCGCGGCATGAGGAGCGTCCCAATCGATACCCGCCGCTTCCGGCGGCACGTCGCGCAAGGTGAAATACAGGGTGTTCAGGCTTTCGCGCGCGTCCGCCAAGTGACTGTCGGCGTAGTTGAGCGGGCTGCGGTAGTGGGTGCGCAGGATGAAGAACCGCACCACTTCCGCGTCGAACTTTTTCAGCACGTCGCGGATGGTGAAGAAGTTGCCTAGGGACTTGGACATCTTTTCGTCATCGACGCGGACAAAGCCGTTGTGCATCCAGTAATTGACGAACTTTACGCCGTGCGCGCCCTCGGACTGGGCGATCTCGTTTTCATGGTGGGGAAACTGCAAGTCCTGTCTGCCGCCGTGGATGTCGAAATGCGCGCCAAGGAGACGCGAACTCATGGCCGAACATTCGATGTGCCAACCAGGACGGCCTTCGCCCCAGGGCGACGGCCAGGACGGCTCGCCGGGCTTGGTGCGTTTCCAGAGCACGAAATCCAGCGGATCCTGCTTGGCGCTCTCGATCTCTACGCGCTCGCCCGCGTTCAGGTCGTCGATCGACTTGCCGGAAAGCTGGCCGTAATCCGGGAATTTGCGTACCGAATAATTCACGTCGCCGTTGGCGGCCTGGTAGGCCAAGCCGTTTTTTTCCAGGCGGGCGATCAAATTCTGCATCTGCGGCACGAATTCGGTCGCGCGCGGCTCGTGGTCGGGCGGCAACACGCCCAGCGCCTCGGCGTCCACGCGCATGGCGGCGATGAAGCGCTCGGTCAGGTCGGCGATGGATTCCCGGTTTTTGGCGGCGCGGCGGATGATCTTGTCGTCGATGTCGGTGATGTTGCGCACGTAGGTCACGTCGAAGCCGCTCGCCTTCAGCCAGCGATACACGGCGTCGAAGGCCACCATGACCCGCGCGTGACCCAGGTGGCAGTAGTCGTATACGGTCATGCCACAGACATACATCCTGATTTTACCGGGTTCGATAGGAATGAAGGGTTGTTTTTCCCGCTTGAGGGTGTTGAAGATGGTGAGCATGGCAGACGAGAAACCGTCGGAGTGGTGAGGAATTGTTGTAAAATCTTCCAGTTTGATTCTTCGCGAAGTATAGCATTGAGCATGGCTTATTATTCTTCAGGCGGCTTTGCCGCCGCGCGATTTCTCCCGCGCCTCCTCATGGGCGTTTCGGTATGCGCCGTGATCCTGTTGCCCGCCGTTTTCGCGGCGGACAATCTGGCGGCAATCCAGGTACTGGTGCGGCAGGGCCAGTATTCGCAGGCGCTCAGCCGTGTGGAGGCCTATCTCGCCGAACGCCCCAAAGACGCGCAGGGGCGCTTCATGAAAGGGCTGATCCTCACCGAATTGAAGCGCCCGGACGAGGCTATCGCCGTCTTTGCCAAACTCAGCGAAGATTACCCGGAACTGCCGGAGCCCCACAACAACCTGGCCGTGCTCTACGCCCAGCAAAAGCAGTATGACCGCGCCCGCAACGCCCTGGAAATGGCGATTCGCACCCATCCTTCCTACGCCATCGCCTACGAAAACCTTGGCGATGTCTATGCCAAGCTGGCCAGCCAGGCGTACGACAAGGCCCTGCAACTGGATACTTCCAACGCCACAGCGCAAAGCAAGCTCGCCCTGATTCGTGATTTGGTCAGCGCCCCCGGCGGCAGTCCCGCGCCGCCCGCCAGTTCGCCGGCCGCCACACCCTTGCCCAACGCGCCCACGACCGCGCCCGACATGGTTTCCGCGATCACGCCCACGATCACGCCTATCGCTACGCCCGCCCCCACGACCGCGTCCGTCGCTACGCCACCACCCGCCAGGGCGGAAGCGGCAAACGACCATCAGGCGTTGACGCGCACGCTGGCCGCTTGGGCTGCCGCCTGGTCGCGGCAGGATGTCAGGGCCTATCTGGGGCATTACGCCAGCGGCTTCAAACCGTCCGGCGGGATGAGCCGCAAGGCGTGGGAAGCCGAACGCGCCGAACGCCTCAAGCGTCCGAAATGGATCAAGGTCGGTTATGACACGCCGCAGATCAGGGTCGAGGGCAGGGAAGCGACCGTGCGCTTCCGGCAAAATTACCAAACCCCCAGTCTCAGGAATGCCACACAGAAGACGCTGACCTTCGTTCGTGTCGGCAATGCCTGGCAGATCATTTCCGAACAGACGAACTGATGCGCCCGCGTTTTTTGTCACTGTGGCCGCGCGTCGTCGGCGCGCTGGCGATTCTCGTCATCGCGGGCGCGATCCTGGCCTATGCGCGCTCCGGGCAGGACACCGCCATGTACACGGAAATCCCAGTCCCCCTGAACCTGGAGGACGCGTCCGACGCGCCCGATGGCGATGCCGCGCCCGAAGCGCAGCTCGAACGCATCTTTGCCGAGATCGAGGCCACGCGCCTTGCGGCGGCGCTGAAGCGCACGGAAAGCCTGATCCAGCGTTATCCCAACTATCGCCTTGCCCATCTGATCAAGGGCGACCTGCTGTTGGCGCGCGCGCATCCGCTGGAAAACTTTGGCGACGCGCATGACGCGCCGCCGGAACAGGTCGCCGACCTGCGCGCCGAAGCCATTGTCCGGCTCAGGGGCTATCGCAACAAACCCTCCGCCAACGACGTGCCCGCCTATCTGCTGCAAATGGACGCCCGCCAGCAACACGCCATCGTTGTCGACACGCAGAAATCCCGGCTCTATCTCTACCAGAACGCCCAGGAAGACGCGCCGCGCCTCGTCGCCGATTATTACGTGAGCCAAGGTAAACTCGGCGCGGACAAGCGGACACAGGGTGATCGGCGCACGCCGTTGGGCGTCTATCACGTCACCGAACACATTCCGCGGGAAAAGCTGCCCGATCTGTATGGACATGGCGCGTTCCCCATCAACTATCCCAATGAATGGGATCGGCGCCAAGGCAAGAGTGGTTCCGGCATCTGGCTGCACGGCACGCCGTCGGACACCTATTCGCGCCCGCCGCAGGCTTCCGACGGCTGCGTGGTCTTGACCAACCCGGATTTCGACGCGCTGGAAAAAAACGTGCAGATCGGGCTGACGCCGGTGATCATCAGCCACGGCGTCGAATGGCTATCGCCGGAGGGCTGGCGGCGCGAACGCGCGGCCCTGCGGCAAACCATCGAAGCCTGGCGCATGGACTGGGAAAGCCGCGACAGCGAACGCTACCTTGCCCACTACGCGCCCGGCTTCAAGACCCAGCAACACGATTTCCAAAGTTTTGCCGCGCAAAAACGCGCGGTGAACCAGGGTAAGACCTGGATTACGATCCGGCTGGAGAATCTTTCCATCTTCCGCAGTCCCGGCAAGGAAGCGCTGGCCATCGTGACCTTCGACCAGGATTATGCCAGCAACAACCTTGCCCACCGCATGAAAAAGCGCCAGTACTGGCAGCGTGAAAATGCCCAGTGGAAAATCGTCTATGAAGGCGATGCCTGAAACCCATTCACCTGACAAGGAGTATCGAAATGCGCCGTTCCCTTTTTTTTGCTGCCCTGCTTGCCATCGCGTCCGTGAGTTTTGCCGCGCCCCGCATGGAAATCAACACCAGCCAGGGCAAAATCGTCCTGGAACTGAACGCGGACAAAGCGCCGAAAACGGTTGAGAATTTCCTGCAATACGCCCAGAGCGGTTTTTATGACGGAACGATTTTCCATCGCGTCATTCCCGGCTTCATGATTCAGGGCGGCGGCTTTGAACCCAACATGACCCAGAAGAAGACGCGCGCGCCCATCGATAACGAGGCCAAGAACGGCCTCAAGAACGCGCGCGGGGCCATCAGCATGGCGCGCACCGGCGCGCCGCATTCCGCCACCGCCCAGTTTTTCATCAATCTCGTGGAAAACCGGAGCCTGGATTACCCTTCCTTCGACGGCTGGGGTTACGCGGTATTCGGCAAGGTCATCGAAGGCATGGACGTGGTCGATAAAATCGCCGGCGTGGCGACCGGACGTTCCGGCCCGCACCAGGACGTGCCGATCGAACCGGTCATCATTTTGTCCGTCACCCTCCCTCCCGAAAAGTGAGCCGCTCCCATGATCAAACTCTCCACCAATCACGGTGTCATCCTGCTGCGGCTGGACGTCGGAAAAGCGCCCGTCACCGTCAGGAATTTCATCCGGTATGTCGAAGACGGGCATTACGACAATACGATTTTCCATCGTGTCATTCCCGGCTTCATGATCCAGGGCGGCGGTTTCGAGCCGGGCATGAAGCAGAAGAAAACGCGCGGCCCCATCGAAAACGAAGCCCATAACGGGCTGAAAAACAAACGCGGCAGCGTCAGCATGGCGCGCACCAGCGACCCGCATTCCGCCAGCGCGCAGTTTTTCATCAACGTGGTCGATAACGATTTTCTCGACTTCAGGACGCCTTCCGGCAACGGCTGGGGCTACTGCGTCTTTGGCGGAGTGGCCGAAGGACTAGAAGTCGTCGACAGGATCAAGGCCGTCAGGACCGCCAGCAAGGGGGGGCACCAGGACGTGCCGGTCGAGGACGTGTGGATCGAAAAAGCTGAAGTCGTTCCCGACTAAGTGTTTTATTTCTTCGTCTCCGACCTCCACTTGTCCGCGCGTACGCCCGGCACGGCGCGCATCTTTCGGCAGTTGCTCGTCGACATCGCGTGGGCGGGCAACCGGCTGTACATCCTGGGCGATCTGTTCGATGCCTGGGTGGGCGACGATGACGACGATCCCTTCCATCAGGAAATCATCGCCGCGCTGGATCGGGCGCGGCAACAAGGGTTGGCGGTTTTTTTGCTGCATGGCAACCGCGATTTTCTCCTCGGCGCGCAGTTTGCCGCCCGCGCGGGCGTGACCCTGCTGCCCGACCCTTGCGAACTCTCCGCGTCCGGACGGCGGTTCGTTCTCTCGCATGGCGACCTGCTCTGCGCCGACGACGCCGAATACCTGGCTTTTCGCGCCCAGACCCGCGCCCCCGGCTGGCAGGCCGGCTTCCTGCATAAATCGCTTGCCGAGCGCCGCGCGATTGCCGAAGGGCTGCGCGCGCAAAGCGAGGCCGCCAAGAACGCCAAACCCGCCGCGCTGATGGACGCGAACCCGCTCGCCGTCGCGGATTTCCTGCGCCGGCGCGACTATGCCACGCTGATTCACGGTCACACGCACAAGCCCGCCTGCCATGAACATCTCGTCGATGGTGTCCGCGTCGAACGGCACGTGCTCGCCGACTGGTCGGAAACCACGGGCGAGGCGCTCAGATGGGACGGCAAGATCCTTTGCCGCGAACCGCGCTTTCTCCCGTCTTCCTGAAGGCTGTCGCCCATGACTTCCGGCCTGAAAATCTACCTGCGCCTGCTGGCCCATGTGCGTCCCTATTGGCTCATGTTTGCCGTGAGCATCCTGGGCTTTCTTGCCTTTGCCTCGACGCAGCCCATGCTGGCAGGCATTCTCAAGTACTTCGTCGATGGCTTGGCGCATCCTGGCGCCACGCCGTTTCCGGACGCGCCGTGGCCCTGGTTGCGGGACTTGCAGTTGATGTACGCCGTGCCGTTTCTCATCGTGCTGATCGCCGTCTGGCAAGGACTGGGCGCGTTTCTGGGCAATTTCTTCCTGGCAAAGGTTTCCCTGGGACTGGTCCATGATCTGCGCGTCGCCCTGTTCGGCAGTCTCCTGGCCTTGCCCAACGCCTATTTCGACCAGCACAATTCCGGGCATCTGATTTCGCGCATCACCTACAACGTCACAATGGTGACGGGCGCGGCGACCGACGCCATCAAGGTGATCATCCGCGAAGGCATGACAGTGGTTTTCCTGCTCGCCTATCTCCTCTGGATGAACTGGAAGCTCACGCTGGTGATGTTCGCCATTTTGCCGCTGATTACCTCGATGGTGATGGTCGCCAGCCGCAAGTTCAGGAAACAGAGCCACAGGATACAGGCAGCGATGGGCGATCTGACGCATGTCGCTTCCGAGACCATACAGGGGCATCGCGTGGTGCGGAGCTTTGGCGGCGAACGCTATGAAAAGGCGCGTTTTCTTGCCGCCAGCCTGACCAACAGCCAGCGCCAATTGCGCATGACGCGCACCAGCGCCATCTATACGCCGCTTTTGCAATTCACCGTTTATAGCGCCATTTCGGCCGTGATGTTCCTGGTGCTCTTCATGCGCGGCGAGGCTTCGGCGGGCGAGCTGGTGGCCTACATTACGGCGGTGGGACTGTTGCCCAAGCCCATGCGCCAGCTTTCCGAAGTCAGCGCCACCATCCAACGCGGCATTGCCGGTGCGGAAAACATTTTCGAACAGCTCGACGCCACGCCGGAAAACGACCAGGGAACCCTGGAATCCGAGCGGATTACGGGACGCCTGGAAGTGCGGGGACTTTCCTTCACCTATCCTGGTCGCGATACGCCCGCGCTGGAAGACATCGACTTTTCCATCGCGCCGGGACAACTGGTGGCGCTGGTGGGACGTTCCGGCAGCGGCAAATCGACGCTCGCCAACCTGATTCCGCGCTTCTATGTCCACGACACCGGAGCAATCCTGCTCGATGGCGTGGCGGTGGAAACGTACCGTCTCCACAACCTGCGCCAGCATATCGCGCTGGTCACGCAACAGGTCACGCTCTTCAACGATACGGTAAAAAACAACATTGCCTACGGCGATCTGGCGCAAAAACCGGAAGCCGAGATCCGGCAGGCCGCCGCCGACGCCTTCGCGCTGGAATTCATCGAGCGCCTGCCGGAAGAATTCGAGACGGTGGTGGGCGAAAACGGCATCACGCTTTCCGGCGGCCAGCGGCAACGCCTAGCGATTGCCCGTGCCCTCCTGAAGAACGCGCCGGTGCTGATTCTCGATGAAGCGACTTCGGCGCTGGACAGCGAATCCGAACGGCACATCCAGGCGGCGCTGGAAAAGGCGATGTCCGGACGCACCGCGCTGGTGATTGCCCATCGCCTTTCCACCATCGAACGTGCCGATCTGATCCTGGTCATGGACAAGGGGCACATCGTCGAACGCGGCACCCACGCCGAACTGCTGGCACGGGGCGGACATTACGCCCGGCTCTATGAAAAACAGTTCGTGGAAGTGGAAAACCAGCGCGCCGCCAGGACGCTGGAAACGGACGGATAATGCCTTTGGAATATACGCGTTGACAACCTGGGGCGTGGCGTGGAAAATGGACGGAGTTTTTCCCCCGCAGTTTCAAGTTCTTCGCACAGGAGACCCACATGTCCCAAGACGCACAAGACTCCGGCAACGGCAACGATGCGTTGTTCCAACCGTTTTTCCAGGCAGGCCAGGCCATCGCCCAGGGGTTTTCCACCTTCTTTCAACAACAGCAGGATGGGCCGTTCCCGCAGATGCCGCAGCTTCCCCAGATGCCCGATCTCGCCCAGATCATTCCGCCTTCCATGCGCTATTCCAGGGAAGTCATGGAGGAATTGAAGGGCTTGCACGAAGCGTTGCTGGCTGACCGCGCCAAGCTCTGGGAATCCATGCTGGCGAAAAGCATGGGCAAGACGGCGGAGTTCCAGGTTGCGCCGGAAGCGGGCGACCGACGCTTTTCCTCGGCGGACTGGTCTTCCAACCTGATGTTCGACTTCATCCGGCAAAACTACCTGCTCAATTCGCGGTATGTGATGGACGCTGTGGAAAAGCTGCCGGTGGAGGACGAGCGCGCCAAGGAAAAATTGCGTTTTTCCGCCCGTCAATATGTCGACGCGCTGTCGCCCGCCAATTTTGCCGCCACCAATCCCGAATTCGTGCGCACGGCGCTGGATACGCGCGGCAAGAGCATCACCGACGGCATCAACAACATGATTGCCGACCTGACCCGTGGCCGCATTACCATGAGCGACGAATCGGTGTTCGAGGTGGGCAGGAACCTGGCGCTTACCGAAGGCCAGGTCATTTTTGAAAACGAGCTGATCCAGTTGATCCAGTACGCGCCGCTCACCGAAAAGGTCGCCCGGCGTCCCCTGCTGATTGTGCCGCCCTGCATCAACAAGTATTACATCCTGGATTTGCAGCCGGAAAATTCCTGGGTGCGCTATGTGCTGGAACAGGGGCATACAGTGTTTCTCGTCTCCTGGCGGAATCCCGGACGGGAACACGGGCACCTGGGCTGGAACGATTTTCTTGAACAAGGCCCGCTCACCGCGATTCGCGTGGTACAGAACGTCACCCGGCAAAAACATCTGGACACGCTCGGTTTTTGCGTGGGCGGCACCATGCTGGCCTCAGCGTTGGCGGTGCTGGCTGGACGCGGCGAGAAACCGGCGGCCACGCTGACGTTGCTCACCACCATGTTGGACTTTTCCGATACCGGCGACATCAAGCTCTTCATCGACGAGCAATTTCTCGCCACCAAGGAAACCACCATCGGCAAGGGCGGACTCCTGGGCGCGATGGAACTGCAAAACACCTTCAACATGCTGCGTCCCAATGACCTGATCTGGAATTACGTCACCAGCAACTACCTGAAGGGACAAACGCCCGCGCCCTTCGACATCCTTTACTGGAACGCCGATTCCACCAACCTGCCCGGCCCCTTTGCCTGCTGGTACATGCGCAACATGTATTTCAACAACTATCTGCGCATTCCCGGCAAACTGGAAATGTGCGGCGTTCGCGTCGATCTGGGCAAGCTGGACATGCCGGTCTATCTTCTGGCCTCGCGCGAGGATCACATCGTGCCCTGGCATACCGCCTACCAGAGCACCCGGCTGCTCAGCGGGGAAAAACGCTTTGTGCTCGGCGCGTCCGGCCATATCGCGGGCGTCATCAATCCCGCCGCCAAGAACAAGCGCAGTTACTGGACGAACGCCAATCTCATGGTGGACGCCAAGGAATGGCTGGATACCGCCGAGGAACACAAGGGAAGCTGGTGGAGTGACTGGGCGGCATGGATTGCCGCGCGCGGCGAAGGCGAAAAGGCCGCGCCCAAAACCTTCGGCAACGCCGCCTACCCCCCCATCGAACCCGCGCCAGGCCGCTACGTGAAGGAAAGAGTGGTCTGAGGAGAAGAGGTATCAGGAATCAGGTATCTTGCCGCGTCGATGCGCTCCGGAGAATGACGGAGCGGGGGTTCTCTGATTCCTGACGCCCGATACCTGACGCCCGATCACCCTCTGACCTGTCCGTTGCCGAATACCACCCATTTCTGGCAGGTCAGGCCTTCCAGTCCGACCGGGCCACGGGCATGGATTTTGTCGGTGGAGATGCCGATTTCCGCGCCCAGGCCGTATTCGAAGCCATCCGCGAAGCGGGTGGAAGCGTTGATCATCACTGAACTGGAATCCACCTCGCGCAGGAAACGCATGGCAAAGCCGTGGTTTTCCGTGACGATGGCGTCGGTATGGTGCGAGGAATAACGGTTGATGTGGGCGATGGCCTCGTCCATGCCTTCGACCACCTTGACGGAAATGATGGGCGCCAGGTATTCGCGGGCGTAATCGTCCTCGCTGGCGGCGTGGGCGGCGGGGAACAGGGCGCGCGTCTGCGGACAACCCCGGATTTCCACGCCCTTTGCCTCCAGCAGGGCGGCGACGGGCGGCAGCAGGCGCAGGGCGGCGGCGGCGTCGATCAGGAGCGATTCGGCTGTGTTGCAGGTGCCGTAACGCTGGGTCTTGGCGTTTTCCACAATCGCCAGCGCTTTTTCCATGTCGGCGCTGGCTTCCAGATAGACGTGGCAGTTGCCGTCCAGATGCTGGATCATCGGCACCCTGGCTTCCGTGAGCAGGCGGGCGATCAAGCCCTTGCCGCCGCGCGGCACGATGATATCCACGAATTCGCGCAGGGTAATCAGTTCGCCCACGGCGGCGCGGTCGGTGGTTTCGACCATCTGGACGGCGGCGGACGGAAGATTCGCCGCCGCCACGCTCTCGCGGATGATCGCGGCAATGGCGTGGTTGGTTCGAATCGCTTCCGAACCGCCGCGCAGGATGGCGGCGTTGCCGGATTTCAGGCAGAGGGCGGCAGCGTCGGCGGTCACGTTGGGACGCGCTTCGTAGATGATGCCGATCACGCCCAGCGGCGCCCGCATTCGTCCGACCTGAATGCCGGAGGGACGGTAGCGCAGATCGGTCATTTCGCCGACGGGATCCGCCAGCGCCGCCACTTGGCGCACCCCGGCGGCCATGCTGTCGACACCCTTTTCGCTCAGGGTCAGCCTGTCCAGCAAGGCGGCTTCCAGGCCGTTTGCGCGCGCGGCGGCAAGGTCTTCGGCGTTGGCGGCGCATAAGGCCGTCTTTTCGCGCAAGATGGCGTCGGCGATGGCCTCCAGTGTGGCGTTCTTTTGCGCCGTGCCCGCGCGCGCCAGTTCCCTTGAGGCCGCGCGCGCGGCGCGTCCCAGCGTTTCCATGTAAGCTTTGATGTCGTCCATGATATTTTTGCGGCAGGATAAGAAGCGACGATTGTAAATCCAGGCCGTAAAATTCGCTTTGTTCGTGACAACCGTATCAAAGGAAGATTGCCATGCCGACCGCCGTTTCCAACGTTTCCCGCCCCATACGGATGCGGGTGGATTCTGCCGCCCTGCGCCACAATTTCACGCGGGCGCGGCAATGGGCGGGCGCGGCGAACCTTTGGGCGGTGATCAAGGCCAACGCCTATGGGCACGGGCAGTTCCAGGCCGCGCGCGCGCTGGACGATTTGGCGGACGGCTTCGCGCTTCTGGAGACGGAAAACGCCGTCGCGCTGCGCGAGCGCGGACATCGACAGCCAATCCTGCTGCTCGAGGGCTTTTTTGCGCCACAGGAAATCGCGGCGCTGGCGCGTTTTGACCTGACGCCCGTCATCCATGCGCCGGCGCAACTGGAAATGTTGGCGGCGGCAAGCGAACGTCCCGCCCGCGCCTATCTCAAGCTGAACACCGGCATGAACCGCCTGGGGTTTAGCCCGGAAGAGGCGGGCGCGGCGCGGCAACGACTGGAAACGCTGGGCATCCGCCATCTGACGCTGATGAGCCATTTCGCCGAGGCGGACGCGCCCGCGGGCATTGGCGCGCAATTGCGGTGCTTCGGGTCATTCGCCGCTGACCTCGGCCTACCGATCAGCCTTGCCAATTCCGCCGCCCTGATCCGTTACCCGGAAAGCCGGGGCGGCAAGGACGACTGGGCGCGTCCCGGCATCCTGCTTTACGGCGGCAGTCCCTTCGCGGACACGACGGCGGCGCAACTTGGACTGCGCCCGGTAATGACGCTGGAAAGCCGTCTGATCGGCATCCAGACCCTTGCCGCCGGGGATCGCGTGGGCTATGGCGGCGTGTTCCAGGCGGAAAAGCCCATGCGCGTCGGCGTGGTGGCCTGTGGTTATGCGGACGGCTACCCGCGCCACGCCTCTACCGGCGCTCCCATTGCCGTGGCGGGCGTTTTGACGCGAACGCTGGGACGGGTCAGCATGGACATGCTCGCCTGCGACCTCTCCCCTGTCGAGGACGCGCGCGTCGGCAGTCCCGTCACCCTTTGGGGCGAGGGCGAGGGCGGCGCGGTCGACGCGGACGCGGTAGCCGCTGCCGCGAACACCATCAGCTATGAACTGTTCTGCGCCGTAGCGGAACGCGTGCCCAGGGAAAACGCCTGAAGGCCGGTCACACGGGTTTCTGGCAACGGGCATCCTTGTACGGCCCACCCATTTTTTTCCACCCTTGTCCCAAGGACAATTGGGAACATACGCGGCTCCCGTCGATCAGGTTCATCCACAGATAATACGGCGCGGGCGCGGCAGGAAGGGCAAAAGGCAGAAACGCGACAAGACAGAACGCGCAACGCCACAACAGGAATCGCATGAGAAGAAAGCTCCAGACCGTGGATGACGCGCGACATTATAGCGGGCACCGGGCATCAGGTACCAGAGAACCCCGTTCCGTCATTCTCCGAAGCGCAGCGACGCGGCAAACCGGATTCGTAACTCGCGCCGTTTTCTGCTCCCGCCGCCCTGCTGTCCGGAGAATGACGAGGCAGGAAGCAGGGTGTAGGGTTGCGCCGATTCATGGAACGAAACGCCACATCCGTTTGAATTGCGCCCAACGCGCAATCTTTGCTTGCGGTTCGCGCGCGAAGTCGATAGAATCGCTGCCTTTCCCAGACATTCAGGATTTTTTCATGGCCAATAGCGCACAAGCCAGAAAGCGCGTCCGTCAGACGGTCAAGCAGCGCGCCCACAACATCAGTTTGCGTTCCACCCTGCGCACCGCCATCAAGCGTGTGCGCCAGGCTGTCGCGAGCGGCGACAAAGCCGCTGCCCGGAACGTGTTTTCCCAGTCCATGTCGGTCATCGACCGCATTGCCAACAAGAAAATCATCCACAAAAACAAGGCCGCCCGCCACAAGCGTCGCCTGTCCGCGCAAATCAAGGCGCTTCCCGCCGCCTGAAGCGTTCGCGCGCTCAAAAAACGGCATCTTTTTCGAGCGCCGTTTTTTTACGCCCTCATGCGCCATCGCCTCCCTGATCGAGATCGCAGCAAAGCGACCACAGGGTCTGGCCGGAGGTATGGTATTTGCGTTCGAAGGGCGTGGCAATCGACGAGGCTTTCGGCCTGTGTCTTTCGATCACCGGCGCGTATCCTGACCAGCGCAGGCAGCGCGACAGTTCCTCGATATAGATTTCCCAGTTGCTGCGGCATGTCAGCAGACCGCCCAGGCGCAAGAGCGCCGGGAAAATCGGATGCGCATACCAGCGTCGCCGCAGGTGCACGAGCTTGGGCCAGGGATTGGGATAGAGCAGATAATGTCGCTGGAGCCGAATCCCGGCCTCGTCCAGCTCCCGCCAGAAATCCGCCAGATCGGCGCGAAAAAAAGCCAGGTTTTCCGGCACGGCCCAAAGTCGGCTTTTGTCGCGTTTTAGCCGATGCGCGGATTGATCGACGCCCAACACGAAGCATTCCGGATACTTGCGCGCCAAAAACACCGTGCTCCAGCCCACGCCGCAACCGGCATCCAGCACCAGCGGCGCGTCCGGCATGAAAGCCCGCCAGTGCGCCAGCGCCCGCAAAAACGCTGCATGGCTACTGACCGCGACCGGCTTTTGAAAGAGGCTGGACTGATGCCGCGCCAGCGCCGCCCGCAAATCGGGATGCGGCGCGTTCTGCGTACTGGCGACCGGGCGCGAATTGGCAAACATCGGAAGTCGGGAAACATCGGTTATCGTTGGGTCGATGCCCGCGTCTGGTGAAGTTTACCCGTCGGCAACCGGGTCATGAAGCGCCCTGGATTTCTTCCGGCGATTCGGGGTGAGGCTCCAACAACCGGAACAGGATACACACGGATTTACGCGACTGCGCCTAGCTTGCCATGGATCGCCTTCAGGCCATAGCGCGCACGTTCCTTTTCCATGCCTTCATATTAACGGATTCCGCATATCCTGGCAAAAAACACGCGGAATCCATTACGACAGGAATCAGGCGTCAGGCATCAGGAGACAGGGGGCAAAGCGGGGCAATCGCACTATGGTTTCATTTTCTGGCAGGTTTATGCGTATGGCCGGAATTTTTCCAAGGAGAAGGATACCCATGTTGCTGTCGCCAGAGCCGTATCTCAAATAAATTCCCGACCCGCGTCGCAGGACGAAGAACAGGAAGCGCGGCCTGTCGAATATTTTGTCGATCGCCCTGTGCGCGGTGTGGGTCG
>JAIRMN010000052.1 GCA_031258715.1 Zoogloeaceae bacterium
CCCCCCCCCCCCCCCCCCCCCGATATTATTGTGTCATGCGCGGTGCCGTTTCCGCCGCGCCTTGCCGTTCGTTCGCGTCATCGTCGCGTGAATCGCGTCAAGCGCCGTCACGTTTCCCATGTCCGCCGCCCGCGAATCTGACTCCGCCAGCCCGGAGTTGCGCGAGATTGCCGCGATGCTCGCGCTTGGCGGGGAGAATGAGGCTTGCGTCATAAAAAGGGAGCGTCTGGACGCCCTTCATGCCTTGGGGCGTCGCCTGTTTGCCGCGGGCGAGTTTCTCGACGCGGTCGCGGTATTTACCCGCCTTTGCCTTCATGACCACAGTGACTGCCGTTTCTGGATGGGACTGGGCGGTAGTCTGCAAGGCGCGGGGAATCTGGAAAAAGCCATCGACGCCTATGGCATGGCGGGTCTGTGCGGCGCCCTCGATGACCCGGAACCTTTTTATCGCGTTGCCTTGTGCCACTTGGAATTGAAACACGCCGAAGCCGCAAGGACGCTGCTGGAGGCCATCGCGCAAACAGGAAAGAACGATAGCGCGGCACAGGCGGCCTTGCGGAAAAAAGCCGCCAACCTGCGGGCGACGCTCGCCGCGAACGCGGGCGATGTTCCTTGAGGCGGGCGGGCCTTCCTGCCCGATAGCGGGCCGTCAAGACATCAGTCTTGATTTTTGTATCGAATTCGATACAATGAGATGGGGAATACATCATCCAGCAAACAGAGACTTTCGCGTCCTGGCGATCTTCGCTTACCGACCTGAAGGCGGCTACCGCTATCCGCCGCCGCATGGAACGTGCGCAAGCAGGGAACCTCGGTGATGTAAAGGCGATCCGCGCGGGCGTTTTTGAAATGCGGATCGATGTGGGCGCGGGCTATAGGCTGTATTTCACGCTTCGTTCCCGCGTGGTGTTGTTCTTTCTCGTGGGCGGCGATAAATCCAGCCAGAAGGCGGACATCCGCCGCGCCATCGAATTGTCCAAGGAGATTTGAATCATGACCATCAAAACCATACCGTTTGACATGGCTTCCGAGCTTGCCAGCGAGGAGGCCGTGGCCGAATATCTCCGGCAGGTCTTTGCGGACGGTGATTCCGACGAGATTGTCCGGGCATTCGGCCATGTGGCCCGCGCTCGCGGCATGGCGCAACTGGCGAAAGAGGCCGGGCTTGGTCGGGAGAATCTGTACAACGCCCTGAAACCCGGCGCGAAACCGCGCTTCGATACCATCTTGCGCGTCTGCCGCGCCCTGGGCGTGAATCTGGAGCCACATGTGACGGTGCGCGGCGCTTGAATCGTGGCCGTCAAAAACGCGCCTTTGCTTGGATGAGCCGCCTTACAGTCGGGCAAGTATGCCTAGCCTGTGGACGATTCCTTGATACCTGCCCCAAACCGCACTTTCAAGCACGCTGTCCCGCCCTTCATTCTTTGAAGCATCGTCATCCCTGACCCGTAAGCCGGACGAAGGCACCATCGGCTGCCAATATTGTTGGCAATCTCGCAAGGAAGGGTTGGCGTCCGCGGCCTTGCGTGAGCGCGGCGCATGATCGTCGCGCCCTTCAGACGCGCCGCCAGATGGCGGTTCCGCGAAGGGGTTCCACGAGAGGCGCGGCGCGCTTTGGAATGAAACATGCTTCATGGAACGGCATCGGCGCTTTTCCCTCTCAAACCTTTGGAAAAGACGGTCTCCCCCGGAAGACAGGAAGACTTCAGGAGCCTCCATGAACACCACCATCAAAGACACGGGGTTTACTTCACCCAAGGAAAGCGCGGCAACGGCAAGGGACGGGCCGGGCGTCGCGGAAGAAGCGGCCCGGCGGGAATTCGACTATCTCTATGGAAAAGAGCGCGAAGCCGGTTCGGGAGAAGACAGGCAGGAAAACAAGGAGGAGGAGAGCCTTTCTTCCCTGATGAGCAAGCTCTTTGACGAACGCCTGGGCGCTCCCGCCAAAAGTCCGGCGCAAAGTGCGCAGACGGCTCCGGTCGACGCACCCAGGACGGCGGAGATGGTCGAGCGTCTGGTCGCGCAGATATTGGTTTCCGATCCGTCTGGAGACCAGGCGAACCGGGAAGTCCGCCTGATGGTGCGGGATTCCCTCCTGCCCGATACCGAAATCCGCCTGGCGCGCGGCGCGGACGGTCTTTTGCGCGTCACGCTCGCCACCGGCAGAAGCGACGCCTTCCAGACCCTGGTCGCCGCGCAGACGGAACTGAAAGCGGCGCTGGACGCGCGGGAAAAGCAGGAAGTCCGCCTTATCGTGACCGATAGAAGCGGCGCGGAAGATGGCGAGCGCGACCGGCGTTCACAGGGGTATCAAGCCTATGCGCCCGGCGCCCCGGATGAGGGCGCGGCGCGATGACCACGATGGCGCGTCCGGCTGCGCCCTATCGCCCTTTCGCCCTGACGCCGGGCATGGCGCGTCTTTGCGATGTCCTGGGTTCGCGGGCGGCGCTCGCGGGCGGAGAGGCGCTCTTCTTTCACTTCGACCCGGCGGCAGAGGGCGGACAAGCGGCGGCCTGGCTCGATCTCGAAGCGGGCGGCTTTTCGTGGCGGCTGGAATGTCTCGATCTGGATTTTCTCGCAACGGTCAACGAAGCGTTTGCCGAAATGAACGCGCGTCATCTGCCGGAAGATTTCCGCCGGGCGGCCCTGCTCTATTTCCTGCACCCCTTCCTTACGCATCTTGAAAACCTCCTGGATGTGCCGATCCAGGCGATCCCCGTGGGTGAGGAAGGCGCTTTCGACGATCATTTTCCCCCGCTTGCCTTCACCCTGAAATTGACGCGGGAAAATCCGGCGCAGGAAAAGGGCGGGGCGCGGCATGTTCCCCTGCGCTTGCGGGCGGCTTCCGAAGCGGGCGCGGACTGGCTCGCCGGGCGGGTGCTCGACGCCTTTCCAGAAACCCGGACACACCCGGATCGCGCCCGCTGGCGCTTGCCCGCCACCCTGCAAGCGGCAGCCATGCAAGCGCCGCTCGAACTTCTCGAAAATCTCGCCATCGCCGACATCCTGATTCCACCGGAATATCCCGCGCAAGACGGGCATTTGAAGCTGATCCTGGGCGATTGCGCGGACGAGAGCGGATTTTGCCTCGACGTTTCCGACGGACGCGCCGTCGTCACCGATTTTTATCGCAACAAGGAGGCGCGCATGGACGCTCCCGAAAATCCGCCCGAAAGCCAGGCCGCGCTCGCCGCGCTGGAAGTGCCGATTCGTTTTGAACTGGAAAAGAAACTCCTGCCGCTCGCCGAGATCGAGGCGCTCTCGCCCGGCAAAACCTTTACCCTGGGCGTCGACCCGCTGTCCGCCGTGACCGTCACGCTGCACGGTCAGCCACTGGCGGCGGGAAGGCTCGTCGACCTGGGGGGAACCCTGGGCGTCCAGATCACCCGGCTCATCCGAAAACCGCCAACGTCATGACGAACCTCAGCCCCGTCAACCTCATCATCCTGCTTTCCGTCCTGGCGCTCTTGCCGTTCATGTTGATGATGGTGACTTCCTACGTGAAGATCGTCGTGGTGTTTTCCCTGATGCGCAACGCCCTGGGCGTACAGCAGGTGCCGCCGACCATGGTGCTGAACGGGCTGGCGATGGTGCTTACCGTTTTCATCATGGCCCCGGTCGGGCTGGAGACCTGGGAATTGATCGAGCAGAGCGGCAATGTCGAGCAATCGGTCGCCGATCCGGCCAAACTCGGCCCGCTGCTGGAGACAGCCTCCCCGCCCCTGCGCGCCTTCCTGGAAAAGAACACCGACGCGCAGACGCTCGCCGCCCTGAAGCACTCCGCCCAGCGCATCTGGCCGGAACGCTACCACGCCATCCTGGAAGAAAACGGGCCGCTCCTCCTCTTGCCCGCCTTCGTGCTCACCGAACTGACCGAAGCCTTTCGCATCGGCTTCCTCCTCTACCTGCCGTTTGTCATCATCGACCTCATCATTTCCAACATTCTCCTCGCGATGGGGATGATGATGGTTTCCCCGATGACCATTTCCCTGCCCTTCAAGCTCCTCTTGTTCGTGACCCTGGACGGCTGGCTGAAGATCAGCCAGGGATTGATGTATGGCTACGGATAGCCTCCTCCCCGGCGCGAGCGCGGCGGACGGCGGGGTCACGGAATACGCCGGACGGCACATGATCCTCCTGCCGGCCACGCCCGCGCATCTTTCCACGATCCACGCCTTCCTGGAGCGGGAAGTGCCCGCCGAATTCGCCAGCCTCCTTTGCAAAATCGAGACAGCGGTGGAAGAACTGCTGATGAACATCTTCCATCACGCCTACGCGACGAAAGGCGCGGGAAAGGCGATGATCCACTGCCGCCCGGTCGACTTCGACGGCGCGGCGTTCCTGCGCGTCGGCGTGCGCGACTGGGGACGCCCCTACAACCCGCTCGCCGAAACGCCGCGCCCCAACCTCACGGCAAGCATCGGCGAACGTCCCATCGGCGGCCTGGGCATCCACATCGTGCGACAGGTCACAACGCACTATTGCTACAGCCGCGACCAGGACGCCAATGATCTGGAACTCTTTTTCAGGAGACAGGAGACAGATGACAGAGCGGCCTTCGGCCTTTGTTGTCAGAAGCTGTCTTAAAAAAATGTCATGGGATGCGTTTGAGCAGCAGATGAAGCATAGCGAGCTTGATCATGGCCTCGGATTGACGGGGATTGATTTCATAGTCGCGGTTGAGTCTGCGGT
>JAIRMN010000067.1 GCA_031258715.1 Zoogloeaceae bacterium
GACTCCCAACGCCTGCGCATCGGCGCGCGGCTCGACTGGCAGGCCACCGACCGTGTCAGCCCCTTTGTCGGCCTGGCTTACGAGCATGAGTTCGACGGCGAAGCGAAGGCCACGGCTTATGGTCATGAGATCGAGGCGCCCGAACTCAAGGGCGGCACCGGCATCGGCGAGCTGGGCGTGAGCGTGAAGGCGGGCAAATACGCCACTGTCGAAGTCGGCGCGCAAGGCTACACCGGCAAGCGCGACGGCGTCACCGGCAGCGTGAAGCTCAAGATCGAGTTCTGATCCCGATCCCCGGCTTTGTGCTTCTTCCGCCCGCCCCGGTTTTACCGGGGCGGGCGGTTTTGCGTCGTCCCGACAGGACAGGGGTGTGCATAGACTGCGTCATGGGGTGTGTTTGCATGCAAAGGGCGCGAAGCGTCCCTCAGAGGGTGTTCTCAACATACCAAAATTGGCGATCAGGCATTCCCAGGCAGGGCAGGCACAGGGGCCTGCACTGCCTGGGAATAACGGGACATCGCCCTGTGCATCACCGCCCCATCCATCCCAGAGAGCCGCCCCGACATCACAATGATTTCCCTATTTTTATCAATTTTGAAAACACCCTCTTGTGGGCGAATGAAAATCAAAAGACCCCCGGTTTTTCCGGGTCATGCCTGGAAAATGAACTTGGTGTTCAGGTAGGCGGCGAAAGTCTCGCTGCCGCCTTCACTCCCCACGCCGCTTTCCTTGATGCCGCCAAAGGGGGTCTCGGCGAGGACGCTCACCTGGTTGATGAACACCATCCCGGCTTCCAGCGCATCGGAAAGCCGGGTGGAAGTCTCCAGCGCCGTGGTGAACACATAGGCAGCCAGGCCGTAGGGCAGTGCGTTGGCGCGGGCGATGACATCTTCCGTGTCACAAAAGCGCAGGATGGGCGCGACCGGGCCGAACGGCTCCTCGTGCAGGATGCGGGCCGTCTCCGGTACGTCGGTGAGAACCGTGGGCGCGTAGAAATGGCCGGGGCCGGGCAGCGCCTGTCCGCCCGCTTCGAGCCTTGCGCCGCGCGCGATGGCGTCCTCGACCAGAGCGGCCACGGCGTCACGTCGCCGGGCGCTGTGGAGCGGGCCCATCTGCGTTCCCGCGTCCAGGCCGTTGCCGATCCGGAGGGACTGGACGACCGCCAGGAAGCGCGCCAGGAAACGCTCGTAGACGCTTTCATGGACGTAGAAACGCGACGGCGCGATGCAAATCTGGCCGGCATTGCGCAGTTTGAACCGGGCGAGGAACTCGGCGGCGCGTTCCACTTCCGCATCGGGGAAGACGATGGCCGGGGCGTGGCCGCCCAGTTCCAGGCTGATGCGTTTCAGCGCCGCGCCTGCCTGGGCGGCGAGTGTGCGCCCGACCGGGACCGATCCGGTCAGGGAAATCTTGCGCACGGCGGGCGAGGCGATCAGGAATTCCGCCACTTCGCCAGGAACGCCCCAGACAATGTTGAGCACGCCGGGCGGCAATCCCGCGTCATGGAAGATGCGCGCCAGCGCCACCACGGCGCTGGGGCTTTCTTCCGGCCCTTTGAGGATCAGCGTGCATCCCGCCCCCAAGGCGGCGGCGATCTTTCGGATCGCCTGGTTGAACGGGAAATTCCAGGGCGTAAACGCCGCGCAGACGCCGACCGGCTCGTAAAGGACGACCTGGCGCACGCCGGGGCGGCGCGGCGGAATCACCCGCCCATAGATGCGCCGGCCTTCCTCGGCATGCCATTCGGCATGATCGGCGCAGCCTGCGACTTCTTCCACGGCTTCCGCCAGGGGTTTGCCTTGATCCAGGGTGATGTTGCGGCCGATCGAGCGGGCGCGCTCGCGCGTGAGTTGGGCGGCGCGGTAGAGGATGCGCGCGCGCTCGGTGGGCGCGGTCTGCCGCCAGGCGGGAAACGCCCGTTCGGCGGCGGCGAGCGCGCGTTCCAGATCCGCGCGGCGGGCGTGGGGCAAGCGCCCGAGCGGCTCGCCGGTGGCGGGATTCAGGATTTCCGTGGCAGGACGGCCATCGCCGGAGAGAAACTCGCCGTCGATATAGAGGGCGAGCGTCTCGTAAGGCGGTTCGGAAAGGCCGGGATGGGGTTCGTGGGTTTTGGACATTGGGGGGTTCCTTTCAAAGCCAGCGGTTTTCCCGCGCGTGGACGAGCGCCTCATCCAGCGTGCGTTGCAGGATCGTGAACAGCTCGTCGAGATGGGCCGTCTCGATGATGAGCGGCGGGCAAAGCGCGAGTACGGGGCCGATGGCCCGGAGAATGAGACCGTTCGCGCAGGCCCGGTTCTGGATCCAGGCGCCCAGCGCCACTGCTTCGGCAGTGATGGCTGTTTTCGTCTGATCCGTGGCGATCTCCACGCCTGCCAGAAGACCCACGCCGCGCACTTCCGCCACCAGGGGGTGCGTCTCCAGGGCGGAGAGCCGTCCGAGGAATTCGGGCGAGATTTGCCGGACATGCGCGAAGATGTCGCGCTCTTCGTAAATGTCCAGGGCTTCCAGGGCGACCGCCGCCGCGACGGGATGCGCGGCATAGGTGAGACCGTGCGCGAACGCGCCCAGCTTGCGACTTTCTTCTTGCAGGGCGGCGTGGATGGTCTCCGAGATGATCAGGGCGGAGATGGGCTGGTAGGCGCCTGAAAGCGCCTTGGCGACGCTCATCAGATCCGGTTGCAGACCGTAGGTGTCGCTGCCGAAGCATTGCCCGGTGCGTCCGAAGCCGCAAATCACCTCGTCGGCGATCAGGAGCACATCGTACTTTTTCAGGACGGACTGGATCGCCGCGAAATATCCGGTGGGCGGCACGATGATGCCGCCCGCGCCCATCACGGGTTCGGCGATGAAGGCGGCGATGGTCTCCGGGCCCTCTTCGAGAATCAGGGCTTCCAGATTGCCGGCCAGCCGGCGCGCGAATGCCTCCTCGCTTTCCCCGGTCGCGTGGAAATGGCGATAGCTCGGGCAATCCGCGTGCAGCACCCCGGCGATGGGCAGATCGAAATCGGCATGGATACGGTCGATGCCCGTCAGGCTCCCGGCGGCCACGGTGACGCCGTGGTAGGCGTTTTTCCGAGAGATGATCTTCTTTTTTCCGGGCCGTCCCAGGGCATTGTTGTAATACCAGACGAGTTTGACGGCGGCGTCGTTCGCCTCGGAACCGGAGTTGGCGAAGAGTACGTGGTTCAGTTTTCCCGGCGCCAACGCCGCGAGACGCGCGGCAAGTTCTATGCCATGCGGATGCGAACGATGGTTGAACAGATGATAGTAGGGCAGGGTGCGCAACTGCCGGACGGCGGCCTCGACGAGACGCGGCTCCGAGAAGCCCAGCGCGGCGCACCACAGGCCGCTCATGCCTTCCAGGTAACGCTTGCCGGCGTCGTCCTGGACATGGCATCCCTCGCCGCGCACGATGAGCGTGGGGCCGCGCTGTTCATGCGCCGCGAGATCCGAATAGGGATGCACGACGTGGGCGATGTCGTCCGCGTGGAGCCGGGGCCAGGAAGGCAAAGCCGAAAGGTTCGTCATTTCCTGTGTTTCCGCCGTCATTGCCCCGTGAACCTGGGCGCGCGTTTTTCCCTTTTGGCGGCAAGACCTTCCTTGGCGTCGGCGGTGCTGTTTACTTCCCAGAGCTGCCGCACTACTTCGCCCTGGATTTCCGAGGGGCCTTTCGGAAGGATGTGCTGGTTCACAAAACGTTTCAGGGTCTTGAGGACGAGCGGCGAGGACTCCGCAAGCTCCGCCGCGATTTCCAGGGCGGTCTCTACCTGCTTGCCGACGGGCGTGACCTGGTTGACGAGGCCGACCTCGTAGGCGCGCCGGGCGTCGAGTTCTCGTCCCAGAAGCATCACCTCCATGGCGATCTTGTGGGGAATCCGCGCGGCAAGCCCGGCGATGGCCCCGCCCGTCACGCCCAAACGGGCTTCCGGATAATAGAAGCGACTGTTTTCCGCCGCCACCAGCAGGTCGCAGAGCATGGCGAGGACGAGTCCGCCACCCACGACCCAGCCCGCCGTGGCGGCAATGATGGGTTTTTCGGTGGTGACGCCGATGCCCGGCATGCACCGCCAGTATTCCGGAAACTGATTCAGGTCGCCGCCCGCGCTGAACGCCTCGTCGCCAGAGCCGGTGAGCACGGCGACCCGCTGCTCGGAGACGTCGAACGCCCGGAAGGCGTCTTGCAGGGCGACAACCACGTCCTGATTGAAGGCGTTGCGTTTCTGGGGGCGATCGATGGTGAAAAGACTCACCTTGCCGATCTGTTTGATCTTGATGTCATGCATCGGGGATGTCTCGCTGCGTTGATGGATGTGAGGATGACGAATGTGTTTGGAAAGAGAGCGTGGCGCGGGCATCCACGGCGATCGCGCCTTCTCCGGCGGGGCCGACCAGGATGGGGTTCACATCGAGTTCCAGAAGTTGCGGCCCCAGGTCGTGCGCGAGCCAGGAAAGATTGACGAGGGCCTCCACGAGCGCCTCCACGTCGGCACGGGGCCGGTTGCGGGCGCCATCCAGCAGGGGATAGAGGCGCAGTTTTTTCACCAGGGCCTGGGCGTCGACAGTCGTCAGGGGCGCGGGAGCGACGGCGAAATCCCGGATGTATTCCACGTGGATGCCGCCGAATCCCACGAGCACCAGCGGGCCATATTCCGCATCGTGGCGGCAGCCCAGGACGACTTCCGTCACGGGGCCGGCGGCGCCGATCTGCTCGGCCACGACGATGCCGAATTCCTGGAACCGCGCGCCTTCCCCGGTGAGCGCGGCGAACGCGCGGCGCAGCGCCGCTTCATCCCTGATGCCAAGATGCACGAGGCCCAGGTCGCTCTTGTGGATCGCCTCGCGGCTGATCCCTTTCAGGACAACGGGGTAACGAAATTCCTTCGCCAGCGAAAGCGCCGCCTCGACATTTTCCGCGATGGTTTCACGGTTGGCGCGGATGCCATAGGCGGCGAGGAGCGCCTTCGTTTCCTGCTCGGTCAACTGACCCGCGGGCAGGGCTGGAAGGCGGGGGGCAATCCGTCCGGCTGTCTTAGGCGCGGCTGTGCCCTGATGCGATCGACCCTGCCAGCGTTTCACGGCGGAAAATATCCTCAGGGCGTCATCCACGCGGCTGACGACCGGAATGCCGGCATCGACGAGCAGCGACCGGACTTCCGGAACGTAATCGGCAAGCTCTGCAATGACGAGGAACGGCTTTTCGGCATGCAGCCAGGCGGCCAGGATCGCTTCTGCCGTTTCCCGCATCATGGGTTGGGGCGTGAAAAGATAGCTCACGACGCCGGTTTCCGGATCTTTTGCGATGGCGTCGATGGTTTCGGCAAAGGCATCGAGGCCCTTGGCGCTTTTGTAGTTTCCCAAATCAATGGGATTGTGGATGTGCCGGGGCAGATAGTGCACTTCCAGCTTCTTTTGGGTTTCTTGCCGCCATTGGCTCAAGGGAATATCCGCCAGGGCCAGGCGGTCGGCGATGACGGCGCTGCCGCCGCCGGAGCTGCCGATCACGGAAATGGCGCTTTTCCCGGATTGCAGGCGGGCATGGCTCTTGTCGAAGAACCCGGCGGCCAGGATCATGCTGCCCGGTTCATCGAGGATCAGGACGCCCGTGGCCTCGGCCAGCGCGGCGAACGCCTCGTAGGTTCCGGCAAGGCTGGCTGTGTGCGAACGGGCCAGCGCCTGCCCGGCGGTCGTGCGCCCGGCCTTCACGACCAGCACCGGCTTGCCTTTCTCGCGCGCTTTCAGAGCCAGGGCGCGAAAACGCGCGACATCCTTGAAGGCTTCAACGTAAAGACAAATTGTCGTGGTGGCAGGGTCTTCGACCAGCCACTCCATAAAATCACACAGTTCGAGATCCGCTTGGTTGCCCACCGTGACGAGGGAACTGAAACCCACGCCATGCGCGTGCGCGAGCACCAGCAACGCGCCCAGGAGGCCGCCGCTTTGGCTCACCAAACCCACTCCGCCCCTTTTGAGCTCGGGAAGGCTCGTGAGCGTGGCGGTGGAACTCAGGGCAAGCCGATGATGGACATTGACGAGTCCCATGCAGTTGGGGCCGATGAGCCGCATGCCGTAGCGCCGGGCAAGTTCGACGAGGTTTTCCTGCAACGCCGCGCCCGCCTCGTCGAATTCCCCCATCCTGGCGGTGATGACGACGCAAGCGCCGACGCCCGCCTCGCCGCAATCCCGGATGAC
>JAIRMN010000074.1 GCA_031258715.1 Zoogloeaceae bacterium
CTCCAATACGTCTTTGGCGAGGTCTTCTTCAAAACTCGTGTCTTCGCCCTGGTTCAATATCACCACTTCCACCTGTTTCGCTTCGCAAATGGCAAACACGAGTTCCGCGCCAAAGCGCAGCAAGCGATCCTTGTGCGTCAGCACCAGACGCCCAATGTTTCCGGCAAGAACGGCTTCCAGCAAACGCTTCAGGCCCTTCTTGTGAGTGTTCATCCCCGACCCCAGGTCGGCAACCACCTCATACGTCCAGCCCTGACGGGCGCAGTACAGTTCCAGCACCTGTTTTTGCCGTTCCAGGTCGTCTTTCTGATCGTGACTGGAAACGCGGGCATAGGCGATGGTCTTGCGATTTGCGGTTTCAGCCTTGTGAAACAAATCGGGGCGCAAGCGCGCCAGATCGTAACGCCGACGACCGCCCGGCGTTCGTTCATCTGGAACAAGTTTGCCCTCGTGCTCCCAGCGTCGCAGCGTTTGCGCCGCAACCCCCAGAAACTCCGCAGCTTCCTGAATACTGACCATCTTGCGTGACATGCACAAAATGTACATGAATGCGCAAGAAAAAGCAACTATTATTTCAACAGTTCAAACCCTTCCATTTCCTCAATTTCTCCTCATCGTGCGCGAGCTTGTTTACGATTCGCGCATGTAACCCGGCTTTCTGTTTGAGGTCGGCAGACTCAAAGGCGCGCCGCGCTTTTTCCGCAATCGCCCCTTCTGCCCGGCCTAGTTCGCGTTGGGCTTCCGATAGCGCCGCCTCCGCTTCCGCCTGCTTCTCCCTGGCATTCTGCGCGAGCTTTCCCGCCCGCTCCGCGCCTTCCGGGGGAGCGCCCGGCGTCCATTTTTCGGCCTTGTCTTTTCCCCAGCTCTCGTTTGTGATGACACGCCACGTGGACTTGGCGTCACGGGCGCGGTTTGCCGCGTCCTCTTTCGCCGATTCAAACCCGGCGCGCAGCATGGGGGCGACCAGGCCGATTTTTTCCGCATCGCATCCGCGTTCGTCCAGCCGCCGTTTGACCGATTCAAAATCGGTGCGCACCTCCATCAGGCCGAACAGGAATTTCCGGCGTTCGTTGGCGTTCATACTGGCGAACCGTTGCGCGTCCAGCACCCAGGGCAATACCGAATCGTTCGCGGGCTGACCCTTGCCGGAGGGCAGTTCGATATGCGCCGTCCATCCCTGCCCGTGATCATCCACGCCGGTGAGCACGATGGCGGCGCGTTTTTCGCCCTCGCGGACGAGGGCGGCGTAATCCTTTTTGAGACGGACGCGCGACGGCTCCCCGGTCAGCGCCATGCGCGCGGCCTCTTGAATGCTCGTCTTCCCGGAGCCGTTCTTCCCGGCAATCAACGTGACCGGAGAATCCAGGCGGGCGCTGAATGCGCGGATACCGAGGAAGTTGGCGATTTCGATGGAGGTGATTTTCATACCGCCCACCTCTTCCAACCGATTCTCCGCTCCTGCTCGCGCAGGAGGTGCGGGTCATTGATCATCCTGTCCCGCGCGAGTTCGGATTCGACCATCGCCACGCGATATTCGAAGGCGGAGCGTTCCGCGCTTGCCAGACGCAGCCGCATGAAGAATATTCTGATTTTCAGGAGAAGGCGTCTCATTCGTCGTCTCCCTCGTACCACTTCGACATGGAGAGGATTTTTTTCTCCACGTCCGCGAACAGACCGCCCGCGAATTTGATGGCGTGACGGGCAATCGCCTTCTTCTCTTTCTCGCTCATGACGGCGGTCTGTTCGGTTTCCCTGTCGCCGAGCAAGAGCCAGAGCGCGGCGTAGAGTTCCGGCGCGGCGGCGATCAGCCCGGCGGCGATCTTGTCGCTTTCGGTGCCGGGACGTGCCTTGATGGTGGCGACTTCATCCCCGGCGGCATCCTCGACCACGTATTGATGCATGATCGGGACATAGCGTGATTTCCATTTCGTGTTCATGATTTTTCCTTTCATGCGTTGGCGAAGTTCATGGCGCTATCCCACGTTTCCGATACGTCCGCCGCGTCCTTGCCAGCGGTGCAGATAGTGTGTGGCGCGGCTCATGGCGGAAAGCGCCTCATCGACTTCCGTCCAGCCGGTAACGAGCAGGTCGTAAAGCGTGTCTGCCGCCTTTGCTAGGCTTTTCGATGCGGGCGAAGACGGCTGACTCTGTGCCCAGTTGCGGATGGCGATGGCGATTTCCTGCGCCATTTCGATGGTTTCGCCGTCGCGCGGGTAGGGATTGCCGCGGTCGTACTTGCGATCCTTGACCGGAACCGGGTATTCCAGCGGCGGCGCGTCGAGCGGCAGCGCGGCGAGCCTGGAAGGAAGCAGATAATGGGTGAGATACGCCATCGCCTCATCGAAGCGATGCGCGGGAAGCGTCCGGTATCCGGCGACGTTGAAATGCTTGTTGAACTGGTTCCAGACATAGGCTTGATCCGCTGTCGCGTAAAGCGCCGTGACCCGAACGGCAAGCGCCTCGGCTTGCCGAGGGGTGATGACGGGCGCGGGGACGGGCTCGGGGAGCGCGCGGAGAGACGGGAGCGCGGCGGATTCGACGAAGGCCATTGCCTCCTCGAAGCGGGCGGCGGGAAGATTCTTGTAGCTCGCCAGATTGAAATGGGCATTGAGCTTCCCCCACAGCCAATGCCGGGCGTTGCCGTCGCCGGATGTCTTGGCGCAGACGGCCTGATAGAGACGGCCTTCGTCCGGGGTCTTTTCGATGGTGGGGGATTCATAGCGCCCGGTCTTGCGAATGGCGGGGAGGACTTCGCCCGTCACCCACTTCCTGAATGGCCGCGCCTTCGGTTTCCGGCTTTTCAGGATGGCGTGATAAAGGCCGGATTCGGAGATGATGGTCATCTCCTGCTCGCCGGAGGGGGTGGGCACAATGTGCCTACCCCTCTCATCATCGTCCAGAATCCGCGCTATATCCTTGGCGGACAGGTATTCCAGCGCGTCGGCGATGTCGGACGCGACGAACCACGGCTGATCGTCACGGGTGACGATGCGGACAGCGTGAGAATCGAAATTGAAGATGGCAGGCGCGGACGCGCCGAGAGATTGAGCGTGTGTCATGGCTGACTCCTGTCCGAGATTTTTCAATCTCGCGGAGTCGTTCTGACACGCCCCGCGAGGTGGCCGGGAGGTTCAGAACCCGTAGACAGCCGGGTGGACTTCTTTCCCCTTGCGGGGTCTTGTATCCGTCGCCCTCCCGGCCATTGAGCATGGCGCGGGCGCAAAAAAACCACGCTGACGGGCGCGGGTCTGCCGCTGTCTAAGGAGTTCTGACACTCCTTGAGCGGCATCATAACCGGATTCGCGGGGATGTCAAGCGGCTGTGGATATTTACAAATTTGTTCCCTGTTTTGCTTGACATTCTGTATAAAATAATCTACACTACTTCCATGAACACGATAGAAACCACGGAAACCTTTGATGCCTGGCGTGCCGCGTTGCGTGACGCCGAGGCGGGCTACCGGATCACCATGCGCGTCCGGCGCGCTGAAATGGGCAATTTCGGAGATTGCGAGCCGGTCGGCGAAGGCGTTTCCGAAATGCGCATTCACTACGGGCCGGGCTATCGGATTTATTTCACACAAACCGGGCGAACGATTTACCTGCTGCTCGCGGGCGGGAAAAAATCGACGCAGGAAAAAGACATCGAGGCGGCGCTGAAGCTGGCGCGGCAACTGAAAAAGGATTGAATCATGACTGAAAAAATCAAGACCCGCCGTTGGGATGTCCAGGAACACCTGAAAACCGAGGAAGACATCCAGGGGTATCTGCAAGCCTGTTTCGAGGAAGCCGGAGACGATCCGGCCTTCATCGCGGCGGCGTTGGGCGATGTCGCGCGGGCGCGCGGCATGGTGAGGCTCGCCCGTGAAACCGGTCTGCATCGGGATACGCTCTACAAGGCGCTCTCCGGCGAAGGCAACCCCAGCTTCGCCACGGTGATGAAGGTTTGCGCGGCACTGGGCCTGAAACTCGTGCCAATGGCCGCGCGCGAACTCCATCCAGCGTGAGGCGCGAAGGGAAGGAAGAGCAAGGGGGGACATCGCCGCCTCAAAAATGTATGTCGTCGTCAAAATCATCGTCCCGCGAGCGAGCGGGCGCGGGCTGTGGCGCGGAAGGCGCTGGTGCTGCCCTGGATTGTTCGCCGTCCGGTTTCCCGCCCGGCATCCGCATTTCGCTGGCCTCGACTTCGGTGGAATAGCGATCATTCCCGTCCCTGTCCCGCCATTTGCGGGTCTTGATGCGGCCTTCGACATAGACGAGCGAGCCTTTTTCAGGTATTGCCCGGCGATTTCCGCCAGCCTCCGGTAGAACACCACGCGGCGCCATTCCGTTGTCTCGCGCTGCTCGCCGGTCTGCTTGTCCTTCCAGGATTCGGAGGTGGCGATAGAGACATTCGCCACGGCGTCGCCATTGGACAGATAGCGGATTTCCGGGTCGCGGCCCAGGTAGCCGACGAGGATGATTTTGTTGACGGATGCCATCACGCGGCCTCTTCTGCGCGGTTCTGGTTCTGCCCGTAATCTCTATAGCCCTCATGCCAGCCTTCAATCCAGACTTCGGGAAATTTAGTGTCTTTTGGCGCTTCAGGCGCTTCTCCGCTTTCCGCGACCTTGCCCGCTTCGTAGCCATTCCAGTAATCGGCGTCCCTTTCCGAGTAGTAGGGGCTATTCGTTTCTTCGGCCTCGTCTTCAGGATCTTCGAGCTCGTATTCGTCTTTCGGCGCGGCGAGCGCGAGCGTTTCGCCCTCGATAATCACCGCATCCTCCATGCCGCCGCCGTCGTTGGCGTGGTATTCGTGGCCAAGATCCATTGCTCTCTGATCGGCCTCGCCCCGGATTTTGTTGATGCCGGAGAGGCTTTCAGCAGGGTTCGCCACCACGACCAGCACGGATTCCCCGGTAGCTTCGTAGAGTTCGTGCAGGTTGTCCGCATCGCCGCTGAATTTCACCACGGCCTTGACGCCATCCTTGATGGTGATCTGCTCCAGGCCGCCGGGCACCGCCGTGCGGCCTTCGGCGGCGATCAGATGCACCGCCATCTTGATGTTTGTCTCCACGCGGGCACGGAGACGATCAATCACATCGTCCTGCTTCATCTGCGGGATTTTTACCCACACGTCCGGCAGGAGCTTGATTTCCGCGACAAGCGCGGCCAGGATGTCCTTGCCGATTGAATCGGCGGTCATGGCGCGAAAGTCGGCGGTTTCGGGTGTAGTCATTTCCTTTCCTTTCAGGTTCAGGTGTTGAATTCATGCCGGTTATTCGATACCGGCAAACGCCAGACTGCCCTGTCACTTGTTTCTGGCAACCGTAAGTCAACGGTCAGGGCTTCGTCCCGCGATTTAGCGCGCCTCAATCTCGCGGGTAGCTTCCTCTATCAGGGCAGGTGCTTCGTCTGCCAAGACAGGAGCGCGTAACTATGAGTTCATGCCGGTACGGGAACGCTCCGGCGGCGCGTGAAGGAACCGCTCCCGCTGCGGTGCTTTCCCTACTCCATTTTTATTTCCGGTTGGTTGGGCGTTGTCTTTTCCGCGAGCGCGAGTTTTGCCTTGAGCGAGCGGGTGATTACCCGGCAACTGTGCAGGCGCGCTTGCAGTTCCTTGACGCAAGCCTGGGCGAGCGTTGCCAGTTCCTCGCTGCCGGTCGCGCAACCGGGTTCGGCGATCATTTCCGCGAGGCGCGGGATTGAGGCGACGTAGGCGTCGCGTTCGATGGCGCTGACATGGACACGGCTGAATGTCTTCTTCCGGGCGTCCCAAGAGAGCGACAGCAGGTAGCGATCAAGACTGCCGGGTTCCTCGCCTTCGATGAAGGCTTCAAGGACGGACTGCGCCACCGCTTTCGAGGCTTCGAGGGCGATGGCGGCAGCGGCCTTGGCGCGCCCGGCGTCGTGGATTTTTTCCCCGCACAACCCCGGCCAGCGCGTCTGCACGAGCTTGACGATCTTTTTCTTCATCTCTTTCGGCATTGCCCCGGCCTGCATCGAGTGGAGCTTCAGGATGATGGATTCGCCGGTTTCTTCCGGGGTGTTCAGGCGATTCAGGCGATCCGAGTAACGCCCCGTCTTGCGAATGGCGGGCAGGACTTCGGACGTTACCCACTTGGCGAACTTACGAGCTTCCGGCTTGCGCGAACGCAGCACCAGGGCGTAAAGGCCGGATTCGGAGATGGCTAATAGATTTTGCTTCCCGCCAAGGGTATCAACATTGCTGATACCCTTTTCATCGTCGTCGAGATGACGAAGCGCCATTGCGACGTTTTTGAGGTTAAGAGCCGCGCACACGTCGGCGGCAACAAACCAAGGCTCGCCGTCACGGGTGGCGACACGGACATCGTGGGATTGAAAATTGAAGATGGTGGGCGCGGACGCGCCTTGAGATTGAGACATGGCAATACTCCCAAGTTGAGGTTTTAACCTCGCCTGCCTCCTGCTAAAGAGGTGGGCGAGACCGTGCGGGTTAGCAGACCGGAACTTGGAACCGGCGAGCCTTGCGGCTCCCCGCACGGCCCGCCCATTGGACTTGCCATGCTGTTGCGGACGTAAAAATACCGCCGTGTGTCGGTGGTGGCGGTACGTCCGCCAAGTTACCGGGCTGCTAAACCCGCCTGCCGTGGTTGCGGCATTGGGGAGGAGTATAGCCCGGTTCGCGGGGATGTCAAGCGGGGATGATTTATTTTTCTTGCGCGTACAGGCAAGTTTTACTAGAATGTCCGAAGAACCGGCTGCCCTCAGGTGACATATAACAGGATGCGCGACATTCGACCTGCTGGCGGCCACCTTTTTTGCCCAGGTATCATGCCAATGAACTACGCCATCCTGATTGACGGCGGCTTTGTGAAGCGCAAGATCGGAAGCGCCAAGTGTCCCGCGACATCCGCCGGGTTCAAGAACCTCATCGACGACATCATCGCCTTGCCGGAACTGCAAGCCCACCATTTGCACCGGGCGTACTACTATGATTCCGCGCCGCTGACTTCCCAGGAACAAAAACCCCTGGGCGGCGGGACGGTGGATTTTGGCGCCGATCCCGTGGTGAACCGGTCGGCGCGTCTGTTTTCCGAACTGGCAAAGCTCCCGTTCATGGCGCTGCGTCTTGGGGAACTCTCCTTCAACGGGTGGGGCATCGCCACGAAACGCATGACGAAAGATGTCGACGGAATGACGATCAAACACGCCGACCTGAAGCCGCAAATCCAGCAAAAAGGCGTGGATATGCGCATCGGGCTGGACATCGCCGCGCTGACGCTGAAAAAACACGCACAGATCGTCGTCCTCGTCTCCGGCGACAGCGATTTCATCCCCGCCATGAAGTTTGCCCGGCGCGAAGGCTGCCAATTGTTCCTCTGCACCCTCGGTCAGCGCGTCAAACCCGCCATGCTCGAACATTGTGACCTCCTGTTGGAGATTCATCACCGATAACGGCATAGCCCGGTTCGCGGGGATGTCAAGACTGGCGTCAACGAACGGGCGTGTTAAACTTGCGGCATCATGGCGACCTTCATTGTGCTTCCGCAAAACGATCAGGTTGCCGAAACGCTGAACACGACCATCCCCCAGCGTTTCGGCAACCACGCCTATGCCTTGCCGCTCGGTGAATGGCTGGTCGCCTACGAAGGCACGAGCCGACAGCTTTTCGAGGAAATCGGCGCGGATAGCGTTATCGTCCTGAACTTCAATGGCTACTGGGGCGTTGCCAGCAAAGACATCTGGGAATGGCTCGCGGTCTATCAAAAGTAAATGGCCGCGAGAAAAACCCCCGCCCCCGCGCCGGAACCCGCCACGCCCAGCGTGGAAGTTCCGCCGCCCTACACCGGACACCATGACCACAGCTTCACCCTGCAAGCCATCATGGAATTGAAGGGGAGCATGGGGAAAATCGAAAGCGCCATCGAAGCCAATACCCGCGCCATCGAAAAGCTGGACGTCCGGCAGGAGCGCGACATGGGACGGCTGGAAGCGAAAATCGGGCAGCGTATCGAAAAAGTAGACGCCCGCATCGACGCTATCGAGAAGAATCTTTCCGGCGTCACGCACAAGATTTACGCGGCGGGCGTGGTGCTCTTCATCGTGCTCTCCGTTGGCGCGTTTTTCGTCAACAAGGCGTGGGACATGGTTGCCGCCCGCGCCGCCGAAACCGTGACGGCTCCGGCAAAACAGTAGCGAGCAAGCCCGGATTTCGGGGATGTCAAGGGGTAAAGAAGCGGGGCGCATGGCGATCATTCCATCTCGAATGCCGGAGGAGCCGAGGGCTGGCGACGATTTTTCCTGTCGTCCATCTTCTTCTTGCCGATGGCTTCGAGAATCGCCTTCCTTTCCTCCTCCGAAAGACCGCGCGTGAGGTCAAGAGCAAGGTCAAAATCGCCGGATTTCACGGCGGCAAGGGCGTCCTCTATGCCGATGGGCGTAGCGCCGCTGGTGATTTCGCCGGTTTCGGCATTTACGATTTCGGCATCTGTCGTGGCGGGCGCGGCGGCGGTTGGCGCTGGTTTTTCCGGTTTCGTTTTTTCGTCCGGCGCGTCACTGGTTCCCGCCTGCGCATCCGCTCCGGTCTTCAGCGTTTCAATGTCGGCGGTATAGACGCCCTGCGCGTCCGGGCGGGCTTCGATGGCGTCGACGATTTCCTCCGCTGTCTGCAATCCCATGCCGATTTCCGGCGCGTAAGCGCGTTGCCAGAACGTGGCGGCGCGATAGATGAACATCTGGTCAGGCATGGTTAGCCATTTGCTGCCGTTCTTGCCCGCCCAGCCTTCCTTTTTCACCATTTCCCACGTCACCCAGATGCCATCCAGCCGATGGCCGCTTTCCCGCTCGACCGCCCAGGCGCGACAGCCAAATTCCGGCGTCCCGGCTTCGCCCTTCCACTCGTAGCGCAGGCTGGAATAACGCCCGCTCGCGTTGATCGTGGCAATCAGGAACTTGCTCGACCATCCGGGCGAACCATGCACGATGTATAAATTTTGCATGACTTGTAACGGGTTGGCGCCGATGCGCTGCGCCATGTCCAGCGCGATCATGCAATTGCCCAGATTGCCCTGGTACTGCTTTGGCGCCAGGTCGCTCATGGCAAACGCCTTGGCGACGCGCTGCATGAGTTCAAAGGATTGCAGCGAGCCGAAGCCGGGTATGACGGCGGGTAGTTGCGCTTCGCGCGGAATGGCGCTCTGCTGGCGCAGGGCGGTGATATTGGCGGTGTTGGCCGGTGCGTTCATGGTGGTGGTTCTCCTTCGTTAATCGTGATAGATGCACTTGCCGTGCGATTTGGGGATGTCAAGGGGGCGGCAGTTCCCCCCGTGATAAAGTCGATATTCCACTAACGACCGTTTCACGAAAGGAACCGCCATGAACGAATATCCGAATTTCATTGAATACATACAGAGCACGCTCACTCAGGATGGCGGGTGGAAGCCGTTGGCGGGGTTTTCGGTCGATTTGCCGGCAACCGCCACGTTTTCCCCAGAAGGAGGCTTGGCGCTGGTTTTTTTGCACGAGATTCCAGGGATACCGCAGGCGGTTCCGATAAGCCTCCACATTTCAGCGGAAGCAACAGAAAGCCTGCGCAGTCTTCTATCTCACGCGCATAATCCGGGCGAGAAACCAGAATTAGTTTCGCGGCGAACCAGTCAGTGATTCGCTGGGCGAATTTGCGCATTGCGCTTCTCCTTCAATCGTGATAAATGCATTTGCCCTGCGCGTGGGCGGCGCAGTATCTGGCCGAGCACAAAACAGAGCGGCAATTGGGCGGGAAAACCCCGCTTTTCAGCATCCCGGCGGCGATTTCGATGATGCCGGGCGCTTCGTCCGTGCCAAGGAGCGGCGTTTTCACGTCCGCGACTTCACCCGTGGCAACCGGCGCGTCCTTCGTGGTTTGCAGGCCGATGATTTCGGCGGGGGCGTCCAGACGTTCGCCGCTCGCGGCCTCGGCCATCAGGGTGTAAATCCCCAATTGCAGGTGATGACCTTTGGTGACGGCGCGGCGTCCGCCATCCGGGGTTTTTTCGGTGGCGCGTCCGCCCGTCTTCAGGTCGGCAATGCCCATGCCGCCATCGGGCAGCACCCGTATCCGGTCGGTCGTGCCGGTGATCCGCACCGTGCCGTGATCGGTGGCGATGTCGAGCGACTCGCAGGCGAGTTCCACGGCGGCGTATTGCCGCGTCGGGGCGATGGTTTCGCAATAACGGGCAGTGAGGGCGATGGATAGACCATCGGCGCTTTTCACGTCGAGCTTGTCATCCCATTCGACCTCGCCTTGCTTTTCCAGCAGGGCGGCGCGGGAAACGTCGACCGCCTCTTCGATGGACGCCGCCTCGCCATTGAGCCGCCTTGTGTCGAAAATACCCGTCCCGGCATGGACGGCAGTTCCCAGCAGCGCCGCGCCCGACCATGCGGATTTCAGTCCGACGATGTTCTGCCAGTACCAGCGGTGCGGGCAGTCGAAGAGCGCAGGCCAGGAGGAGGCGCGGACGGTGGCGATAGGGGTCATGCCGGTTTCCCTTCGTCGTCCTGCTTGAGGGTCAGCAGACTGTCGAGGCGGCGGTAATCCGCATTTCGCTCGTCGCAGACGCCCGTGATTTTGAGCCACGCCAGAAAAACGCCGAACGCCATGCATTTGTTTTCCCTGGCGAGAAACCGCGTATGGTTTTCTCTGGCGTATTTCCCCGCGCGCGCCATCCTTTCGCGGATAAGTTCCTCGCAATCCGCCGTGATTCCGGTATAGGTAAACGGTGGCGGAAACGGACGCGGCGGGATGTGTATATTCATGGTTGCTCCATTGGTGTGTGTGCGTACTGACTACTGACCAATGGGCGCGTATAAAACGTGTCGTTCCTGCCCGCCCTGGTCTTCGATTCCAAAAGCAATTTTTCAGAAATCGCGCCGATGTCACGCAGGCGCATGGCTTTTTGGACAAGGCGATCCCCGCCCACGCATCCGCTAAGTGTGCGCATGATTTCCGCGTCGCTTACATCGACTGCCTCCTCCGCCCTCATGCGGACGAGGATGGCGTCCGCGCGCTTCATGTCAATGCTCATGGCGTTCTCCATTCACACAGTTGGCAAGCGCGCGTGTATAAGCGTCGCGCTCGGCTTCAAGGGCGATGGCGTCCTCGTAGTCCATGCTGCCCACGATGCCGAAGGCCAGCAGGATGAAGACGATGACCGCCGCCGTCTTGAGGGCGTCCTTGAAGGATTCCATCACCGGAAGAACTCCCGTTCGGCCATCTTTTCGGCGGCGGCGAGACAGTAGTCCCAGGCCGTGTCGGAAACGATGCGCCCGACTTCGGCCAAGTCCTCGTTTTGCAAGGCGTCCGAAAGGCGCGCCCGGATGGTCGGAGGGCTGTTGTCCAGCGCCTCGATGGCGAGATCGGCGTCATCCGGGTCGAAGACCTGACCCGCCGACATGAGTTCGGATACGCGGTCGTCGATGCGGTCATTCACCGCGTCGTCCCGCGCCAGTTCCGCGAAGCCGCGATCCCCCGTCTCCGGCAGGTGTGCCGTGACGATGTTTTTAAAAAGCGGATGCACGTTGTTCATCATGCCTCCTGGTTATCCCTGACGAAGCGATCTGCCTCGTCCTTGCTGTCGAAATAGTCGACGTAGATGTCCTCGCTGCGTTCGTGCTTGACGAACGAAATCGGCTTTTTTCCCGCCTCTACAACGCCGGTTATTTCTATTGAGGTTTCACCCATGTCATTAATGACGTTGGTCACTTCATAAAACGTCTTCATGTTCCTGCCCTCCATGATGAAAAAGGTGTCCGGTTCCAGAACCGCGCCGGACGCGCGGTCGCTGGCAGGAAACGGCTCTGGATGCCGTGGAAGTCCTTCGCGCCTGCCGTGCCTGTGCCTGTATTGCTTGTCCTGCCTTGCTGCTTGTACTCCGCCGCGCCTACTTGCCCAGACCTGACAGTCCATCAGCGTTTTCAGCCCCCGCGCCGGGTGACAGCCCGGTCTTGCCTGCCTGCCTCGCATCCTCTTCGTCTCGCGCTGGCGGGGTGACGTTGAGATGTAATGTAGCCTAGCTAAACCAATTTGTCAATAGCCAAGCTAAATTTTATGGTATGCTTCGTCCTGCGTGTCACCGGCTGGACGTGTGCCGGGTCTCATGATGGGCGTTATGCCGGGCAGGAGCGGGGCTTGCGCTTTGGCGCGGAACTCGTGTTTGCCATTTGCGAAGCGAAACAGGTGGAAGTGGTGATATTGAACCAGGGCGAAGACACGCGTTTTGAAGAAGACCTCGCCAAAGACGTATTGGAGATCATCACGGTGTTCTCGGCGAGGTTGTATGGTTCCCGTTCCCGGAAGAACCAGAAACTCCTGGAGAACGTGAAAGCGGCGGTAGAATCGTCATCATGCTGATCGCCCATAAAATCGCGCTCAATTTGAACGACAGGCAGGCCACCTACAGGGCCCGCGCTGCGGGTTGCGCCCGCTTCGCGTACAACTGGGCGCTGGACGAATGGCAGAAGCAATACGCGGCGTGGAAGGCGGACAACAGTCTTCCGAAGCCGAACCAGATGGCCCTGCGCCGCCAGTTGAACGCGATCAAGCACGA
>JAIRMN010000214.1 GCA_031258715.1 Zoogloeaceae bacterium
GCCGCGGAACTCGAACAAACCTTGAAGGATTATCTCCTGGCGTACAATCACTTCATCCCACAAAAAGCCATCGGCCATCAATCCCCCATTGACGCCCTCGCGTCATGGTACACTCAACATCCTGAATTATTCGCCAGGGTAGTTTATAATCTGGCGGAACGCGACACGTAATTTTGGACGAAGCGTACAGCGTAGGCCGAAAAACGCCGACCACTCTGTCAGGCTTGATTCGATCGATCAAATCGACTTCCTCATGGATGCAATCGGCGATCAGGCCGACGTTGGAAAACCAGCCGAACGTGGGGAATCCGCTACTATCGGCTTCCTGGATGTCCGACAGGAGATGGTGTCTGATTCCCAGATCATCCAGAAATCCGAAATGGCTTTTCGTAACGGCGATTTCGGTTCCATGTCCACGCCGTTCAAGAATATCCATTATCGACAGACATTTGCCGATATGAGACAGGGAATTGTTTTCTGGGATCAAAAGAAACTTCATTGTCTTGCTAGTATACTTGCCGGACGTTCGCTTGGCCACTTTCCCGGAAAAACAGGCCCTTGTCAGCAAATATGAAAGATGGATTCCTGGCGCTTGCCTGCGCCTTGTTCCTCTGCGCCTGCGCCGCGCTTGCGCCGGGGCGGGAAGCGGCGTGGCGGATTTCCCCCGCCGTCCTGGGCGAGCATATCGTGGAACAGCAATTGCTCATCCGCTGGCCGGGCGGCGAACGATCCCTGGACGCGGTATTGGAGATCGTCGACGCTCGCCTGCATCTGGTGCTGATGACCTTCGGCATGCGCGTCATGAGTCTGGAATACGATGGCGAGACCCTGGCCGAGGAGCGTTACGTACCGCACGCGCCGGACGGCGCGCGCATGCTCAACGATCTTCTGGCGATCGCCGCGCCGGCGAACGAGTTGCGGCGCGCGTTGCCGGCGGGCTGGGAACTGGTGGAAGACCATGCGGGCCGCGTGCTCACCGCCGCCGGCGTGCCGCGCCTTTCCATCCGCTACGGCGGCCCGCGCGGCGCGCGAGAACCCTGGCAGGGCAAGGTCACGCTGAAAAACCACGCCGAAGGCTATGAACTGACTCTGGTGTCGCATGGAATCTGAGATTTACCTGCATGCGCCCGGCGTCCTTTGCGCGTTGGGCGACGATCTTGCGGACATCCGCGAGGCGATGTTCGCGGGCGCCTGCCCCGGCATGCGCGTGAGCGATATTTACAGTCCGGGCCGTCCGCTGCGCCTGGGTTTCGTCGATGCGCCGCTGCCGGACACGGGATTCCTGCCGGTGGAAGACCGCACGCGCAACAATGCCTTGGCGCTGGCGGCCTTCGCCCGCGTCGAGGCGCGCTACCGCGCGCTTGCCGCCGGGCTGCCGACGGCGCGGATCGCGGTGGTGATCGGCACCAGTACCTCCGGCATGTTCGAATCGGAAAGCGCCGCGCGCTTTTTGCGAGAGCATGGCGCTTGGCCCCAGGGGTTTCATCCCCTGCAACAGGAACTTGGCTCCCCGGCGCGCGCGCTCGCCGCGTCCCTCGGTATTTCCGGCCCGGCCTACGCGGTATCGACCGCCTGCACTTCGAGCGCCAAGGCGCTGATATCCGGCGCGCGGCTTCTCTATGCCGGCATGGCCGACCTCGTGCTGGCAGGCGGCGTGGATACCCTGACGCGCTTCACCGTCGCGGGCTTCTCGGCGCTGGAAGCCGTCTCTCCCGAAGCCTGCCTGCCGTTTTCGAAAAACCGCAAGGGAATCAACATCGGCGAGGCGGGCGTGCTTTTCCTGATGAGCCGCGAAAAACCCGCCGCGGGGCCGTCCGTCACACTCGCCGGATGGGGCGAGAGTTCCGACGGCCATCACATCTCCGCGCCGGACCCATCGGGGGAAGGCGCGCGGCGGGCAGTCGAGGCGGCGCTCGACCGCGCGCGCATTTCCGCCGATGCCGTCGGCTATGTGAACCTGCACGGCACGGCGACCCGGCATAACGACGCAATGGAAGGCTGGGCCTTGTCGGCGATTTTCTCCGGCGTGCCGATGAGTTCGACCAAGCCGCTCACCGGCCACACCCTTGGCGCGGCGGGCGCGCTGGAAGCGGCCCTCTGCTGGCTGGCGCTCACCGATGCCGGGAGGCGTTTGCCGCCGCATCTCTGGGACGGCGCGCCCGATCCCGAAGTTCCACCTTTGCGCTTCGTAGCTCCCGGGGAAACCACCGAATCGCCGCTAAAATACGCGCTTTCCCTCTCCTCCGCCTTCGGCGGCAGCAACGCGGCGCTGGTTCTGGGGGGCAGAGGTCAGATGCCAGGAATCAGATCAGTTAGCGCCCCTTCGGGGCGGAAAGGATGAACATGCGCATATCAAGCTCTTTCACGGCGGCGAAGCCGCCGGTAACTTCTTCTGATTCCTGACATCTGATATCTGATCCTTGATGGACGCCTATTTACCCATAGCGGAATACCTTCCGCACCGTGGCCGCATGGTGTTGCTCGATCGCGTGCTCGAGGCCGGGATGGGGCGCATCGCGTGCGCCGTCACGGTGCGCGAGGACAGCCCTTTTTGCCGCGACGGCAGGGTACCCGCCTATGTGGGCATCGAATACATGGCGCAGGCCGCAGGCGCCATGGTCGGCTGGGAATCCCGTGAAAAGGGCGAGCCGGTGAAAACCGGTTTTCTCGTTTCGGCGCGTGAGTATGCGAGCCGCGTGGGTGGATTCCCGGTGGGCGCGACGCTCGCCGTCGAGGCACGCGACGATTGGCGCGACAACGATGGGGTCGGCGTCATGGACTGCGTGATCCATCTTCCTTTCGGAACCCCGGTGGCCAAGG
>JAIRMN010000017.1 GCA_031258715.1 Zoogloeaceae bacterium
TCCGCCATTTTCATTCCGGCTTGAAGCGAGTGCTTTACGTAGTCGATACCTTCGACGAAGCCGTATTCGGCGATGCGGTTTTTTATCCAATGCCGAAATTCGGATTTAACTTCCAGAAAGGCGTGAAGCTCTCTGGCGTTGACGGTCTGGACTTCATGGCCGTCGATGGGGCGGGCGTTGATGGGGATCAGTTCGGTCTTGGGCGCGGACAGGTCAAGCGACATGCCCGCGAGGATGGATTGCGCGGCTTGCGCGTGTCCGTTAAGGGCGTGGTTCATGACGCGCCTCCATTTCCGGAATTTCAAGGTCGTAGCACGTCTTCCATACTTTCGCGTGGTAAAGATTTTGCTTATTGCCCCATTTTGTATACGACCAGCGGATCGGTATGCCCAGCTTCTGACTTGCGCGCCTGAGCAAAACAGCGGACGGTCGCAAGCTTGACACGCGGCGCATATCCGTCAGGCTCGCCCATTTTTGCGGGTCGTCCGCGTCGGGGACGGCTGGCGCATTCGTGCCGGAAAACTTCGACGCGTCCTTTTGTTTTTCCGCGAGCGCAAGGGCTTTTGTTTGTTTTTCCGCGAGCGCAAGCGCGAGCAGCAGGGCTTCGCGCAACGTGGCCGGGGCGGGCTTGACTGCCGCGCGGCTTTCGGCTTCCTGGCGCTTCGATTCGAGATCGGCGGCAAGCAGCAGGGCGTCGCGCAGACTGGTCGGCGCTTCCGGCGCGGGCGCGGGAAGCGGTTTCGGCGCGGGATTCACCTGGATGGACGGCAATACGGCGGATTGGACGAAGGCGTAAGCCTCGTCGATGCGGGAAAGCGGCAGGTTCCGGTAGCCTTTCAAGCCGAAATGGGCGTTCAGCGCCGCCCACAGCCAGTGGCGGCCGATGCGGCTTTCTTGCGTTTTGGCACAGACGAGCTTGTACAGGATGTCGGCATGTTCCGTATTTTCGATGGTGGGTGAAGGCGCAACCTGCCGGGCTGGAGGTTGCGCCGCTTCGACGCCGAACATGCGTAAAACCGCCTGATGGAAGGCTGGATCGATCCACGCGGCGTAGTCGATGGCCAACTCCCGGCAGGCGTAGGTGCCGCCGGACGTGCCGTAAAAGATTGAAACCGACCAGTTTTTCTTAGCAATCTTGGTTTTCGTCGAACGATTGCGCAAGAAACACTTGGGCTTGTTTCGGTACTCACCGCCGCTGGCGCTGTGCAGGTCGTTGAGAGAGAAAAGGCCGTCACGCTGACGGATGACGGTTTCGCCGATGGCGAAGACAGGCGCAACCCGCCGGGATGCGGGTTGCGTCGATTCCCGCGTTTTCGCGTCGCACAGGTCGGCAGGCACGGATTCCGGCGTTTTCCGAATCGCCGGGTACCCTCCGCGTCTTGGCTTTTCCTCCTGTTCCGTCACTTGCGCCGATTCCGGCGTTTTCGCGCCCCATAGCAACGGCAAAGCCTTGAGACGAAGGGACGGATCGATCCAGGAGACGTAGGCCAGGGCCAAATTCTTGCAACCGTAGCTGCCGCCATAAATGCCGGTCAAGGTCTTGAGCGACCATTTGTTTTTGGCGATTTTGGTTTTTGTCCAACTCCTGCCCGTGAAGCTGGTCGGTTTGTGCCGCAACTTCCCGCCGAAGACTTCGTGAAGGTCGTTGAGACAAAAGAGGCCGTCATGCTGACGGATGACGGTTTCGCCGATGGCGAGGACGGGCGCGGACGCGCCGTTGATGACAAGCTGAGACATGGCAATACTCCTTAGCAACGAGGGTTTGTACCTCGCCTGCCCTCTTCCAAAAGGGTGGGCGAGACCGTGCGGGTTGGAAGACCGGGCTAAGGACCGGCGAGCCTTGCGGCTCCCCGCACGGCTCGCCCATAAGGATTGCCATGCTGCGGACGTAAAAACACCGCCGTGTCTCGGTGGTGGCGGTACGTCCGCCTTAGCTACCGGGCTTCCAAACCCGCCTGCCGTGGTCGCGGCATTGAGCGGGAGTATAGCCCGGTTTTTGAAAAAGTCAAATATTTTTCGCGAAACCGCTTGACGTTGCCCTGTTGTTGTAGCTACAATAACCTTATGAGAATCACCTTCGATCCCGCCAAACGCCAAGAGACGCTGGTGCGGCGCGGCCTGGATTTCCTGGACGCGGCGCGGGTCTTTTCCGGCGTGACGCTGGAGGTCGAGGATACCCGGCGCGACTATGGAGAGAAACGGATCATCTGCTACGGCACGCTCGCCGGACGCCTGGTCGTCGTGGGATATACGCCGCGTGGCGCGGATCGCCATGTTTTCAGCATGAGGAAAGCCAATGAACGCGAACAAACCCGAATCGCGCCGCGCCTTGCGGTCTGATCTTGCGCGCGCGGACGCGCACGCGATCGCGCCGGAGGAATACGAGGAGTTACCGGAATTGACGGACGAGATGCTCTCCCGCGCCGCGCTGAAGAAAGGCGGGCGTCCGCTGGCCGCCGATCCGCGCCAACTGTTGTCTTTGCGCTTGCCTGCCAGCGTCCTGGCGCGCTGGAAGGCTTCCGGCCCCGGATGGCAAACCCGCATGGCGGACATTCTGGCCCAGCGCGCGCCCGCTCGCCACTGAAACGGCGCAATGCCCGATGCCCTGAAAGGGCGGTCGGCGAACTGGACGGCGCGGTCGTCGTCATCGCGCATACCGAAACCGGCGACGCCATACACCTCATTTCCATGCGAAAGGCCACCCGACATGAACGCGAAAACTTTTACCGGCCTTGACGAAGTCCCGCCCCTTGCCGATGACTTTTTCGAGAAGGCGCGATACCGAGTGGGCATGCGCGACGCGACGAAAGCGGAATTCGCCGCCCGCCGCGCGTCAAAGGGAAAACAACGGGTTTCCATCATGCTCGACGCCGATGTCATCGCGTATTTCAAGACCCAGGCGGATGGACGCGGATACCAGACGCTCATCAACGCCGCCTTGCTGGAATCCATGCGCGGGCGGCAGCTTGCCGACGTGGTGCGCGAGACGATCCGGGAAGAACTGCGTCCGGCGTGACGGGCGGGCGGCGTCAAGCATGGTCATTTCACCACGGCGGGCCGCCATTTTTCCGGCAAGTTTTCCCTGCGCCTCGACCCCGAACTGCACGCCGCCGCCGTCATTGCCGCCAGCGCCCACGGGCAAAGCCTGAACCAATGGGCAGGCGAGGTCATCCGGCAGGCCGCGCATCCCTGA
>JAIRMN010000161.1 GCA_031258715.1 Zoogloeaceae bacterium
TTCGCCTCTGCCGCCGTTATCTCAATGAGCGGCTCGATCAACGCCACTACGACGAAGCGACAGGCCGGGACTTGCCGATCCGGCGAAATCGAGAGCGACCATCGCCATCTCATCCAACAACGACCCAAAGGCCCCAAGCGCCCGGCGCAGTGTGGCGGTCCCACAACGCCGAACAGATCTTGGTCTTGCGATTGAATCGCGCCAACCGTCTCTGGCGCAACGACCGGGAAAAAACTTCACAGAACGATCCTTCGACCACATCGGCTTGAATCGCACCATCTCTCCTCTGTCTCTTGGATCGTGACACTGGTAGAATCCCTGACCTGTTTTTTTGGAAATCGCATGGTGGGCACTTTACTTTTTTATCTGGCGGCCTTTCTTTTGTTGCTGGGCGTGCTGGTGGTCGTTCATGAATTCGGGCATTTCTGGGTGGCGCGGCGTAGCGGCGTCAAGGTGTTGCGGTTTTCCGTTGGGTTTGGGCAGGTGCTGTGGCGGCGGCGTTATGGGGTGGATCAGACGGAACTGACGCTCTGCGCCATTCCCTTGGGCGGCTATGTGCGGATGCTCGACGGGCGCGAGCTGGAAGAAGGTGAGACCATCCCGGAAGAAGACCTGCCGCGCGCCTTCGATCGGCAGAGCGTGGGACGGCGCAGCGCCATTGTGGCGGCGGGGCCGCTGGCCAATCTCCTGCTGGCGATTCTCATCTACTGGCTGATGTTCATGGTGGGCGGCAACGCCTTGCGTCCGATACTGGGAACGCCGCTCGAAGACACGCCCGCGGCGGCGGCGGGCATACGAAACGGCGACCGGGTGTTGCGTGTCGAGAGCGAGGCGGTGACGACGCTGGAGGATTTTCATCTGCGCCTCTTGCGCAAGGCCAGCCAAAGCGCCAGTGTCGCGCTGGAAGTGGCGGACGAACAGCAATTGACGCGGCATGTCAATTTGGACACGGGCGGCTTGAACGCAACCGGATGGAAAGGCGATCCGTTTTCGCTTTTAGGATTGAAACCTTACCAGCCGCCTTTTTTGCCAGTGTTGGGCGAGGTGTTGGCGGGTTTTCCGGGCGAGGCGGCGGGCTTGCGCCCCGATGATCGCGTACTGGCGATCGACGGCGTGGAAGTGACGCGCTGGCAGGAATTCGTCGATCGGGTCGCCAATTCGCCGGAGAAACCCCTGTCGATGTTTGTCGAACGGGCGGGAGAACAGCTGACCCTGGTGGCGACGCCCAGTCGGGAGGGCAAGATCGGGCGTTTGGGCGTCAGCCCTTCGGCGGCGGAAGTGGCGAAGGTGGAAGCCCGCTTGCCGGAACTTTATGTGTTCGTGCGTCACAATCCCGTGGAGGCGGCGTACCGGGCCGTGCGCGAAGCCTGGTCGCAGTCGGCGTTGATGCTCACGATGATGGGCAAGATGCTGGCGGGCGAAGTCTCCTGGCGCACGCTTTCCGGGCCGGTGGGAATTGCCGAGTATGCGGGCAGGACGGCGCGGATGGGGCCGGGGGTCTATCTCAGGTTCATGGCCATTGTCAGTCTTTGTCTGGGCATTTTCAACCTTCTGCCCATTCCGGTATTGGATGGCGGGCATTTGATGTATCATGCGCTCGAAGTCGTCAAAGGCAGCCCGCTGTCGGAAAAAGCCATGTTGCGCTGGCAGAAGGTCGGCATATCCTTGCTGGTTACTTTGATGGCTTTTGCGTTTTTTAATGATTTGAGTCGTTTGTTGCCTCCTTTGTTCAATGGTTAGCGCATGAAGAAAAAACTTTGCGGTGTCCTGGTTGCCGGGCTTTTTGCCAGCGCGGCGCAGGCTTTCGAACCTTTTGTCATCCGGGATATTCGCGTCGAGGGCATTCAGCGAACGGAAGCCGGGACGGTGTTTTCCTACCTGCCTGTCAAGGTGGGGGATACCCTGACCGACGAACAGGCTTCACAGGCGATCAAGACCCTGTTTTCCACCGGGTTTTTCAAGGACGTGCGCATCGAGGTGGAAGGCGATGTGCTGGTCGTGGTCTTGCAGGAACGCCAGGCCATCGCCAAGATTGATTTCATCGGCATGAAGGAGTTTGAAAAGGATCAAATCCTTGCCGCCATGAAGGAAATGGGACTTGCGGAGACGCAGATTTTCGACCGCGCCCTTCTGGACCGCGCCGAACAGGAATTGAAGCGTCAATACCTGACGCGCGGCAAGTATGCCGTTCAGATCACCACCACCACCACGCCGATGGAGCGCAATCGTCTGGGCATCGATTTCAACATCGTCGAAGGCGAGGCGGCGAAGATTCGGGATATTCACTTGGTCGGCGTCAAGAGCTTCAAGGAAAAGGATCTGCTCGATCTTTTCGAGCAGACCACGCCTGGCTGGTTGACCTGGTACACCAAGAGCGACCAGTATTCGCGCCAGAAGCTTTCCGCCGATCTGGAAAAGCTGCGTTCCTTCTACATGAACCGGGGCTATTTGGAGTTCAACGTGGATTCCACGCAGGTGAGCATTTCTCCGGACAAGACGAGTATCTACATCACCATCAACATTACGGAAGGCGAGCGTTACCAGATTTCTTCCATCAAGCTGGCCGGGGAACTGGTGCTGCCGGAAGCGGAGATTCGCCAGATCGTCACCCTGAAGCCGGGGCAGGTATTCTCGCGCGAGAAGCTGAACGACGCGACCAAATTGATTGCCGACAAACTCTCGGAGCGCGGCTATGCCTTTGCCAACGTCAATGCCGCGCCAGAACTGGACAAGGAAAACCGCCAGGTCGCTTTCACCATTTTCGTCGATCCTGGCAAGCGCGTGTATGTGCGGCGCATTAATGTAGCGGGCAATTCCCGCACCCGCGACGAAGTGATTCGCCGGGAAATGCGGCAGATGGAAAGCAGTTGGTACAACGCCGAACAGGTGACGATTTCCCGCCAGCGGGTCGACAAACTCGACTACTTTACCGACGTGACGGTGGAAACGCCGCCGGTGCCCGGCACGGCGGATCAGGTGGATGTGAACATGAACGTCACGGAAAAGCCCACGGGCAATGTCATGGTGGGCGCGGGTTTTTCCAAGGAAGAAAAGGTCATGCTTTCCGGCTCCATCTCGCAGAACAACATTTTCGGCAGCGGCAAGCACCTGACCCTGGGCGTGAATACCAGCAAGCTGAACCGCGCCCTTTCGCTTTCTTACACCAATCCCTATTACACCCAGAATGGCGTTAGCCAGGGGCTGGATCTGTATCACCGCACCTTCAAGCCGACTTCCAGCACCATCGACGTGGGCGACTACGAAAGCGCCTCCACGGGCGCGGGCATCCGTTTCGGCTTTCCCATTTCGGAGCGTGAATCCGTCGGCGTGGGCATGTCCATCGATCACACGAAAATCAAGGTCTTCGACGAAAGCCCCGGACGTTATATCGAGTTTGTCGATAAATACGGTTCTTCCAACATCACCCTGCCGTTGACCGCCTGGTGGTCGAGTAACGGCAAGGATAGCGCCATTTTCCCGACCAAGGGCGTCTACCAGCGCGCCACGGCGGAGGTGGCCGTTCCCGGCAGCGACCTGCAATACTGGAAGCTCACTTACCAGTATCAGCATTATTTTCCGCTTTCCAAACGCTTCACCCTGATGCTGAATGGCGAAGTGGGCGTTGGCGATGGCTATGGCAGCAATGATGACATGCCGTTCTACAAGAATTTCTATGTTGGCGGCATCAATTCCGTGCGTGGCTACGCTTCTTCCAGCTTGGGGCCGGTGGATTCGAAATATCCTGACGAGCGTCTGGGCGGCAATCGGAAGATTGTTGGCAATGTCGAGGTGCTTTGGGGATTTCCGGGGTATGATAAAACGATGCGCATGGGGGCATTCTACGATATTGGCCAGACTTTTGGGCCGGGTGATCGTATCCGGACGGGCGATTTGCGTTCTTCCGCCGGATTGTCGCTTTCCTGGTTTTCCCCGCTAGGTCCGTTGAAATTCAGTATTGCCACGCCGCTGAACGACAAGCAGGGGGATGATACCGAAACTTTCCAGTTCCAACTAGGTTCCACTTTTTAATGCAGGAGCGTCAATGTTGAATACCAAATCCGCCATTGTCGTCAGTCTTTGCGCTGGCGTGTTTTTCCTGTCTGTCGCGTCTCCTGTCGAGGCGACGGAGCTGAAAGTCGGCTATGTCGATACCCAGCGCATTTTCCGCAACGCGCCCGCCGCGGTTCAGGCCGCCAAGGATATTGAAAAGGAATTTTCCGGGCGTGATCAGGAATTGCAGAAAATGGCGAAAAAGTTGCAGGGAATGCAGGAGAACATGGAAAAGAACGCCGTCACCATGTCGGAGGCCGAACGCCGCAACAAGGAACGCGAATATGCCGAGCTTTCACGCGAATTCCAGAGAAAGCAGCGTGAATTTCGTGAAGACCTGAGCCTGCGCCAGAACGAGGCGTATGCCACGATCTCCGACAAGGCCAACAAGGCCATCCGGCAGATTGCCGAGAGCGAGAAGTTCGATCTGATTCTCCAGGACGTCATCTGGGTCAGTCCGCGTCTGGACATCACCGACAAGGTGGTGAAAGCCCTCTCCGACGGCAAATAATGTGCGCGTCGTCCCTGACGCTGGCGCGGATTGTCGAGCGCCTGAAAACCGTTTGCGCAGGCGAGACGCGCGGTAACGCGGATCTGCCCATCCATCAGGTGGCTTCGCTGCAAAGCGCCCGGCCAGGTGAAATTGCCTTTCTGTCGAACCCGAAATACAGAAAGTACCTGCGCGATACCCGCGCGAGCGCCGTCATCCTGCATCCCGGCATGGCTTCGGCGCTGCCGCTTTCGCCTTCCGGCGAACCCCTCTTGGCCGCCATTCTCACCGCGAATCCCTATGTTTATTACGCGCGCGTCGCTGCCTTGTTGAATCCCGCCGTACGGCAGGCAGCGGGAGCGCATCCTTCCGCTGTGGTGGAAAGCACCGTTCCGTCTTCCTGTCACATTGGCCCTGGCGTTTGGATCGGAGCGGACGTCAGCCTGGGGGAAAACGTGGAGATACGCGCCCATGCTTGCATTGGCGCGGGCGTTGTCATCGGCGCGGACAGCGTGATTCATCCGGGCGTCAGCATTTATCCGGGGTGCCGTGTCGGCGCACGCGCCATCCTCCACAGCGGCGCGGTGATCGGCGCGGACGGCTTCGGGTTCGCGCCGGATTTCGACGGGGAAGGGGGCGAATGGGTGAAAATTCCCCAGATTGGCCGGGTGGTGATTGGCGATGATGTCGAAATCGGCGCCAACACCAGCATCGATCGAGGCGCGCTGGAAGACACCGTAATCGGCGACGGCGTGAAGCTGGATAACCAGATACAGATTGCGCATAACTGCGTGATTGGCGAACACACGGTGATAGCGGGTTGCGTGGGCATCGCCGGCAGCGCGCGTATCGGTCACCATTGCGCGATTGGCGGCGCGGCCATGATTCTGGGACACCTGGAAATCGCGCCGCATACGGAAATTTCCCCCGGCTCCATGGTGATGAAAAGCATCCCGCAAGGCGGCGAAAAATATACCGCGCTCTATCCGCTGGAACGCCACGCAGACTGGCTCAGAAACGCCGCCCAGCTCCGCAGCCTGGAGACGCTCGCGCAGCGGGTGAAGACGCTGGAACAACAGATCAGGCAAATGGAAGCGGGAAAGTCCTGATCCTGGAAGCGCACCGACATGACCAAGGGAACGAAATGGGTTCTGTGGCTCTCCATCACAGTCACGGTTCTGGTCGTAGCGGGGTCGGCGATCTGGGCGCAGCAGCGGCTGGCCTAGCTGTTTAATCCCGGCATTTGCTGGTTTGGGTTCATGATGAAGCGTTCTGGCTCCTTTGTCCAGATTTTGCAGAGATATTCATAGGGCGTCAGTCCGTTGAGAGTCTTCAGTCGGCGTGCGAAGTTGTAAGCCTGTATGAAGTCGTGCAGGTGGCTCTCAAGCTGTTGATGGCTGTCGTAGTGATAGCGTTTGACGGTGGCTTCCTTGATGGTGCGATTCATTCGCTCAACCTGCCCGTTCGTCCAGGGATGCTTAATCTGGGTCAGGCGATGCTCAATGGCGTGCTCGCGGCAAACGCGATCAAAGAGATGCTCAAAAGCCTGC
>JAIRMN010000020.1 GCA_031258715.1 Zoogloeaceae bacterium
GCTCCGGCGGGATCGAGAGCGCCCATCGCCATCTCGTCCAACAACGCCTCAAACGCCCCGGCGCAGGGTGGCGCACCCACAACGCCGAACACATCCTGGCCTTGCGATTGAATCGCGCCAACCCCCAATGGCACGACTACTGGAAAAAACGCAATCAACCCTCCACATCGGTTTGAATCGCACCCGCTTCTGTCTTTTGATTCCTGCTGTTTGCGGGCGCCATGTTAGAATCCGCCCCCTCATGATTTTTTAGGCGATTTTACGTTTTCATGTCTGATGACGATTTTCTGGTCAATATCGAGAACCTGCGTTTCGATTATGGCGACAGACCAGTTTTGCGGGGAATCGACATGCGGATTCCCAGGGGGCGGGTGGTGGCCATCATGGGCGGATCGGGCTGCGGCAAGACGACCTTGCTGCGGCTGATCAGCGGTCAGTTGCGTCCCACGGCGGGCACGGTGCGGGTGGCGGGCGAGGCGATCAGCGAAATGAGCCACGCCCGTCTCTACGCCTTCCGGCGACGCATGGGCATGTTGTTCCAGTTCGGCGCGCTCTTTACCGACCTTTCGGTATTCGACAACGTGGCGTTTCCCCTGCGCGAACATACGGACTTGCCGGAGGACATGATCCGCGACCTGACCCTGATGAAGTTGCAGGCCGTGGGATTGCGCGGGGCGCGGGATTTGATGCCCAGCACGCTTTCCGGCGGCATGGCGCGGCGCGTGGCGCTGGCGCGGGCAATAGCGCTGGACCCGGCGCTCATCATGTATGACGAACCCTTTACGGGACTGGACCCGATTTCCCTGGGGGTGATCGGACAGTTGATCCGGCAATTGAATGACGCGCTGGGCGCGACTTCCATCATGGTGACGCATGATGTCCAGGAATCGCTGCGGATGGTGGATTACATTTATTTCATTTCCGAGGGCCGGGTCGTGGCGGAGGGCAGGCCGGAGGACGTGCGCGATTCCGCCGATCCCTTCGTCCATCAGTTCGTCGCGGCGAAGGCGGACGGGCCGGTGTCCTATCATTTTCCTGCGCCGGACATGGCTGCGGAGTTCCTGGGAGCGGCGCATGTCTAGGGTATTGGATATGTTGCGTTTTCTGGGCGGACAGGTGATTGATCGCGTCTGGCGGCTGGGACGCGCCAGTTGTTTTTTCCTGGCAGTGCTGATGAAATCCGGCGCGGCGCTTCTGCGGTTTTCGTTGCTCTTTCGGGAAATCTGGTTCGCGGGCGTACTCTCCTTGCTCATCATCCTGGTTTCCGGCCTCTTTGTCGGGCTGGTGTTGGGTTTGCAGGGCTACGAGATTTTGCAGCGTTATGGTTCGGCGCAGGCGCTGGGGACGATGGTGGCCCTGTCGCTCCTGCGCGAACTGGGGCCGGTGGTGGCTGCCCTACTGTTCGCTTCGCGCGCCGGGTCTGCCATCACCGCCGAAATCGGGCTGATGAAGGCCACCGAGCAGTTGAAGGCGATGGACATGATGGCGGTCGATCCGGTGGCGCGCGTGGTTGCGCCGCGTTTCTGGGGCGGCGTCATTTCCATGCCGATTCTGGCGATGCTCTTTTCCACGATGGGCATCTTGGGCGGCTGGCTGATCGGCGTGGTCTTCCTCGGCGTCGATGATGGCGCGTTCTGGTCTTCCATGCGGGCTTCGGTGGATTTTCGCCATGATGTCTGGAATGGCGTTTTCAAAAGCGTCATTTTTGGCGTGGCTGTATCGCTCATTGCCGTTTTTGAGGGTTATTATTCGGAACCTACGGCGGAAGGCGTCTCGCGCGCCATTACCCGCACCGTGGTCACTTCGGCGCTTGTCATCCTGGCGCTGGATTTTGTTTTGACTTCTTTCATGTTCAAGGGAATGTCATGAAACGCTCCGTTCTCGATCTCTGGGTCGGTTTTTTCGTCGCCATCGGTATTGGCGCGTTGTTGTTCCTGTCGCTCAAGGTGAGCAGTTTTTCCGGCATCGATCCGCAGGAGACTTATACCGTGAGCGCGCGCTTCGACAACATCGGCGGTCTCAAGGTCAAGGCGCCGGTGCGCAGTGCGGGTGTACTGGTGGGACGGGTGATGGATATCCGCCTGGATGCCGAAACCTATGAGGCGCTGGTGGAAATGCGCATCAACAGCCACTATCTCTTCCCGGCGGACAGCTTTGCCGCCATCTATACGTCGGGACTCCTGGGCGACCAGTACATCGGTCTGCAAGCGGGCGTCGAAACGGAAAAGCTTCTCGCGGAAGGCAGCGAGATCAAAAGAACTCAGTCCGCCGTGGTGCTGGAATCGCTGGTCAGCCAATTCCTCTTCAACAAGGCGGAAGAAGGGCAGGGCACACCATGAAATCCATTCATTTGCTTGGGGTGATGGCGTCATTGGCGCTCCTGACGGGCGGTTGCGCAGGCCAAGCGCAGCGCGCGCCCGTGGCGGCAGACCCCTACGAAGGATTCAATCGCGCCATGTTTTCCGTGCACCGAAAAGTCGATTCCGCAGTCATCAAGCCGCTGGCCAAGGGGTACGACCGCGCCGTGCCCCTGCCTGCCAAGGTGGGCGCCGGCAATTTTTTCGATAATCTCCGCGACCTGGGACGAAGCGGCAACGCCTTCCTGCAGGGCAAGGGCGAAGCGGGCGCGACCGGCATGGCGCGTCTGGTAGTCAATTCCACGCTGGGCATTTTCGGTCTTTTCGATGTCGCCAGCGAAATGGGACTGGAAGCGGGCAACGAGAATTTTGCCCAAACGCTGGCGCACTGGGGCGCGCCGCCCGGCCCCTATCTTTTTGTGCCGCTCATGGGGCCGAATACGCCGCGCGATCTGGTGGGCTGGTCGGTGGATCAGGGGCTTTATCCGCTCTGGCATCACGTGGAAGACCAGCCTGCCCTGCGAAACTCGCTCGCCGCCACCAACCTGCTCCAGCGGCGCGCTCTGCTCCTGCCCTTGGATCGTCTGCTGGACGAGGCTTCTCTCGATCCTTACGCCTACCTGCGCGACGCCTACCTGCAAAGCCGCGTCGCCGCGACGGATGACGACGACCCCGCCTCGGACGAGACAAGCCCCGATACCGACACGCATTGATTTTTCCCAAGGAATACGCCATGTTCATTTTTCGATTCGTCACGATTGCCATTTCCGGCCTGCTGGCATCTGCCGTCCTCGCCGCTGGGGAAGGCGCGGCGCAACTCTCGCCGGACGCGCTGGTGCAAAGCGTCACCGAGGATGTCCTGGTGCTGCTCAAGCAGAACAAAGGCAGCGACAATACGCAAAAAATCATCGACATGGTGGAAGCCAAGGTGCTGCCGCATTTCAATTTCAACCACATGACGGCGCTGGCGGTGGGACGTGAATGGAACAAGGCCAGCGCGACGCAAAAGGAGACGCTGGCGCGGCAGTTCCACGACCTGCTGGTGCGAACCTATGCCAACGCGGTAAATTCCTACAGCGACCAGAAAGTGCGCTACAAACCTTTCAAGATGAAGCCGGAAGATACGGATGTCTTGGTGCGCACCGAAATCCTGCAACCAGGCGGACGTCCCATACAACTGGATTACCGCCTGGAAAAAATGGATGTCGGCTGGAAAGTCTATGATGTGGCGGTCGCGGGCGTGAGTCTCGTCACCAATTATCGCGCCAGTTTCAACGAGGAAGTCCGCAAGGGCGGCATCGATGGCCTGATCAAGGCATTGCGCGACAAGAATGTTTCCCTGGAAAAGAATCCGGAAAACAAACGATGATCCGGCGCGATACCGACGGCATTCTCCGGGTGGAAGCGCCAATGACGTTGGAAAATTCCTGTCTGTTGTTGCTGGCCGGGGAAACGGCATTACAAACGGCATTGCAGGCCGGGGATAAGGAATGCATCCTAGAACTTTCCGGCGTCGCCGGCGTGGATTCTTCCGGTCTGGCGGTGCTTTTGGCGTGGCAGCGTTTTTGCCGGGCGCGGGATGCGTGGCTCTGTCTTGCGGGCGCGCCGGAAAACCTGCGTTCATTGGCTGATCTCTACGGCCTCAACCCGCTGTTCGAGTGGACGCGGGCTTGAGACGCGCCTCTCTTCCGGCGGCGGCATGAAACCCAGCGACATCGTTCGTTATCTGGATCGATACGTCATTGGTCAGGATGACGCCAAACGGACGCTGGCGGTGGCGGTCTATACGCATCGCCGCAAGCTGGCGCTGGGGCGCGCGAATGCGACGGGCATGGACAAGAGCAATGTGTTGATCGTCGGCCCCACGGGATGCGGCAAGACCTTGCTGTGTGCGACACTGGCGCGGCAGCTTTCCATTCCCTTTGTCACCGCGGACGCAACCGTGCTGGCGCAGAGCCAATATGTCGGCCAGGAAATCGAAGCCATCATGGCGCGCTTGCTGGAACGCGCCGACGGCGACCTGCGACAGGCCGAACAGGGCATCGTCTTCATCGACGAAGTCGACAAGCTGAGGGCGGCGGGCGACGGTGGAAAGTCAGCAGCTTCCGGCGAGAGCGTGCAACACGCGCTCCTGAAAATCATGGAAGGCTACCCCGTGCATCTGCCCGATGGCCGGATTATCGACACCAGGGGTATCCTCTTCATCTGCGGTGGCGCGTTCGTCGGTCTGGAACAGATCATGGAGCGGACGCGCAGCTACGGCTATGTCGCCACGACACAAGGTGATGACGAAAAAATACTGGAACGCCTGAACAGCCGCATCAAGCCGACGGATCTGGTGGAATTCGGCCTGATTCCGGAATTTACCGGGCGTTTGCCCGTCGTGGTTCGCGTCCAGCCGCTTTCCCGCGAAATGCTGGCGCGCGTCATGGTGGAGCCGCATGACGCGCTCTACCGGCAATTCCAGGCCATCCTGGCGGAAGAAGGCGTGCGGCTTGTCGTTGCGCCGCGCGTTTTCGGGCAGATCGCGGACATCGCGCTGGAATACAAGGCGGGTGCGCGCAGCCTGCGCGGGATTTTCGAGGAACTGTTGACGCCGGTGCTGTTCGCCATCCCGGACAGGCCGGAAATCAAGCAGGTGCACATCCCTTCCCTGTACGAAGCGCCGCTATTCGTGGGCGAAGAGGAACTTCCCGGGAATCCAGGGGAAGTCCCTTGACAGTTCGGTAAGCGTCCCACGATGTCGCTCGGAATTCATAACTTCGAAACTGTCCGCTCCTCTCCACACGCGACCCCGGAAACGACAAACCCCAACGGCAACAACCCCAAATTCCGGCGCATCTTCAGCCTCCCGTCCTCAAGCATCCTCAAACAGTCCGCATTCTGGAAGCAAGTACCAGAACAAGCAAGCCTTGATCAGGAGACAGGGGACAGAGCGCTCGTTCGCTTTGTGTTCAGTCGTCAGTATTTCGTTGCAGCGTGCTTCGCCCCCGCAGACGGCTGACTACCCCTCTGTCTTCTCTCCTCTGCCCTCCGTCCTCGGTTAGTCCTGGCACATATCGGCTTCGCTGGCCAGCTTGCAGCCTTTCTGCATGTAGATTTCTGCCCGCGTGAAATCCTGCGGCACCCATTTGCCGCCGAAGTAGAAGAGGCCGACGCTCAAACAGCTATGGCCTTCGTCGTTTTCGCAGCCCTTTTTGTAATAGTCGAACGCCTTTTTGCGATCTTCGACGACGATCTTGCCTTCTTCATGGAGTTTTCCCAGCCGATGGCAGGCTTCGCCATAACCCTTGTCGCAGGCCGTTTCAAACCATTGCAGCGCCTGCTTCACGTTTTCCCTGACGCCTTCGCCGCGCTGGTAGCTGTAAGCCAGGTGATAACAGGCTTCGCCATTGCCGCTGTCGCAGGATTGGGCGTAGAGGGCGTTGGCCCTTTCGAAATACCGCCAGGATTTCTGGGCGCTCTTCTTGATACCGTCGCCATATTTGTACCGCTTGCCTAGGGCTTTGCAGCTTTCGCCGTTTCCCATGTCGCAGGCTTTTTCATAAAAGGCCGCGGCTTTTTTACGATCCCTGGGGACGCCTTCCGCGTGTTCGTGCTGGTGTCCCAGCCAATGACATGCCCTGTCGTTTCCGGCGTTGCAGGCTTTGGTGTAGAACCTTGCCGCCTTTTTGCGCTGGTTTTGAAGCTGCGCCTTCTGCGCTTCCTCAAAATCACCGGCCAACGCCAAGCGCGCGCAGAACGTCATGCCGAACAGCGCGAAAAACAGCAGAATCCTGGAAACGCCTCTCATACCTGAAAACGCCTTTCATGTCCTGAAACGCCTTGCCTCGCAGCTTGCCGAATGAAGCGAGCAGACGAAGCATTATAACGGGGTCCGGATCGGAACGACGCGGCAATCCAGATTCGTAACCCGCGGCGCAAAGCGCCGGTAATTTTTCTCCCCTCTGCCCCTGACGCCTGATTCATGACGCCTGCCTCTGGCTACCGCCCCCTGATGACGCCTTCGACCAGGGTGATTTTGGCTTTTCCCAGGAGTTCGCGCCCCAGAAAGGGCGTGTGTTTGCTGGCGCTTGAGAGGGTTTCCGGGGTGACTTGCCAGGGTTCGTCGGGGGAAAAGAGGCAGAGGTCGGCGCGCGCGCCAGGCGAGAGGCAGCCCAGATCGTCGCGGCCAAGAATGGCGGCGGGGGCGGCGGTGAGGGGGGCGAGGGCGTCCATCAGCGGCAGCCCCGCTTCGCCCCCCCATTGCAGGGCGAGCGGCAGCAGGAGTTCCAGTCCGGTCGCGCCGGGTTTGGCTTCGCCAAAAGGAAGGAGTTTGTCATCGTGGCTCAAGGGCGTGTGATCCGAGCAGAGCGCGGCGACGCCCTGAAGAACGCCCTGTCGCAGGGCATCGCGATCCGCCGCGCTACGCAGGGGGGGATCGAAGCGGGCAAGGGTATCGAAAAAGCCGATGTCCTCTTCGGAAAGGTGCAGGTGATAAATGCCGACATCGCAGGTAACGGCGATGCCCTTTGCCCTTGCTCTGGCGATCATGTCCATGCCGGCGGCGGAGGAAATGCGGCGCAGGTGCAGACGTACACCGGTATCGGCGGCCAGGATGAGGAAGGTGGCTATGGCGACGGTTTCCGCGCTGACCGGAATGCCGGTCAGTCCCAAGCGGCTGGCGACTTCGCCATCGTGCGCGAAACCATCGCGCGAAAGATAAAAGTCCTGCGGCTGCATCCAGATGGCAAAACCAAAAGTGGCGGCATATTCAAAGGCGCGCAAAAGCGCCTGGGTATCGAGCACCGGGCGCTTGCCCTGCGAGAAGGCGACGCAACCGGCGGCGGCGAGTCCCGCCATTTCCGCCAGCCGCTCGCCATCTAGGTTCTGGGTGATCGCGCCCAGCGGCAAGAGGCGCGCCAGACGCAGATCGGCGGCTTCCTGCGTCAGGCGTTCGACCCGCTCCGGCTCGTCCAGCGGCGGATTGAGATCGGGCGGACAAACCAGCGTGCTGATGCCGCCCGCGACGGCAGCGCCGAGTTCGGTCGCCAGATGACCGCCAAGACGCGCGCAGAGATCGACAATGCCCGGCGCGACGATAAGGCCCGTCGCGTCGATTTTTCGATCCGCCATGAAATCCGCAGGCGGCGCGCCGACATGGACGATCTTTCCTGCGGCGATGAACACGTCGGCAATCTGGTCGATCTGGTTTTTCGGGTCAACGACGCGCCCGTTCTGAATGGCGATTTTCATCGTAAAACTCTCCGGTTCATAAAATACATCGCAAGACAAGCCCGCGACGACGCCATCCGTCCAAAAAACACCCGCGCTTCAAAACGCGGACGCCCTTCGGCGCGAATGACCTGCCCGCTTTTCAGGCGGCAAGAAGCAGGGGCTTACTTTTTGCCGTTCAGTATGCTCATGACCGCCATACGCACCGCGATGCCAAAAGTGACTTGATCAAGAATGACCGCCTGCGCGCCGTCGGCGACGGCGGAATCGATTTCCACGCCCCGGTTCATCGGACCGGGGTGCATGACAATGGCGTCCGGCTTCGCCAGCGCCAGTTTCCGGGACGTGAGACCGTAATGCCTGAAATATTCGCTGGCGGAAGGCAGGAGCGCGCCATTCATGCGTTCATTTTGCAGGCGCAGCATGATGACGACATCGCAATCGCGCAAGCCTTTTTCCATGTCGTGATACACGCGGACGCCCATGTTGGCGAGACTGACGGGCAGGAGCGTCCTGGGGCCGATGACGCGCACTTCCTTCGCGCCCAGCGTGGTTAGGGCGCAGATGTCGGAACGGGCGACGCGCGAATGCAGGATGTCGCCAATGATGGCGACGGTCAACGTCTCGAAATTCCGCTTGAAATGCCGGATGGTGTACATGTCGAGCAGTCCCTGGGTCGGATGGGCATGGCGGCCATCGCCCGCGTTGACCACATGGATGTCGTCATGCCCCATGCGGCGCAGGTGTTCGGCAATCAGGCTGGGCGCGCCGGAGGCGGCGTGACGCACCACGAACATGTCGGCATGCATGGCGCAGAGATTGTCGATGGTGTCGAGCAGGGTCTCGCCCTTGGCTGTGGAAGAGCGGTTGATGTCGAGATTGATGACATCGGCGGAAAGGCGTTTGGCGGCGATTTCAAAGGTGGTGCGGGTGCGGGTGGAATTCTCGAAAAACAGGTTGAACACGCTCTTGCCCCGCAGGAGCGGCACTTTCTTGACTTCTCTGTCCGCCAAGCCCAGGAAGGAAGCGGCGGTATCGAGGATGTGCGTCAACGCCTCGCGCGGCAAGCCGTCGATGGCGAGCAGGTGGGTTAGTTCGCCCTTGGCGTTCAACTGCGGGTTAGGCATGGTGTTGTTCCACCTCCCAGAAAAGGCGTCCTGCCTTGTCGCGGCTCAGGATAAGCCCGGTACTGCGCGGCAGTTCCAGGTTCCAGACGCAGTAATCGGGCGCGACCGGCAGCTCCCGGCAGCCCCGATCCGCAAGCACGGCAAGTTCGATGGCGGCGGGACGGCCATAATCGAACAGCTCATTCAAGGCGGCGCGCGTGGTGCGTCCGGTATAGAGCACATCGTCTACGAGAATCAGGCGGCGGTGATTGACATCGAACGGAATCTGCGTCGGTCGCACCTGCGGATGCAGTCCCTTTTCCGCAAAGTCGTCGCGGTAGAAGGAAATGTCGACCAGCCCGGCGGCGTCGGGAAGTTCGAGGAGTTCCACCAGGCGTCCGGCAATCCACGCGCCGCCGCTGAAAATGCCGACCAGCGCCGTATCCGGCGTGAGACCGGGACGGATCAGGTCGGCAAGCACCCGGCACTGGGCTTCGGCGTCAGGCAGGGACACAAGAGGGGAGGCATTCATTGGAGAGGTCATGAGGATGGTCAAACCAGGTTTGTAAAATCAATTGCGCCGCCACCGCGTCGATCCGCGGCTTCATGTTCCTGGCGGTTTTTCCCGTTTCCCGCAGGCGGGCTTTGGCCTCGCGGGAAGTCAGGCGCTCATCGGCCTCCTGTACCGGCAGGGCAAAACGCTGGCGCAGGCGGGCGGCAAAGGCGCGGGCGCGTAGGGTCATGGGATGCGCCGCGCCATCGACATGGAGGGGATGACCGACGACCAGGAGTTCCGGACGCCATTCGAGAACCAGGCGGGCGACGGCCTCCAAGCGTTCATCGTCATTGCCGGTCTGGATGACGGTCAGGGGATGCGCGCACAAGAGGGCGGTTTCTCCCACGGCGACGCCCGTGCGCTTTTCGCCAAAGTCGAAGGCCAGCACGACGCTCATGGCGTCAGGCGTGTCCCGCCACGTCGGAAAGCTGGGAAAAACTCACGCCCAGCATCTGCATGGCGGTCGCCAGACGGCTTTCCGGCGGCTGCCCAAAAAGCACATCCGCGCTCGCCGGAAGGGTAAGCCAGGCATTCTGCCCCACTTCGGCCTCCAGTTGCCCCGCGCCCCAACCCGCGTAGCCCAGCATCATGATGATCTCCCTGGGTTCGCCGCTGGAGCCGATGGAAACGAGAATATCCTTGGAACTGGTCAATCCCACCTCGTCGGTGACATGCATACTGGATTGCCATTCGCCGCGCGGACGATGCAGCACAAACCCCCGATCCATCTGCACCGGCCCGCCAAAATGCACCGGCAGCGCGCCGATTTCCCGCGTGTGCAGATCCAGATCGACTTTCTCGAAAAGCCTTGCCAGCGTCAGATCGAGCGGCCGATTCACGATGACGCCCAGCGCGCCCTGCGGATTGTGCTCACACACATAGATCAGGGCGCGATTGAAATAGGGATCGGCCATTGTGGGCATGGCGATCAAAAAATGATGGGTAAAGTCCAAGAATTCCATGCCATGAATTCTAACTGATTCCGGATGCCCGATCCCGGCCATCTGCCCCTGATTAGCTTATAACGATCTTGTCTTTGTTCCTGTTTATTCGCCTGATATGGTAATAAGCGTTGCCGGGTTCCGGCATTTTTCTGGAGGATGACATGAGTGTATTCAACGATAACATCCGGTCTGTCGGACGCACGCCGCTGGTGCGGCTGAATCGCATAACCGACGGCGCGGCGGCAACGGTGCTGGCCAAGATCGAGGGGCAGAATCCGGCTTATTCGGTGAAAGACCGCATCGGCGTGGCTTTGATCGAGGACGCGGAAAAACGCGGCATCCTGGGCCCCGGCAAGGAACTGGTGGAACCGACTTCCGGCAATACCGGCATCGCGCTGGCTTATGTGGCGGCGGCCAAAGGCATCAAACTCACGCTGACCATGCCGGAAACCATGAGCATCGAACGCCGAAAATTGCAGGCGGCCTTCGGCGCGAAGCTGATATTGACCGAAGGCGCGAAGGGTATGCCCGGCGCGATCGCCAGGGCGACGGAAATCGCCGCCTCCGATCCCAAATACGTGCTCTTGCAGCAGTTCAAGAACCCCGCCAATCCGGCTATCCACGAGGCGACCACCGGGCCGGAAGTCTGGGAAGACACCCAGGGCGCGGTGGATCTGTTCGTTTCCGGCGTCGGCACGGGCGGTACGATTACCGGCGTTTCCCGCTACATCAAGAACACGCGGGGCAAGGCAATCGTCTCCGTGGCGGTGGAACCGGCTTCCAGTCCGGTGCTGACGCAAACGCGCGCGGGCCAGCCGGTGCAACCCGGCCCGCACAAGATACAGGGCATCGGCGCGGGCTTCGTGCCAGATACGCTGGATCTGTCGCTGGTCGATGAAATCGAGCAGGTGACGAACGAGGAGGCCGTCGAATACGCGCGACGCCTGATCCGCGAGGAAGGCATCCTCTCCGGCATTTCCTCCGGCGCGGCGGCGGCGGCGGCGGCGCGTCTGGCGAAACAGCCGAAGTACGCGGGCAAGACCATCGTGGTGGTGCTGCCCGATTCCGGCGAACGCTATCTCTCTTCAATTCTCTTCGAAGGCGTGTTCGATGCTTCCGGCGTAGCGATCTGAACGATCCCGAAAAAGCAGCCCCGCCCGGCGCGGGGCGCTTCCCCGCAGACGAAGACGAGGGAGCGCCCCGCGCTTCACTTTGACGCTTCCGGGATTCTCTTAGAACCTGTTTTATAAATTAGAGAGTCGTTTGAGAAGGAGATGGATCATGGCCAATTGGATCATGGTCTCGGCGTGTCTGGGGTTGATTTCATAGTCGCGGTTGAGG
>JAIRMN010000056.1 GCA_031258715.1 Zoogloeaceae bacterium
CCAGGCGGCGGCGTTGACGAACAGCGATTGCTCGCCGCCCTTGATGTGCGACTTCCAGTCGTTGTTGGCGATCTTGTCGCGGATGAGGGCGTCGCGCGTCGCGCGGTCGGGGACGCGCAGCAGGGCTTCAGCCAGACACATCAGCGCCACGCCTTCCTGGCTGGAGAGCGAGAATTCCTGGATCAGCCCTTCCACCGGCCCGGCGGCGCGCTTGTTGCGCAAGGCGTCGGTCAGCTTTTCGGCCAAGGCCTGCACCTGATCGCCCTGCGCCATGCGGGCCTGCGGCAGCAAGGCAGCCACGCATTCGGATTCGTCGCGCCGGTAGGCGGCCGTGATGGCCGCGCGCAGGACGGATTGCGGCTGCACCTCCTGGGCGAACTCCATGAACGGCTGAGGCGGGCCGGATTCGGCTTCTCCGGGCGAAGCCGCCGCGGTGTCCTCCGCCAAGGACGAGGCGGCGTCTTCCTCGCGCAGATGCGCCAGTTCCGCGGGCACATCGCCGCTTTCGATTCTTTCGATATAACGAAGCAGCGCCTGCTTGTGCAGCCAATGTGGCGCGCAATCCAATTCCTGCGCGATCCGCTTCAAACGCTCGCGTACAGACTCGTCGACCTTTACCCCAAGAGTGATCCAGCTCATGTCATGCACCTTTTCAGTGGAGGGTAACTGGAAATATGGGCCTGGTTTCACCAAAACAGTGCAAATCGCTCCGCCAAGGTTAACCATCGGGTTAACCATGCAAATATCGCGCCAGGGAAGAAGACAGAGCGGCCGCGGCGTGGCCTTCCCAGCAGTCTGTCCGCGCGTGAGCAAGCCATGCTGCATGGGCTGGAGAAGGTGTGCAACGAATGGACGCCGATCTGACCGGCAGGATCAAGGCCGGGGAACTGTGAATTTCGTTGCGGGGCAGGTCGGGGGCAAAGGCGGCGGCAGGGCGGACATGGCGCAGGCGGGGGGAACGGCGCCGGAAGGGTTGAAGGAAGCGTTGAAGGGGGAGGGGGGCAAAGCTGGGTAGCGGCTCTGGCAGTTGAAAAGGGAAGTTCCTCATGCGCATGAAGGGCTTATAATTCCAGCGTTACCTGTTCAAGTGGCTCATAATCGCATTCCCGATCAACATGAATACCATTCCACTTCTCAACGGGAAGACGCGGACGTTACATCTTGACGGACGTGTGCCGCTCGACAAAATCACTGACAAAGCAAAGCGCGCTCGTTTTCACGCATGGATGAAGGATTCTGCCGAATCCATCAGTGTTGATCCAAATGTATTCTCGACCTTGACCGGTACCATTTTCGAAGTTCGGCAGGGATATAAAAGCAAAGACTCCAAGCGCCAGAACGCTGACATCGCAAATGCAGCGGCTGCATATACAAAGCTCATTTTCCATGCGCGGTTATTTTGTCAGCACAAATCGACAGTGACATCCTGCTCCGTTACCGCGCGGAAAAATGGACCGTCGTTACTGGCATTGGGGGTACAAACAATCCCCTGATTTCAACTTACGATTTCATGCGCGATGTAGTCGGTTACGATCTCGCTGCGTTCTTCAAACGCAACAGCAAGACGCTTCGATCAGAGATAGATACTGTACTGAAAATGTTGCTCGCGCCGGAGACCAAATGATGTCTACGTTACCAGGGCGTGAGCAACTTCGCCAGCGGTCAGATTACACCTACAAGTTCAATTCAAAGACTGGACGGCACGGATGGCTTCGCCTTACGCCTGCCTATTCTCTTAAAATTGTTGAAGATCTGATAGTTAATTGTCGCGTTCTGCCGGATTGCCTACTGTGAACCAGACGCAGGCTTACCAAGCGGACGATGTTCTGATTTCCAATATACGCCCATACATAGACCAGTGCGAGATGTGGACAGATAACCAAAAAGACATGAATGAGCGGAGAAGCGCCGGCTGGAGACGCATCTGACCATCGGCGCGGCGCGGTTGGCGGAAGTCAATTTCCACGCTGCCCACTGTCTTGTGCTCGTGAGATGTTGCGGGATGCGACACTTGAGTTTATCCTGAACGCGGGATTGGACAAAGAAAGACCACGATGAAATTCGGAAAAATCTTCATTATCAGGGAAGAAATCATTGCGCCAGAACATATTGGCATCCGCTGAGCCGAGAAAGGCGCGATGCCTTTGCCTGGATATAGAAACCGCGCGAAAGGATTGCACCGTCTTGCATGAACTGGGCGCTTACCGGCCAGATCTGGACGAGCGCCTGAGAGTGTCTGGCAGTGGAAAAGATCTGGCGGCCAAATTGGATGCCTTGACCGATGGCGCGGCTTTTGTGCTCGGTCATAACATCACCGCCTTCGATCAGCCCGTGCTGAAAAAACTGTATCCGGATCTGGCCCTGCATCGCTTGCCGCTGGTCGATACGCTTGAACTCTCGCCAATTGCTTTTCCACGGAATCCCTATCACCGGCTGGTGAAGGATTACAAACTCTGCACGATTACGCGCAACGATCCCGTGCGCGACGCCGAACTCGCCTACACGCTGTTTCTCGATCAACAGCAGGCGTTTCGGGAGCGGGTTGCCGTGCGTCCGGATGAGATGCTGTGTCTCCACTATCTCCTCGCGCCCGAAAACGGCAAGGGCGTCGCCGATCTTTTCGCAACCTTGCGCCGCAGCCTCCGTCCCGCGCAGTCAGAAGCCGTCGCGGCTTGGCTGCGCGTGACCAGCGGCAAGGTCTGCGTGACGGCGGAGCGCCGTTTGTTGCGGGAACTATTGCCTGATCCCGAATGGCGCAAGCCCCTCGCCTACGTGCTTTCCTGGCTTCAGGTCGCGGGCGGCAATTCCGTTTTGCCGCCCTGGGTGATGCACGCCCTTCCACGGGCGCGCGACATCATCCGCCTGTTGCGCGACACGCCATGCGACGATCCGGCCTGCGGCTGGTGCCGCGCGCAACATGATCTCGACGCGCTGCTCATGCGCTATTTCGGTTTCTCCGGTTTCCGTGAAAAACCGGCCATGGCGGATGGACGCGGCCTGCAACGGGCCATCGTGGAAAACGGCATGGCGGACAAACCGACGCTGGCCATTTTACCGACCGGGGGCGGAAAATCCCTGTGTTATCAATTGCCCGCCCTGGCGCGCTACTATCGCGCCGGCGCACTGACGGTGGTGGTCTCGCCCCTGCAATCCCTGATGAAAGATCAGGTCGACCATCTGGAACAGATCACTTGCGCGGGTTATCTGAACGGCCTGCTCACGCCCATGGAGCGTCAGGCTATGCTGGAAAAGCTGCGCCTTGGCGATCTGGGGCTGATTTTCGTCGCGCCCGAGCAATTCCGCGGCAGCGCCTTCACGAGCGCCCTGGCGCAACGCGAAATCGCCGCCTGGGTATTCGATGAAGCACATTGCCTTTCCAAATGGGGGCACGATTTCCGTCCCGATTACCTTTATGTCTCGCGTTTCATCAAACGTTGGCAAAAAGACAGCCCCGCGCCGGTATTTTGTTTCACCGCCACCGCGAAACCCGATGTGGTGGAAGACATCTGCGCGCATTTCCAGGAACGTCTCGGCATGTCCTTGGCCCGTCTGCAAGGCGGCGTCGGACGCGACAATCTGGATTACGAGGTGTGCGCCGTGCCAGTTCAGGGCAAATACGGCGAAACCTTGCGTCTGCTTCAGGAAGCCCTGCGCGAGGAAGGCTGCGCCATCGTGTTTTGCGCCCGCCAGAAGACGACCGAGGAGCTTGCCGGTTTCTTGCGCGAAGCGGGATTGGCGTGCGCCTGTTTCCACGGCGGCATGGATGCCGAGAAAAAACGCGCCGTCCAGGAAGCGTTCATTGAGGGAAAGACGCTTCGGGTCATCATTGCGACCAATGCGTTCGGGATGGGCGTCGACAAGCCCGACGTGCGCCTCGTCATTCACTTCGATACGCCGGGTTCGCTGGAAAATTACGTGCAGGAAGCGGGGCGGGCCGGGCGCGACCAGGAACCGGCGCGCTGCGTCCTGCTCTACGACGACGCCGATCTCGACGTGCAGTTCCGGCTCCTGAAAAACTCGCGCCTCACCCAGCACGACATCTACGTCATCCTGAAGGCGTTGCGCGCCATCGGGAAAAAAGACCGGAGCGAAGACGAGGTTGTCGTCACCAGCGGAGAAATCCTGTGGGAAATTCCCGAAAAGCACGGTATCGACCCGGACGCGCGCGACGCCGCCACCAAGGTGCGCATCGCCGTGGCCTGGCTGGAAGAAGCGCGCCTGCTGGAGCGCCGCGAAAACCACACGCGCATTCTCCCCGGCAGTCTTCTGGTCGCCGATCTGGATAAGGCGCGCGAGTATTTGCGCCGGAGGCTGGGCGATGACACCAGCGTTGATCCTTATATCCAGATCCTGGCGGCGCTCATTCAGGCCAGGGACGACGAGGGGCTGTCTACCGACGAGCTGGCGCTGGCGACCGGCATGGACTCGAATACGCTCCAGCGTATGCTGCACGAACTCGACCAATGGAAATTGCTCTCGAACGATGCCGAGATTGGCGTGACCTTCTACCGCGATCCGGATACCGCCATGCGGCTCGATGCACTCGAACGCATTGAAAACGCCCTGCTTGCCGAGCTGCGCGAACGCGCCCCCGATGCCGACCGGGAAGGTTGGCAGGTGCTTGATGTGCGCCGCTTGTGCGATACCCTGCGCCGCGACGTGCAGGACGATTTCGATCCGGGAAAACTTGCCCGGCTGCTGAAATCCTTCGCGGAACCTTTCGGCGAGGGCGTGGGGCAGCGCGGCTTTTTCGCCTTGCGTCCGTTCGGGCCGGATCAACGTCTTCTTCGCCTGCTGCGCGACTGGGCGGGCATCGAGCAGATCAGCAAGCGTCGAATGCAGTTCGCCCGCGCACTGGTGGGGATTTTCCAAAAGATGCGTCAGGGCAACAAGCTGCTCGTCACCTGCAAGCAAGGCGAACTGGAAACGGCGCTGCAAGCCGACCTGACGCTCTCCGCGCTCGAAGTCCGGGACTGGGGCATCGCCCTTTCCTCCGCGCTCCTCTATCTGGATGCCAACGAAGTGCTGCATCTGGCGCGCGGGAAAGCCGTCTTCCGCCCCGCGATGAGAATCCTGCTCGACGCGGCGTCGCGGCGGCGACAGTTCAAGAAATCCGACTATGCCGAACTGGCCCTGCATTATCAGGACAAGATCGTACAAGTACACGTGATGGCCGAATACGCCAATACCGTCCTGCGCAAATTCAGGGCCGCAATGCGCTTCAAGA
>JAIRMN010000073.1 GCA_031258715.1 Zoogloeaceae bacterium
CTGTACCGGCAAATCCACAACCGCGTCTTGCGTGAGATGGCGCCCGCGACCTGCCTGCAAGCCCCGCCCGGACACCCTGATCGCGCGCGTGCGATAAGCGCGGCATCGGGAGGGAAGGAAGGCGACGACTATTTGATCCGGCTAGAGAAACGCTATACTCGCTCCTTTTCGACTACGCGGTCGCCGGTGATGATGGTCAATTTGGCCCCCCCGATCTTGTTGGCGACGACGGTGATTTCCTGCTTCTCGTCCAGCGTATCGAAGCCACGCGGGGATTCCGCGAATATTTCAACAAAGGGAGCTGAACCATGTCCGCACACACCGTCACCCGACGGCTCACCTACCTCGACTTGGTCAAGATGAAGGCCGCCGGCGAAAAGATCGCCATGCTCACCTGCTACGACGCGAGTTTCGCGCAAGCCTGCGAGCTGGCCGGCGTCGACGCGATCCTGATCGGCGATTCGCTCGGCAACGTCGTGCAGGGACACGAAACGACGCTGCCCGTCACCGTCGAGCACGTCGCCTACCACACGGCCTGTGTGGCGCGCGGCTGTTCTCGTCCCTTGATCATCGCCGACCTGCCCTTCGGGAGTTTTCTGGAAAGCCCGCAGGCGGCCTACCGCAACGCGGTCGCGCTGATGGCTGCCGGCGCGCAGATGGTCAAGCTCGAAGGCGGCGCGGACGTGGCCGGGACGACGCGCTTTTTGACTTCCCGCGGCATCCCCGTCTGCGCCCACGTCGGCCTGACGCCGCAGTCGGTGCATCGCCTGGGCGGTTTCCGCGTGCAGGGCAAGGACGAAGCGGGGGCCGCGCGGCTTCTGGACGCCGACGCGCCAGCCCATCAGGACGCCGGCGCCGCGCTGATCGTGCTCGAAGCGATTCCCGCCGCGCTCGCCGCGGAAATCACCGGCAGGCTGGAGATTCCGACCATCGGCATCGGCGCGGGCAAGGAGTGCTCCGGCCAGGTGCTGGTGATGCACGACGCGCTTGACGTCGCGCCCGGTCGCAAGCCGCGCTTCGTGAAGAATTTCATGGCCGGGCGCGACTCGATCGCCGGCGCCTTCGCCGCCTACGTCGCGGCGGTCAAGGACGGCAGCTTCCCCGGCCCGGAACATTGCTACTGAAGGCAGCGAAAACAGACAAATCGTGACGACTCAAACCGGTCCACATCCCCTGCGCCGTTTCGCCAAGGCGCTGTTCGAGAAATTCTCCGTCCATGTCGACGGCGAGCCGGAAGACCAGCTCCGCGCGCCTTTCGAACAACTGCTGATGGAAGCCGGCGCGGCGCTTGGCTTCCCGGATGTCGTTCCCGTGGGTGAAACCTTGCTCGTCGATGGCGGGGGACGGCCTGACTATGGTGTCGCCGTGAGCAAACTCCTGTGCGGTCATGTCGAATTGAAAGCGCCGGGCAAGGGCGCGAACACTTCGCTGTTCAAAGGGCACGACATGGCGCAGTGGAAGCGTTTTTGCAACCTGCCCAACGTTCTCTACAGCGATGGACGTGAGTTCGCCCTGTACCGCAACGGTCAGCGCCTGCGCGCCATGACGCTGCCGCAAAACCCGCTCGCGGCAGGCGCGGCGGCGGTCGACGACGAGAGCGCTCGCCGGTTTGACGGCCTGTTGCATGATTTTTTCTCATGGGAACCCATTGTTCCCGGCAATGCGAAACAACTGGTCGACTATCTTGCGCCCTTGTGCCGCTATCTGCGCGACGACGTGCTGGACGCGCTCAGGCATCGCGTCCCGGCGGTGGAAACCGTCAAGGCGGATTGGGGGCGTTACCTCTTTCCCGGCGTCGACGACGCTCATTTCGCCGACGCTTACGCGCAGACGGTCATGTTCTCGCTCCTTTTGGCGCGCTCCAGCGGAGCGGACACACTTGTTCTCGACGAAGCCGTCGCCAAGCTTACCCACGCCAACAGCCTGCTTTCCCGCGCCCTGAAGGTGCTCACCGATTCACTGGTGCAGGAGCGCTTGGGCGTTGCGCTCGACCTGCTCATGCGCGTCATCAAGCGCGTGCCCACGGGAACCATGAGCGGCGGGCGACGCGACTCTTGGCTGAATTTCTACGAGGATTTCCTCGCCGAATACGATCCGGCGCTGCGCCGCGACGTGGGCGTCTATTACACCCCGGTGGAAGTGGTGAAAGCGCAAGTGTGTCTTGTCGACGATCTTTTGCGCCGCAAAATGGACAAGCCGCTCGGCTTTGCCACCGGCGGCGTGAACGTGCTCGACCCCGCCGTGGGCACCGGCACTTACCTGCTCGGTATCGTCGAGCACGCGCTGGAGTCCGTGCGCGAGGTCGAGGGGCCGGGCGCGGTGCCGGCGCGCGCCGACCTGCTGGGCGGCAACCTGTACGGTTTCGAGATCATGGTCGGCCCCTACGCCGTGTCCTCGCTGCGCCTCACACGAATGTTGCAGCAACACGGCGGTCATTTACCCGGCGACGGCGTACAGATCATGCTCAACAACACGCTGGAGTCGCCGCACGAAAAAATCCCCGAACTGCCCTTGCTGTATCAGCCGATCGGGTTGGAGCACAAACGCGCCAGGCGGGTGAAAGAAACCGTGCCAATCTTGGTCTGTATCGGCAATCCGCCCTATGACCGCCACGCGGCGGCAACGAGAGACAAGCTCGCCGTGACCGGCGGCTGGGTGCGCTGGGGAGAAAACAAGAACGGAACGGACGCCATCCTTGACGATTTCATCGTGCCAGTGAAGAAGGCAGGCAAAGGCAGTAGATTAAGCAATCTTTACAACCTGTATGTTTATTTCTGGCGCTGGGCCTTGTGGAAGACCTTCGAGCACGATCTCGCCATCGGTCCCGGCGTAGTGAGTTTCATCACTGCCAGTTCGTTCGTCGATGGCGACGCCTTCCTTGGCATGCGCGAGTACATGCGGCGGCTGTGCGACGAGATCTGGGTGATCGACCTGGGCGGCGAAGGGCGCGGCGCGCGGCAGGACGACAACGTATTCGCCATCCAGACGCCGGTGGCGATCACGATTGCCGTGCGCTATGGCGATTCCCAAAAGGATACGCCTGCCCATGTGTATTACGCTCGCGTTGAGGGGACGCGGGCTGAAAAGTTACACCAACTCGAAAACTTACAAGCCCTCACGGATTTGCCTTTCGATGTGTGCGCAAAGGATTGGCATTCGCCATTCAGGCCAGTCGGGAAAGGCGATTATTTCGATTGGCCGTTGTTTAAGAACCTGATGCCGTGGCAGCATGCTGGAGTCAAACCGGCGCGTACTTGGCCTATCGGTCCAACCAGGGAGATATTGGCAAAGCGATGGCAAGGTTTGCTCGCCGCGTCAGACCGTGCGGGTAATTTCAGGGAAAGCGATGACAGGCTTGTTACGAACAAGTATCCGCAATTTCATCCATCGACCACCGATACCACACCAATCAGTGAACTCGATGTTTCCACGGAATGCCCTGCTGCGCAAGCTTACGGCTTTCGCAGTTTCGACCGTCAATTCATTCTTCCCGACGGGCGTTTACTTTCTCGTCCTCGCCAACCGCTTTGGCAATCGGCCTCCGACCAACAACTTTTCTTCGCCAGCCAATTCACACACCCCTTGGGAAACGGTCCGGCCTTGACAGTCAGCGCCCTCGTCCCGGATTTGCATTTCTTCGCGGGCCGTGGCGCCAAGGACATCGTGCCGCTCTACCGCGACGCCGCCGCCACGCAGCCCAACTTACATCCGGAACTGCTGAGAACGCTCGCCAAAATCTATGCTCGCAAAGTCACGCCCCAAGACTTTGCCGCCTACCTTTACGCCCTGCTCGCGCAGCCCGCTTTCACCGCGCGCTTTGCGCGAGAACTCGACAGCCGCGAACTGCGCGCGCCTATAACGAAGGATGCCGCGCTCTTCAAAAGAGCCGTCGGTTTGGGTAGCGAACTCCTTTTTCTCCACACCTGCGGCGAACGCTTCAAGGACGACCGGAAATGGCCGGCGGCGACGG
>JAIRMN010000078.1 GCA_031258715.1 Zoogloeaceae bacterium
CAACTGTTCGAGCAACAGGCGGAAGGCTTCCAGCGGCGGCAGGCTGGCTGTGGGAATGATGCCGCCCTGGGGCGGCGCGGGGTCAGATGGCAAGATGTATCTCCACTTCCAGCCATTGCTTGGGCGCTTCGGCAGCGCCAAAGACATTCTGGCTATTACTGCTGCGGGCCTTTTCCACTTTCACCGAAATATCGCTCCATACAGGCGCGGCAACACGCAACGACGACGACAACCCATCGAGGAATTGCATCAACCCCCAATAGCTGGCTTTGGCCTTGAGCCTCAGGAGCGGGCGTTTGTAGGGCGATTTTTCGCTCTCGCTTTTCAACAGTTCGGGCGTCGGCGGACGGTCGTGGCCTCCGGAACTGTGGTAGATGTGTTCCAGCGCGGTGACTTCCATGTCGCCGTTCTCGGCAAGACGGGCGAGTCCGGATTTCATCGCCTGAAGGGTTTCGAGATCATCGAGCGGCACGAAACGCGCCAGCAGCCGTTCCCGCTCCGTCTCCAGCGCGGCGAGCGTTTCCCGCACCTTTGCAAGTTCCCGCTGCGTCACCCGTGCATCGAGACCGTCGAGGTTGAGGTTCTTGAGCGCGGCATCATTCTTGCCCGTCACGCGGTCGCGCACCTTCTGCTTCTGTTCCTTGTAGATCAGGTTGTTCAGCTTCGTATAGCCTGGCTGCCAGATCAGCAGACCGTAGCAAAACGCCATCAAAAAACATATCGCGCCCACCAACTGGTGGCGTTCGGCGAGCGTCAGGCGGCCCCATGCCCCAGCGGCTCGTTGGAGTGCCTTTTTCATTGCCCCTCCTCCGTCGCGCCGACGCTGGCCGCGTTCGCCTCGCCTTGCGGCGCGCTGGCGCTGTCTTCCGCCCCGAGTTCTTCCGTCTGCGCGCGCGGCACGAGCCAGAACGATACGAAATAACCGGGCCTGCCTTCGCGGCCCGTACCCGCCCTGAGATCGGTTTGGGCAACCGAATAACCGAGACCGGCAACGGCGAGCGCCTCATGCACTCGCAGGGCGAACGCCTGCCCGCTGCTGTAGTCGTCCGTCCAGCCGATGACCATGACATCTTCGGTATTACCGCCCGACTTGCTGTTTCGCACCACATCCAGCACCAGGTCGTCACTGATGTTGGCGGCGAGCGTGCGCAACAGTCGCGGCAGCCGGTTCGTCACGTTCTCGATGGCTTGCAGACGCTCGTTCTCGGGCAGGAGCTGGGCGATTTGCTTGCGCGCGGCCTCCAGTTCCCCGCGCTCCTGCTTGGCTACGCGCATGGCGTCGGCTTCCAGCTGCGTGAGTTTTCTCTGGCGCGCCATTTCCAGCTCCGCGAGGTCGAACCGCGTCTGGATGGCCTCGATCGCCATGCGTTGCCGAATTTCCACGCCGGCGCAAATACCGGCCACGACGAGCGGCAGCAGCAGATGCCAGAACCCCGCCCGCCGCCACACCGGTTTCGGCGGCTCGCCAAAACGGATGAGCGGCAACGGCTCGGCGCGCGCCCTGTAGCGCCCGGCCAGGTATTCGAGCAGGCCACGCCGGGCGGCATCAGCGCCGCGCCATTGCGGCGCCTGCCCCCACTGACGACCGAAATCGTCGAGCAGCGCCTTTGCCGCCGCTTCATCGCCGGGCGCGAAGCAGACGATCTCCAGCGCGGCCACGCCGCCCGCGCGCCAGTCGGCAACCAGCCGCAGGAGCCAGTCGACCGCCAGCGCCCGTTCCATGCGCCCTTCGGCGCGCGCCGCCACCACGCGGCCCCGGTGGCGCAGCACCGCCGCCACTTCTTCGGCGTGGATTTCCAGCGCAATGCGGCTGTGCTTGCGCTCGTCCGTCCAGCCTTCCGGCTCCAGCCTGACCGGCGCGCGGCCCGCGGTATCCCCGGCGACCTCGCTGACGCTCCACGCAATCGGCAGCCCGCCCAGGAGTTTCAGCCGCCGACGTTTGCAGGCGACCTCGAACCGGCTCCAGAGCGCCAGCCCGCTGGCCGAGGCCAGCCACACCGGCGGCTCGCCCGGCTCACTGGCATAGCCCGTCCAGCCGCAGGCCAGCGCGGATTCGAGCGTCTGCAACTTTTCCTGCAAATGCAGCGCCGCCTGCAAGTCCTCCTTGCCGATCAGCCCGAGATCGCAGGCCACCTGCCCGAAATAGATTGGCGCGTTCGATTGCTCGCGCCGCAGCGCCAATTCCAGTGCGATGCGATCCCGGTCTTCCAGGCCGATCAACCCGCGCGCGGCGAGCACCGCGCCGATCGTCCAGAGCGCGCCCGCCTCCGAGATCGCAGGCTCCATTTCGGCGTGCACAAGCTCGCGCATTTGCATGAATGGTCGCGGTTTTGCCGGATCGACGGGCACATCCACTCGCGCGGGCGCGATGAACCGCGCGGCGAGATAGCAGCGCCGGGGCGGGCGAATGCCGATGGCCCTGAGACCGTCGAGCGCCTCGTCGAGCGCGGGCGCAAAGTCGGCCAGGCGGGACGAGGACACTTCCGAAAAACGCCACGCCCCGCCCAACCGCCACGCCGCCGTGGCGCTCAGGCGATCCACGTCCCAGACGAGCAACAGCAGCGACGGCGAAAACGCCTGGCGCACCCGCGCGAACAGCCGCGCGGCGAATGTGCTTCCCGGCGGAAACGCCGGAACCAGGGCGGGGCGATCCTTGCCGCCGATGCGCCAGCCAGCCCGCGCCGACGGCGCGGAAGCCGCCGCCACCACTTTGTTTTCCGGCACGTTCATTTCTTGAACGCCCATACGAGATTCGGCGGATGCGCGCCGGGGAAAAAGTCGACCTGCTTCACGGTCGTGCCCAGAGCCCCTCCAGCCAGCACCGTGTTGTCCGTGGCATTTTTGATGGTGAGCACCAATACATGGCGGCCAAGCGGCACGCGGCTGCCGCACGAAGCTGTCGAGGTAAATCCGAGTACGCAGTTTCCCCCCGACGCCAGCGCGTCTTTGTCCTCGCCGCCATTGGCGCTGCTGCAACTGTTCAGATCGCTCCGGTATTGCCGCCATTGCCCGCCGTTCACGTTCTCGAACACCAGCAGGGCAAGGCCAAGTCCTTTCAGATCACCGCCGAAATCGACAGTCCCGAGATCCTCGTCGCCCGCATTCCGGAGCGTCACGCTCCAGCCGTCGAGCGGCACCCACCAATCCGCGTCGCCGATGGACATCGTCTGGTCGGCTTCCGCTTCCGCAATGTCGACTTCCGCTTCCGTTGCGGGATCTCCTGGCACGGATGTTATGCCCGTCGCGTTATCCGCGCCGAAACTCGTAATCCCGAGCGCGACGCCGGTGGGGACGTTCGTTGTGTCCCATCCCCAGCCGACATTGCCCCATCCATCGCGGAATTCGCCGTTATGCACCACGCCAGCGAGATAATTGCCGCGATGTCCCTTGAGAACGCGGGCGGCAACATGGTCAACCTCAGTACCGGCTGTCGACGGAACGGTACACACGCCATCACTGCCAGAAAACCTTGCTTTCACACCCCCCTGTGGCATGTGGTTGGTGGAAGAGAGCAATTCGGCAAGCGACCCCGGCAGCCGTCCGTTGTCCGCCACATAGCCGGCAAGCCGCATTTCGCCGCCGTAGACCGGCGACTCCGGCCCGACGATGGCGCGCCGCAGGATGGCCAGCCGGTTGCGGGTGTCGTCGATGCGCACCCGGGCGCGGTTTTCCGTCACCATTCCGAACGAAGCCAGGGCGACGGCGGAGAGAATCGCCACCACCACCAGCAATTCCACCAGGGTAAAACCCGCTTTGCGCGCGACGACCTGGGCTGGCATGTTTTCACTCGTCGTCGAACGCCGTGACCACCAGCGCCGGGCCGTAGCGATTGTTATAGACGTGGAACGCATAGAAAGTGCGCGTGTCGCCCGCCTTGAGTTCCTTGGCGATGCGGGCGGCGGCCCCGTCTTCCACATAAGCGGCCAGCGGCCTGTCGCCGCCATAGTCGAACACGACGCGCTGGCTGACCTGGAACTTGGCGGTCACGCCGATCAGGCTCATGACCTGATTCAGGTAATCGGCCTTCTGCGGCTCGGGCAGGCGCGCGAGGCGGGCGGTAAAGCGCACCGGGCGCGGCTCGAAAATCGTGCGCGTACCGTCTTTCGTGCGCAGCCCCGGCACGGACTGCGCCAGATCCAGCGGCGCGTAATCCGTGCGCGATCCGGATTCGCCTTCGGCGGCGGTCTTCTCTTTTCCTTTCTCCTCGCCCGCCGCCAGCGTCCCGCCGGACGGCAGGCACAGCGCGAGAAGCAGGCACAGCGCGGCAGCGCGGCGGCGACCGCCCGCAACCGGAAGGAAGGAGGCGGGCGGGGGCGTTTGGGCGGTCATCGTCGTCGTATTCATCGAGGAAAAGGAAAAGGGGAAAAGGAGGGAAGCGGACGCTCAAAGGCAGATCACCACGTCGTCACTGGCGGCGGTCGGCAGACAGGCATCGTTGGCGTTCGTGCCGCCGTAGCGGCCATCCGGCCCCCAATAGACGACACGGGCGCGCGGCGACGGCAGGAAAACGAATGGCCGGGCATGGCGGACAAAGGCATGTCTGGCGGGAACATAACCGGTGGCGCTGCGAGGCAGGCTGCGCGCCCCGAGATAGCAG
>JAIRMN010000172.1 GCA_031258715.1 Zoogloeaceae bacterium
CAGGATTCCGACCCCGGCGGAATATCTGGCTCAGGTCGAGGTGGTCAATGAAAAGGCCGCCGACATTTACCGCTACATGAATTTCGACCGGATCGAAGCCTTCACTCAGGCGGCGGAAAGCGTGGCGGTGTAAGGCGGGGCTGCGCGTTGCGAGAACCCCTCGCGTCAGGAATGGCGCGGGGGGGCTGAAGTAATGACGTTTTTCAGGCACATGGCACAGCGTAGGGATGACGGGGCGCAAGGCGGCCAAAACGGCGTCCGGCATTTTACGCGGGCCGCATCAGGTTGACTTCCGATTTTTGTCTGGATCTTTCGGGAAACAGTTGGGCAAGAAACACTGCTCCGGCCAAGGCTCATCTCCCAGTGATGAAGCCCCTTGACTTCCCCGCAAACCGGTCGGCCTCGTCAAATCTCCAGCGACAGCGTATCGCCAAGGCGGGGATGTACCTTGTTGTCGAGGTTCTTGAATTCTTCCAGGGTATTTGCCAGCTTGAGCAGCGTGACGATGGAAGCATCCTTGGTCGTTCTGCGGTGTGCGCGCGGGAAGGCGGCGAGGCGCGGGTCAGGATTCACGCCCTTCGGCGCCCGGAAAGCGCCCGCGATTTCCTCGCAACCCCGCGGGAAAACGAGGGTGCATCGCCCGGAAAAACCACGCGATGACCGCCAGCGGTGCGACGAGGGTGGCCCATGAAAGGGCATCCCACGGCCCGTCGCCGACCAGCGCCGAGACAAGGCCGATGCTGCTTGAGAGACCGATCAGGAAGGGCCAGCGGAAAATCTGCCAGAAGGCGTAGGTGGGGCGTCCCGGTGTTTTCATGCTGCGGTCTCCCTCTTCTGGATTCGCGCGGCGGGTGTTTTTCGCCTGCGTTCATGTCCCGGTTTGACCCACCACAGATATAGGCCGCTTCCCAGAAGGACGATACTGACGATATCGAGTGCAGCCCAGAGGATTTTCAGCGGCATTCCGCCGTAGTCGCCGAAATGCAGTGGTTGTGAGACGAAAAGCGCCTTGACGTAGAGCGGCATTTCGCGCATGTCGACCAGGCGTCCGCTGCCCGCGTCGAGCATCGCGGGCGTCAAGAGCCGGCTGGTGATGGGCGTGTTGCCGACCATGTACGCGCCGATGTGGTGCTGGCTGGCGAACGGCGTGCCCGGCAGGGCCAGTACCCGTGGGGTCAGATCCGGCGCCGCTTCCCGCAGCCGTTCGACAGCCAGATCCAGGCGGACGATTTCCTGGGCGTCCGGACGATCCGGAGGACTTGCGGCCATCTCCATGAGTTCGCTGCCCTGCCACATCCTCTCGACCGGTTGAGCCAGCGTGTTGATTGCGCCCGTGAATCCCACCACGCCCAGCCAGACGACGGTGACGATGCCCAGAAGATTGTGCGTGTCCAGCCACCAGGCGCGCCGCCGTTCCCGGCGCAGCGCGCCAAACGGCAGGTGGCGCATGAAAGGCGCGTAGAGGATGACGCCGCTCAGGATCGAGACCAGCAGCAACAAGGACATCGCGCCCAGGAACAACGTGCCTTTCAAGTCCGCGTACATGTCCAGATGCAGGCGCCGCATCACATACATGAAACCTTCGGTCGGCTGTTGCCGTTCCAGTTGCCAGCCGTCGCGCAGGTCGAAATATTGATAGTGCGTCTCTTGCGGCAATGAATTGCCCCTTTGGGCGGTGGCGACGACGGCGACAGGCTCTTCATCGTCAAAGAACAGATAATTGACGCGCTCGCCGGGACGCGCGGACAGGGCGCGTTCCACGAGGGAGGCGAGCGTGGGCGCAACAGTGCCGGCGGCGATGGGCGGACGTTCCGGCTCCAGCAGATGCCCGATCTCGTGATGAAAGATGAGCGGTAGCCCGGTGACGCACAAAAGCAGCATGAAGAGCGTGCAGACAAGGCTGCTCCAGCGATGTATCCAGCTCCAGAGGCGGATGGTTTTTGTGTGCATGTTCAGGTGGCCCATGCCGGGTCGAGGTTCAAAAATCCACAGTGGCCGAAAAAAGGAAGGTGCGCGGCTCGCCCAGCCCCTCCCACAAGGTTCCGGCCCAATAGGCTTTGTTGCCGACGTTCCTGATGTCGGCCCGGAACACGAGTGGGAAATCGCCCACCCGGGTGAGATAGCGCGCGCCCAGGTCATAGATCGTGTGTCCGGGGACGGAGAGATGGTTGTCGGCGCTGATATATTGCCTGGAGACCGCAACTGCGTTGCCGGTCAGCGTCAGCCCCGGCACGGCGCGAATATCCCATTCCACGCCCAGCTTGGCCTGCCATTTGGGAATTCCGGTTGCCAGCTTGCCTTCGTTTACACCACCCGCCGTCTTCGTCAGCCTGGCTTCGGTGTAAGAGAGTCCCCCCATCAGCCGCAGGTCATTTCGCGGCGCGCCGAAAAAACCGATCTCGATGCCCCGGTTCCTCTGTTCGCCACCGAAGGAATATATATTGCTCACCGGATCGGTATAGGCGCTGGGGCGCGTGATCTGGAACAGGCTGGCTGTGACAGCCAGGCGGCCCGTATCCAGCTTCAGCCCGATCTCCTTTTGCTTGCTCTTGTAGGGCGCGAATACTTCGCCCGCGTTGGCGGCGTTGAGCGGCGCGGTTGCGCCCTGGCTCAGACCCTCGATGTAGTTGCCATAGGCGGAAAGGCGAGGCGTGATCTTGACGAGCAGCAAGATGGCGGGTGTGATGGCGCTTTCATCATAACGCGCCGTGCTGGAGCCTGTCGTATCGTAGGGAGTGCCTTTTTCCAGCACCTCCTGGCGGCGCGCGCCCAGGGTCAGTTGCGCGCGACCGTCGACGAACGACAGGGTGTCGGCGATTGCCACGCCCGTCAGGCGCAGTTGTGCCGTCCTGGGCAGGTGGGCGTGGCTGAAACCCGTGTCGATGGCAGGCCCCCAGACCGGATGATAGATGTTGGTGATCCAGTCCGCCGGCAGCACGTTGCGCAAAAAGCCGAAATGGTAGTCGTGCGCGTAGCGAGTGGCGGTAAGGGCGACTTCATGCTCAACGACGCCAGTACTGAATTTCCCTCGCGCGCCGATCTCCGCGGAAGTCTTGTCGAGAATGATGCGCTGGTGTGCGAAATTGTTGCGGAAGTCCCCCGCTGCGTTGTAGATGGTGTAGGTCGAACTCGCCAGGGCGTCGAAATCGGTGTGACTGTCGCCGAAAGCGGCGTAGACCATGAGGCGCTCCGCAATATCGAACTCGCCGCGCGCCATGATCGCCCGGTCTTTCGTCTTGCCGAACGTCCAGCCTGGCCCCAGCAGGGTTTCCGGTTTGGGCGGCTTGGGCACCGCGACGCCGGGATTCAGCGACACGCCCCGATTCAGGCCGCGCGTGTAATCTTCACTGCGATACATGTCCGCAGACAGCCTGATCCTGTCGCTGCGCCAATCCAGTCCCAGGGAAGCGAGTTGGGTCTTTTTCTCCTGGTGCTTCACCGCGGTGCCGCCGTTGCGATAGACGCCGTTGAAGCGCACGCCGAATTGCTGGTTTTCGCCAAAGCGTTGCCCGATATCCACATGCCCGCCCCACTGCGAATCCGACATGTAGTTGGTGGTGAGGCGGGCGATGGGCGTCTTGCCCGCGCGTTTGGGCACCAGATTGACGCTGCCGCCCACCGACCCCGTAGGCGGCATCCCGTTCAGGAGGGCGGATGGCCCTTTCAGTACCTCGACACGCTCCGCCATCTCCGGCGTGACGCGCCAGTAGGGGGCCATGCCATACAGGCCGTTGATGGAGATATCGTTGGCGGAAACGCCAAAGCCGCGAATACTGAACTGTTCGGTCAGCATCCCGCTGGTGGTGTTGATATACACGCCGGGGTCGGTCAAGGCGATGACGCGGGAGATTTCCCTTGCCTGGGTATCCTGGATGAATTGCTCCGTATAACCGATTACGTTGAGCGGCGTCTCCATGAAATCCTTGTTGCCCAACAATCCAACCCGCCCGCCGGTCGCCACTTGCCCGCCCTCGTAGGCGGGCGGCAAGGCGCCGGAACCATTCGCCTCCGCATTGACGAAAACTTCCGGCAGGACAGTTTCGCTGCCCGAGGCGGCGTTATTCAAATTGGATTGCGGGGGGGGGGGGGGGGGGGTTTGTTAGCGGCGGAATTTGGGGTGATTTCCGGGGCGCTTGCAAAACCCCCGGCCCCCCACCAGGCAAACATCAGAACCGGCCACAGTCGCCGGCGAGACAAAAAATGAATCGACATGATCGGATTTCCTTTTTTATTCAAAATTCATGTTGCCACTGAAAACGGTAACAGTTCTTGTTTATTTTGTAAATAGGTTTAGTGTTGAATGCCAACCTATATGTTGTCGAGCACGGCTGCAAGTGGCGTGGCTTGCCCAGACGGTTTGGCCGCTTGCACGTGGGCTGCGCACGAATGATCCGCTGCTCGAAAGTGGATGTCTGGATCGTGTTTTTGAAAAGTTGCAACACGCCTGGATCGTCCGGCTCAAAATCGAAGCCGCCTCGTTGGATAACACGTTGGTCAAGACCCATCCATCCAGACAAAAGCGGCATCCGCGAAGGGCAACGCGGTTCCACTGACCAGACGGAACGCATACCCGTCCGTAACCAGCCGACTGTCCTGGGTGTCTACCGCATCGACCTGACAGCGCAATCTTGGG
>JAIRMN010000208.1 GCA_031258715.1 Zoogloeaceae bacterium
TCTCGCCATGGCGCGCCTGTTCGCAAGATCCAGAATACTGCGTTGATGAATTGTCGATTGTCCTTGGCAACGCCGCCCCAAGAACCTGTTTTCCCAGGAAGATGCGGCTCCAGAAGCAACCAGACATGATCAGAAATATCGTGCCGACGGTGAGCAGACGTTGTAGACATGGGGCACCCTCTCGGAATTTAGGACCCGAAAAGTATACCACAAATTTAGTCTCGTGACGACACTGTCTAGAAGACAGAGGACGAGGAAGCCAAGCGCCACCGGCAAAACTGGTGGCTTGGATGGTGAGCGACTCAAAGGCGTCCATGAAACCGTGAGCCGCTCTGGGCGGCTTACCTTCCAAGCCCATAGCGATCGTCCTCCCATTCCTGGTTTCGGATGTGCGCTCGAACAATCTTCTCGTCCAATCCGACCGTCGAGACAAAGCAGCCTCGCTCTTGGTAGAGATTGGAAATCCACGCCAACCGTCGTAAAGGTCAAGCCCCGGCAAAGCCGGGGCCTACAGCTATGAATTGCCGGCCTATCAAAGCCGCACGCCAGGAATCTGGATTGCTTCTTCGCTTCAGAGAATGACGGCGCGGCGGGTTTCCTGTTTCCTGATATCTGATGCCTGACACTTGCTGGGGTTGAAATGTGAAAAACTGGACTTATTGTTAGCACTCGTCGGGGATGAGTGCTAACATACCGTTCCCTTTTCTGGTTGCCCAACCGTTTGTTGGGCAGGGTTTGCAATTTTTTTGAATGAACAAGGAGCCTTTATGAAAATCCGTCCTTTGCACGACCGTGTGATTGTCAAACGCGTCGAAGCCGAACGCACGACCGCTTCCGGCATCGTAATTCCCGATTCCGCCGGTGAAAAGCCCGATCAGGGCGAAGTGCTGGCGGTCGGTCCCGGCAAGCGTGACGATTCCGGCAAGATTATCGCTCCGGATGTGAAAGTGGGGGATCGCGTGCTGTTCGGCAAGTATGCCGGGCAAACCGTCAAGGTCGATGGCGAGGAGATCCTTGTCATGCGCGAAGAAGACATCATGGGTGTGCTGGAGGGCTGAAGCGCCTTCCCTACGTCCGCATTTCAAGCATTTTTCAAGCCTTTAAAACAGGAGATTCAAATGGCAGCAAAAGAAGTCAAATTCGGTGATTCCGCCCGCGTCCGTCTGGTGGAAGGCGTCAACATCTTGGCCGACGCCGTCAAGGTGACGCTCGGTCCCAAGGGCCGCAATGTCGTGCTGGAGCGATCCTTCGGCGCGCCCACCGTGACCAAGGACGGCGTTTCCGTCGCCAAGGAAATCGAACTGAAGGATAAATTCGCCAACATGGGCGCGCAACTCGTGAAGGAAGTCGCTTCCAAGACTTCCGACATCGCCGGCGACGGCACCACGACCGCCACAGTGTTGGCGCAGTCCATCGTGCGCGAAGGTCTGCGTTACGTGGCCGCCGGCCTGAACCCGATGGACCTGAAGCGCGGCATCGACAAGGCCGTCATCGCCACCATCGAGGAGTTGAAAAAGATTTCCAAGCCCTGCACCACCAATACGGAAATCGCCCAGGTCGGCTCCATTTCCGCCAATGCCGACGAATCCATCGGCAAGATCATTGCCGACGCGATGGAAAAGGTCGGCAAGGAAGGCGTGATTACCGTCGAGGACGGCAAGTCCCTGGACAACGAGCTAGATGTTGTCGAGGGGATGCAGTTCGACCGCGGCTATCTGTCGCCCTACTTCATCAATAACGGCGACAAGCAGCAGGCGATCTTGGAAAGCCCCTATGTGCTCCTCTTCGACAAGAAGATTTCCAGCATCCGCGACCTTCTGCCGATCCTGGAGCAAGTCGCCAAGGCTTCCAGGCCGCTCCTCATCATCGCCGAGGATGTCGATGGCGAGGCGCTCGCCACCTTGGTTGTGAATAATATCCGCGGCATCCTGAAGGCCGTGGCGGTGAAGGCACCTGGCTTTGGCGACCGCAGGAAGGCCATGCTCGAAGACATCGCCATCCTAACCGGCGGCACGGTAATTTCGGAAGAGACCGGCCTGACGCTGGAAAAGGCCACACTGAAGGATCTTGGCCAAGCCAAGCGCATCGAAGTGGCGAAGGAAAACACCACTATCATCGATGGCGCGGGCGAAGCCGCCGCCATCGAAGGGCGCGTGAAGCAAATCCGTGTGCAGATCGAGGAAGCCACTTCCGACTACGACCGCGAAAAGCTGCAAGAGCGCGTGGCGAAGCTGGCGGGCGGCGTGGCCGTCATCAAGGTGGGCGCGGCGACTGAAGTCGAAATGAAGGAAAAGAAGGCGCGCGTGGAAGACGCGCTGCACGCGACCCGCGCGGCGGTGGAAGAAGGCATTGTCCCCGGCGGCGGCGTGGCGCTCCTGCGCGCTCGCGCCGCAGTGGCAGGCAAGTTGAAGGTCAACAACCACGACCAGGACGCGGGCATCAAAATCGTGCTGCGCGCCCTAGAACAACCGCTGCGCGAGATCGTCGCCAATGCCGGCGAAGAACCCTCTGTGGTGGTCAACCGGGTAGTCGAAGGCAAGGACAATTTCGGCTACAACGCCGCTACCGGCGAGTATGGCGACTTGGTGGCGACCGGGGTGCTCGATCCCACCAAAGTGACGCGCACCGCGCTGCAAAACGCCGCCTCCGTCGCCGGTCTCATCCTCACGACCGACGCGATGGTGGCCGAACTGGCGGAAGACAAGCCCGCGCCCGCCATGCCCGGCGGCATGGGCGGCATGGACATGATGTAAGTCCTTCGTCCGCGGGAAACCGCGCTTTCGGAAAAGGCGGGTCTTCGGCCCGCCTTTTTTACTACGGGTATGCACCCACGAAGGCGGGCGGGAGTGAATGAACTGGACAGAGAGCCTGTGAATTTTCCCTCTTCCATCTGATCAACATAACCCTGCTGTCCCATTACCCAGGTCTGCCGCCATGAAATCCCATGCCCGCGTATTGTTGCCAATTCGAATCGAAATCAACTGGAACTGCGAGCGAGCGACCTGGCGTCGTCGTTGCCACCGGGCCACCGCGCGCGACGGGCGTGGTGGCCCATGTAGAGCGTTAGGATATGAAGGCGTTCCACGCGAACATAGGGGCAGTGGAAGGGGGCGAGCGGCGATTGCGCCGGAGATTTTGTTGGGGCGGTGGCTGTACGCCACGGTCGATGGCGTGAGCAGCGACTGGGAAATCGCCCGGCTAACCGCCGAGTGGCGTCAATGCCCAGGGCAGGAACCGGAATTTGCAACAGTTTCGGGTTGAAGGCGGTGGGCATCGATGGAACCATCGACATGACCGACGAGCATCCGCGCCAAGCTCTCGCGTGACTTCCAGCGTAATAATCTTGCCATCAGCATTCAGCCGATTCCTCCGATGGATCAGCGGCGCGTCAAATCTGTCCGGCATTGTCATCCGTGACGACGAAAGCCGTTCGTGTATTCCAAATAAAATACCATAAAAAAACACTAGCATTTCACAATGTCGTTCAGGATAATACGGCTTTCTTTTTTACTGACTCGAGGAGCCTTCACCATGAAAAAATCCCTGCTCATCCTGTGCGCCGTCCTTTCCCTGGCTTTCTCCGCAGGATTTGCCCAGGCGTCGGAAACCGCCGCGCCGAAAAAGGAGCCGACCGCAGCACAAAAAGCGCAACGGGAAAAAATGAAAACCTGCAACCAGGAAGCCAAGGCCCAATCCCTGAAAGGCGAAGCGAGAAAGGCA
>JAIRMN010000209.1 GCA_031258715.1 Zoogloeaceae bacterium
ACCGCCAGCACCCGGCATAAGTTTGCGGGTCAAGCGGTTGTTTCTCCGAGGGTTTTGTAGCGTTTTCGCGGGCGACCCTTACGACGCCACGGGCGACCTTAACGTTTTCACGGGCCCCCGTTACAACTTCACGGGCCCCCGTTACAACTTCACGGGCCCCCGTTACAACTTTACGGGCCCCCTTTACAACTTTACGGGCGCCCTTTACAACTTCACGGGCGCCCTTTACAAGTTCACGGGCGTCCTTGACGCTTTCACGAGCGTCTGTTCCGGCAGCCAGGATGCCTGGGGCGGGGCGGCGGGTATCCGTGATGGCGGCAAGGGTTTCCGCGAAGCCGGTAGGGTAACGGTTTTTTTGTGTGAGCGTGGTATCGGCCACATGGCCACCGGCCACCTCGACGAAGCACTGCGCAAAACCCAGGAATCATGGCGCGCGGCGTCGCGGAATCTACGCGCCGCATGGATTCCGCGACTTCGCGCGGAATGACAAGGGGTGGTTCCGCGACTACGCGCGGAATGTGTGGCTGTCCTCAAGAACCGGGGCATGAGATAGGCTCTTTCGGCCAGATAATGTGGCCGTGGCCGTTTTTCAGGACTTCCTTGCCGCAGACGGAATCGATAAAAACCACGACATTGCCGTTCCGGTCGATGTAGCGCCATTTCCCGTCTTCCTCCACCAGCGCCAGACCATTGGCCCGGAAAGGCGTCCCGCGGTCACCGCGGTCAAAACGCCGTAGCGGGATGACCACCTCGCCTTTTTCATTGATATAGCCCCGTTTCCCCTCCACGCCGACCCTCGCCAAGCCGTTGGTGAAAAATTCGTCTGCCCAATCGAAACGCAGCGGGATGACCTCCTCGCCTTTTTCGTTGATGAAACCGACTTTCCGTCCCACTTCGACCCTCGCCAGGCCGTTGGCGGAAAATCTGCCTACCCTGTCAAAACGCGGCGGGATGACTTCCTCGCCTTTTTCGTTGATGAAACCGTATTGCCCCCCCACGTCGACGAACGCCAGGCCGTTGGCGGAAAATTCGTCCACATCGTCAAAACGCGGCGGGATGACCTCCTCGCCTTTTTCGTTGATGAAACCGAATTTCCTCTCCACGCTGACCTTCGCCAGGCCGTTGGCGGAAAATTCGTCTGCCTTATCGAAACGCGGCGGGACGACTTCCTCGCCTTTCTCGTTGATGAAACCGTATCGAAACCCCTCGCTGACCTTCGCCAGGCCGTTGGCGGAAAATTTGCCTACCCTGTCAAAACGCGGCGGGGCGACTTCCTCGCCTTTCTCGTTGATGAAACCGTGTTGCCCCCTCACTTCGACCCGCGCCAGGCCGTTGGCGGAAAATTCGTCTACATCGTCAAAACGCGGCGGGATGACAAGCTCGCCTTTTCCGTTGATGAAACCGAATTTCCTATTCACTTCGATTATCGCCAGGCCGTTGGCGGAAAATTCATATGCATGGTCAAAACGCGGCGGGATGACTTCCTTGCCATTTTCGTCGAGATAACCCCATCTATCATTCATCTCGTAGGAACGATAGGGGGCCAGCAAAAGCACGCTCATGGCGGGCGGCGGGGTGACAAACTGGCCTTTTTCGTTGATGAAACGGTATCTCTCGTCCACTTTGACCCGCGCCAGGCCATCGGCGGAAAATTCGCCTGTCTCGTCAAAACGCGGCGGGGCGATTTCCTTGCCTTTTTCGTTGATGAAGCCATATTTTTCCCCCACTTTGACCCTCGCCAGGCCGTTGGCGGAAAATTCGTCTGCCTTATCAAAACGCGGCGGGATGACTTCCTTGCCTTTTTCATTGATGAAACCGACTTTTTCCCCCACGATAACCTTCGCCAGGCCGTTGGCGGAAAAATGGTCTATCCAGTCGAAACGCGGCGGGATGACGATTTCGCCTTTGTTGTTGATGAGGCCCCATTTTTCATTCACAACGATGGGGACCATTGCCATTTCGGCGCTTCGTCCCACGCTTTCGTTTTCAGGCGCCGCCCTCTGGCCGGAAAAGCAGGCAGAAAGCATCAGGGCCGCGACACCCGGCAACAGCGCGGTTTTCAAACGAGAAATCATGATGTCACTCCTATGGAAAATACCGTTGTAACGCATGCGCCGCGCGCTTTCCATCCAAGCCGGGGCGTCAGCGTGAATATAAAGGGCGCGCAAGCGCCCCTGTTTGTCACTCCGCGCGAAGTTACGGAACCCCCCCCTGTCATTCCGCGGTTCGCGCCGCAATTCATTGTCCAGGGGCGGGCGACGGTGGCCGCCGGCAACCGGCAAAAGGCGCGAAGCGGCCCTGACGGTCATTTCGCGCGGATTTCATAGGCGGAGCAAAGCAACGGATATTCAGGGTTGCGCCTCCTGTGCACCATGCGCCGCAGCATTCATCATCAATTGACAAACGGCAAATGAATCCGTTGAATTTAAACGAAACTCCCCGCACTCCGGGATGGCTGGATCATCCAGCGCCTTGTATTTAAGCGACATGCCAACAATATCGTATGCCGTCTTGCCATGCAGGGCCTCAGCAAACTCGGCAAGATTCAGCTTACTGGCATAATTTATGCTTATCATTTTAGCGGAATTATCCATGGCTTGCTTATATAACCTGCGGGATTCATCGCTGGCAAAAACCCCCGGACGTCCTGCCATTTTTGGATTCAGCATCGTGCCAATCACAAGCGCCTTGTCGACAGCCTTTTTTACCCACGCAGCCCCAATATAATCAACGCATACCCCATATGCTTCTTCAAACAACGCTCGCTCATCTTCAGAAAGTTGTTCCTCTATTTTATTCACGGAGTCAATGAATTTTTCTGAATACTGCCCGGCTGAATAATCTATCGTTGCCCTTCCTTCCCTGAGTTGATCCGCCATTTTGGTGATTTCGGCGGCAGTCTTTCCGCCCAGGGCCAACAACAGTTTTTGTGTCTCGTTGCGCACCGCTCCTTCCGTCTTTTGTTTCGACGGCAGCGAAAGCGTATTGCCAATGAGAACAAAAACATCGCCAACGAATTTCTCCTGTTCTTCCACTGGAAGAGATCGCATAAGTTTTTCTACCGATTTGCTGAAGGCAAGCCCGGAGGTCGCATCCAGTGTCGACTCGCCACAGGCTGTCAGGGCAAAGGAGAGAAAGAAAACGATACACCATGACATGGATTTTGTTTTGTTCAACATCATTGCCTCCTTATGGCAAATACCGCTGCATGACGCATGAGCCGTGCGCTTTCCATTCGAGCCAGGGCGTCAGCGTGAAAACTACCCCCTGTCATTCCGCGCGTCGTCGCGGAATCCATGCGGCGTGTAGAGTCCGCGACTTCGCGCGCAATGACAGGGGTTTTATCCCGCGGTTCGCGCCGCAATTCATTGTCCAGGGGCGGGCGACGGTGGCCGCCGACAACCGGCAAAGGGAGCGAAGTGGCCTTGTTTGTCATTGCGCGCGAATCAGAGCGTGAACGTGAAGAGCGTGGGAAACGTTGCATCGAGCCAGTAGATTACACCACCGAGCATCGACCACGCGATCAGGTCGATGCCGCGCGCCTGGAGGACGGCGAGGAAGCTTTCGCCGCAGGCCTTGCGGATTTTGCGGGGGAAGACGGGCTCCCAGCACAGCAACAGGGAAATCCACTGGAACACGGCGTAGAGCGCGAAAGCGGGGAGCATCAGCACGACCGCGAAGGCCATCCCCCAATGCCGGCTTTCAAACACCGCGCGTTGCGTGCCCAGGACGGAGAGCAGCGGACGCCACGGCCAGGGGATTTTGCCGATCAGCTTCTGGCGCGGCACGCTCTGCGGGCCGTCTTCCATGAAGCGCCGGATGAATTCCCAGAAGTGGCGGTTATCGCTCACGTCGTGCGCGTTTCGGCCAAGGAGCAGCCCTTCGCCCCGTTTATGGGGCGTATCTTTCGGATACCACGTCAGGAACAAGGGCAGGCCAATCTGATCCGCACCATCTTCATGTTCATCGACGATCACCTTCTCCCAGTCCAGGGCAACGACGCCCCCCGCGTAACGGGGACGATGCAGATAGACTTTGCGGTTGATGCGGTCGAAACGCACGATCAGGCGCCGCTGGACAAAGGTTTCGATGCGGAAGATGAAATATAGAACGGGGGAAAGGATTACGAGCATGAAGAGACAACTCAATATCATAATCGCGCCAGAAATATACCGGCCTGCCGATCCTTCTCTTTCTATAAGAAAAATAATAGTTCCTACTATCCAGAATCCAAACGAATAAGCAAGCCACGAAAACATCAGCACCCCTATAGTGGCATACCCGCGCTTCTCGTCAAACGGCGTGCGGACATCCAGAAAGCGGTCGTTTTGCGCGTAAAGCGCGCCGGGCGCGCGGGGCGTGTCGGAAACGGATTCGTGAATGCGCCAGATGCGACCGCCTTCGCTGTTCATCCCCTTTCCCCGTAAAACCTCCGGTTCCCCTTCCGCCTCGGCTTTCGCAATCTCTTCACGGAATCTCCGCGATTCTTCCCGTATGCTTTTCAGCCAACTTTTGCCAATCGACGCCCGGAACATGCTTCTTTCAACGAAATACATGTCGTTTACTCCAGAAGGGGTAAGGGATTGTCCGCGCGCCCAGCAGGCCATCACGCGCCGCCGCTGGAAAGATCGGACGTCACGTCCGTGCTTGCTTTCTTCGATTCATCCACAAACGTGAGATCGATCGCCTTGGCAAGCTCCTCGATTTCTTCGTCGGAGGTGACATAGATGGGAGCAGTTTCGGAAAACAAACCATACCTTCGGAAGCAGCTACGGGCACACCACCGGGTCAACTCGGTCGCGCTGCGTCGGTAGTCGTACACCAGGATGCCGATGGTGAGCAGGATGCCAATCCAGCCCGCCATGGCCGCCACACGATAGGCGATGAGTTTTGCGCCGTTGGCCCATTTCGCGCCTTGGGCCACAAATTGCAATAAGGTGGTGCCAAACTTGCTCTTGGCTCTATTTTTCAGCGCCAGGAAAAAGGCTTCGGTATCCCCGTAGGCAGTAATGAAACCGGATACCACCGTCACGCTTTGGGCTATGCCGCGAGCACCAAGCAGTCCCGTAAGCCAGGCATCATCTTTTTTAAATCCTTCATATGCTCCCGAAAAATCAAAATACGCCCCAAATATCCCCGCCACCGTCGAAAACCCCGCCACAACCGTTTTCGTCGCGCCATAAGACACCCGCGCCCGCTCGACAAGCTTTTTCGCCATCTCCGCATTCACGGCCCGGGAAATTTCGACCTTGGTCACGACCCGATACATATTGGCGTAGAGTTCCGCCGCCGCTCCCACGAACCCGAACGCGCTGGCTACGAGCTTGAGAAACGCCGCCTTGTCCTCGTCCCCGTTCTCGAAGTAATGCTTTGCCCGGTAGATGCTCGTCACGGCCTCGAAAAGCAGCACGATTCCCGCCATCCGCACGCGAACAAAGTCCCCCTGGACCGGACGGACGATGTGCTCGAAACGTTTCAGCCCGCCCTCAAGGACCACACCCCGCGCGGTTGTCTTCACATTCTGCGCAAAGCCTTCCTGGGCAGGGCTCAACGTATTGCCCTTTTTATAGTCAGGCCCCAGCACATCCTTGATGACCTTATCGCCCAACGTGGAAGCCGTAAAGAGCAGCACCTTCTCCGCCATTCTTTTTTCCAGTCCCCGCATCGGAAAACTCAGCGCCCTTCCGGTGGTATTGGCAAAGAAACTCAGGCCAGCGCCCCAGAACGGGTGGTTTTTCAGCCACGTTGCATTGGGCGAGATCGACTCGCCCCGCGGGATTTCCTGGAGCATCTTGATCACCCGATCCGTCTCTTTCGCAACGTGCTTGAAAAGCCCCAGACCGATTTTGTAGAACCAGTCGATGGGATGGAGGATGCCGTGTGTGAAAAACTCATTGGGCTGATTCGCAAAATCCGCGAACGCCTTGGCCGCCGCCTTTTCCGCGCTGCTCTGGTTGTAGCACAAGGCGCGCAGGGCGATATTCCCGGGGTCTGTGGGGCTGCCCTCCAATAGCCAACCCTGAAGAAGTTTCACCCCCTCATCGGTATGGATTATCCCTTCGATGGCCTTGCCCATCTGGTCGAAAAAGGCCGCGCCCGAGACCGGGTCGTTCTTGTCGTAGAGCGCACAGGCATCCTGTAATGCCGAACTCGTCAGCCAGCTGATATGATCGCCGCCGCACCTTTTGAGCGCGGCATTCTGGCGCGCGAGGATTTCATTGTATCGGTCGCGGAAGGACTTCGTGTACGCGATGTCCAGATTCCGGGTCATCGTCGCCCAGACGGTTTCTTGGATTTCGGCGTTTTCCGTCTCAAGGAATTCTCTTCTGTTCTCCAGTCCGGTGATCTCCCGCGCCTGTTTCGTGGTGCGTTTCTCGTAGCTGGGCAGCGCACGGATCTTCTGGTTGATTTCCTTGATTTCCGCGTTGTTTTTCTTCTTCTTTCCGATCTTCCCCGCGGCTTCCCTCGCGGCCTCTTGCAGCGCATCCAAGTGTTCAAGCACCCGTAATTTATGCGCATTGCTCACGGGGGGAGCTTGCCCGCGTTCCCCGGCCGTCGGCGCGTATTCATGGATGTCGAGCCAGGCGTTCATTTCCGCAAAGGCGTCCTCGCGGATCGTGTTCAGCTCCTGCGTGATGCCGATGGCGTCGTTGAGCACGAAGGCCAGCCCCTTTTCCTTCCCGTTTTCCCCTTTTTCATTGAGAAAATTTCCGATGTCCGCCAAACGCGCCCGGTGCTGGGGGAGCTTCTCGTCGCGCAGTGCTTTTTCGCCGGGCATCTCCTTATCCAGCGCGCGGTTGAAGGTCGGGAAAAGGCCGCCGTAGAACATCCGGACGGCTTGCAGGCTGGGCGCGACTTTCATTTCCGCGACCCAGTTGCCGAGATCCGCCGCGTCGATGGTGTCTTCCTGCTCATGATCCCCCCCCTCCCCCACCTTCAGCCAAGCCGACGGGAAAAACGTTTGCATCAGGATCGGGTCGGGCTTTTTGAGCAGTTCGTCCAGCCGTTTCTTGGTCAGGGGATCGGGGGAAAAAAACAGCCACGCCTGCTCGACCTTCTCGGCTTCCGGAATCCGGATGACGGAGGCCTTGATGCCGTGCTCCTTGGGATCGCAAGTAAATTCCGGGATGGCCGGGAAAGGGTCTCTCGGATTGAAGGCGTACAGGTAGCCATCGTGCGTGACGGCGTAGGCCAGCCAGCATTTCGTGCTCTTCTTCTTCCTCACATAATCGAGGAGAACGTAGAAGACGCCATGGCGAAGGGGACGAATGGCGTACGCCAAGGCCTTGTTTTGCAGCCCCAACGCCTTGTCGCTGTCGAGCGGCAGAAGCCTGTTCCCGAGGCGGCGTTCCCCGTGCGACGATCCCAGGAGCGTCGGCGATGTCGAGATGTCGGGCAGTTGCGCCAGGGTTTTGGGATCGTCGCTGCCGAGTACCGAATAGCGCAGCGGCAAGATGCTCAGCCCTTCGCCTTCACAGAATTTGCAACTTTTTTGGGTGGGTTTGTTCGTCATGATGGAAATCGCCTCGGTTTTGGGTGAAAGGGTCGTTCAAGGAAATAAGCCAGGCGCGTAATGTTGTTCGATGCTGGGCAGAAGCGGAATACCTGATTCCCGCCACGCTTTCAGCGCCTCTTCCAGGATTTCGGCGTCGGCGCGGCCACGCTCGATCAGCCATTGCACGGCGGCGAGCGTGGGGAGATTCCAGTGATTCTTGTCAAGCGCGTCGTCGGCGTGTGATTTGCCGGCGTTTTCGAGGATCTGGAAAAGTTCGACGTCCAGCATGTCTGTCCAGGCGTCGCGGTATGCCTCCAGCAGCCTCATGGCGCGGTAGACGTCCTGGTTGTACGGGAACGCGGCAATGTTCTCCGGCGTGAGTTTGACTTGCGTGATGATCCTGTCCGGCCTGGGGTGTTTGAAGAGGTGGAAGTTCGAGCGAAAATCGACATACGCCCACGCGAGCACCGGGCCAAGCAGGTCGCGGATTTGCCGCGGCGTGAAGAGGCGCCTCAGCGTGTGCATGACGCGGGGGTCGTAGTAGCGAAACGGCACGGAATCTTCCTGCTCTTCCCAAAGGTGGTGGTGACGCGATTGCGTTTTGAGATGCCGGGTCAGCAAGGCCAGATCGTCTTTTTTCGCCGAGGCCAGGAGTGCGCAAACGTTGCGCGCGCCTATCGGGCTTTCGGATTCGTTTGCGGCGAATTCGAGTGCGAGAGGCAGGATCGGGGAATCCTTGTCGATGCGCAGCAACCTGGGATTGCGCCAATACCCTTTTGTGCCGTGGACTTCAATCATCGATTGGTCCGCGCCCAGTACGTAAAGCTTTTCCGCTTCCAGGTAATCGCCAAACGGATTGCCCAGTTGACAGTCCAGCAGCACGTAGACGCCGCCCTCTGGCGGCAGGGTTTCGAGGAAAAGCGCCTGGCATCGCGCGACGTCATGCGCGTCGGGAAGCCCGGCCTTTTCAGGTTGGCCAGGCCGCTCGTTTCGTTCCGCCATGTCGTTCATCTCCCGAACACGCCGCCGCAGCTCGCCGCGTCGTCCCCGCTCATGGCGCAGGTTGTCGGCTTCGGGCTCGATCCTTCCATCGTCAGGCTGGCCGGGCCGCCGTAGCTGTAATTGGCGGCCTTGAAGTTGACCTTGCCCGGGGCGTGGATGTCGATGTTGCCGCCC
>JAIRMN010000229.1 GCA_031258715.1 Zoogloeaceae bacterium
CGCCGAGTGCGTCAATGCCCAGGGCAGGAACCGGGGGTTGCGGCAGTTTCGGATTCGTGGCCTGGCGAAGGTCAAGCGCGTGGCGCTGTTTTTCGTCCTGGCGCACAACCTGATGCGCAGGGACGAATTGGCGCTCCGATTGCTGGGTGTCGGGAGAGGCGCGTCCCCGCCATTCCCGGAATGGGCATTTGAGGGCGAAAGACCCATGAAAAAGGGTTAGATGAGCCTTTCGCAAGGCCAGGCAAGGCCAAATATGATGCTTAAAGCATTTCCTGCCGCCGTCGGCGGCAATCGCCCCATTGCGCCGTCTTGCGACGGTATGGGCGAAAAATTCACAAGCCCTGGCTCCTGACTCCTGCCCCTCCTCGATGCGCGGTAGAATGTGCTTCGTGTTTCTTTCTGGCTGACGCCATGCGACTTACCCTGACCCGACCTGACGACTGGCATCTGCATCTGCGCGATGGCGCGATGCTTTCCATCGCGCTGGCGCATAGCGCCCGCCAGTTCGCCCGCGCCATCGTCATGCCCAACCTGAAGCCGCCGGTGACGACCGTGGCGGAGGCCACCGCCTATCGCGCGCGCATCCTCGCCGCATTGCCGAAAGGTCTGGCTTTCGAGCCGCTGATGACCCTCTATCTCACCGACCACACGCCGCCGGAAGAAATCAGGAAAGCAGCGGATTCCGGCTTCGTCAAGGGCGTCAAGCTCTATCCGGCAGGCGCGACCACCCACTCCGCCGCCGGGCTGACCCGCATCGAAAACGCCAACCCGGTCTTCGCCGCAATGGAAAGCGCGGGGCTGCCGCTTTTAATGCATGGCGAAGTGACCGACCCGGAAGTGGATATTTTCGACCGCGAAAAGGTATTTCTCGATACCTGTTTCGCCCCGCTCATCCAGCGCTTTCCCGGTCTAAAGGCGGTCATGGAACACGCCACCACCCGCGAGACGGTCGAATTCGTCCGCCATCATTACCGGGCGGGCGTTGCCATTGCCGCCACGCTAACCGCGCATCACCTCCGCTACAATCGCAACGCGCTGTTTCAGGGGGGGTTGCGTCCGCACCGTTATTGCCTGCCGGTCATGAAGCGCGAGACGCATCGCCTGGCCTTGCTGGAAGCGGCGACTTCCGGGCATCCGGCTTTTTTTCTCGGTACAGATTCCGCGCCGCATCCGCAAAACGCCAAGGAAGCCGCCTCTTGTTGCGCCGGATGTTACAGCGCCCCCCACGCGCTGGAACTCTACGCCCAGATCTTTGAATCGGCGGGCGCGCTGGATAAACTGGAGGCCTTCGCCAGCTTCAACGGCGCGGATTTTTATGGCCTGCCCAGAAACCGTGAGAAAATCACCCTCCTTAAAAAGGCGCAAAATGTGCCCGATCATTATCCTGTCGCCGGAGCGACGCTCGTGCCGCTTTGCGCGGGCGAAACGCTGGACTGGCAGATGCAGCCGGAAACCGGCGGAACCTGAAATCCTGGGAGAATCCTCATGCAACGCCTCTCTTATCGCGCGCTCTTCCTCTTCCTCCTGCCGCTTGCCGGTTGCACCAACGACGGCGCGGCCTATCAGATCGACGGTCAGCGCCACGCCATTTCCATCGTGCGCGACAGGATGTTCTGGGAAAAACAGGTCAACCTCGCCCTGGTCGTCACCCGCCTGCCCGATTGCCAGCGCCGCCACGCGCTCCAGAAGGCCGGCGCCAAGGCGCATATCGAACTCTGGCAGCCACGGCAGGATGCCTACATCCTGAAAATCGGCAATACGATGTACGTCACCGAAACCCGCACCTGCGAGGGCTTTTCCCGGCTGGAGGACGATCCGCCTGGCGGCATGGGCGTCCAACTGGGCGTCTTCGGCGAAGCCAAGGATGTCTTTTCCTTCGTACCTACGCAGGAGAAAGAATGAAAGGCGCTCCGCTTTCAACCCTGTTTTCCGATTCCCAACATGCGTAAGGGCATCATTCTCGCCGGGGGATCCGGCACCCGGCTCTATCCGGCGACATGGGCGGTATCCAAGCAATTGCTGCCCATCTTCGACAAGCCGATGATCTATTACCCGCTGACCACGCTGATGCTGGCGGGCATCCGCGATATCCTGATCATTTCCACGCCGCAGGATACGCCGCGTTTCGCGCGGCTCCTGGGCGACGGCAGCGCCTGGGGCATTCGCCTCGCCTATGCCGTTCAGGAAAGTCCGGAAGGACTGGCGCAGGCGTTCATCATCGGCGCGAACTTCATCGGCAGCTATCCCGCCGCGCTGGTACTGGGCGATAACATCTTTTACGGGCATGAGTTCCATCGTCTCCTGGCGCGCGCCGACGCGCGCGCTTTTGGCGCCACCGTCTTTGCCTACCACGTCCAGGACCCGGAACGCTACGGCGTAATCACTTTCGACGCCCAGGGGAAAGCTGTCCGCATCGAGGAAAAACCCGCGTCGCCCCCATCGAACTACGCCGTTACCGGCCTCTATTTCTATGACAACGAGGTTCTTGAAATCGCCCGTTCCATTCGTCCATCGGCGCGCGGAGAACTGGAAATCACCGACATCAACCGGCGCTATCTGGCGGCGGGCGCGTTGCAGGTAGAGACGATGGGGCGAGGCTACGCCTGGCTGGATACCGGTACGCACGAATCCATGCTCGAAGCCAGCCAGTTCATCGCCACCGTGGAAAAACGCCAGGGACTAAAAATCGCCGTGCCGGAAGAAATCGCCTGGCGGCAGGGTTGGATTACCGACGACGCGCTGGCGGCGCTGGCGCACCCCCTGCGGAAAAACACTTACGGCCAATATCTGCTGGCGCTCTTGGCGGACAGGAAAGGAACGGCATGACAACGGTTCAGGCGCTGGATATTCCCGAAGTATCGTTGTTGACGCCCAGGGTATTTTCCGACGTACGCGGCTTCTTTTTCGAAAGCTTCAGCGCACGGGAATTTTCAACATTGACCGGGTGGACGATTGGTTTCGTGCAGGACAACCATTCGCGCAGCGCCCGTCACGTGTTGCGAGGCCTCCATTACCAGGTGCGCCAACCGCAAGGCAAGCTGGTGCGGGTCACGTTGGGCGAAGTGTTCGACGTGGCGGTGGATATTCGCAGGTCATCGCCCGCCTTCGGACGCTGGACAAGCGCCCGGCTTTCTGCGGAAAACAAATGCCAGATATGGATTCCGCCGGGCTTCGCGCATGGGTTCCTGTGTCTGAGCGAATACGCGGAGATCATGTACAAGACGACGGATTACTACGCGCCGGAACACGAGCGTTGCCTCCTCTGGAACGATCCGGCCATCGGTATAGACTGGCCGCTGGAAGGCGCTTCCCCCGTCCTTTCCGCCAAGGACCAGTCAGGCAGCCCGCTTGCGCGGGCGGAAATCTTCGATTGACGCGCATCGAACATGGCGACTTACGCGATCGGGGATATCCAGGGGTGTTTCGCCTCGCTGCGGCGTCTGCTCGCGCGCTGCGCCTTCGACCCGCAAAAAGACCGGCTCTGGCTGGTCGGCGATCTGGTCAATCGCGGCCCGGATTCGCTCTCCACGCTGCGTTATGTGCGATCCCTGGGAGACGCCGCCATCACGGTGCTCGGCAATCACGATCTCTATCTTTTGATGATTGCCGAAACCGGCGATCCGTCCCTCCGCCGCCGCGACACCCTGCAAGCGGTGCTGGACGCGCCGGACAGGGCGACATTGCTCAACTGGCTGCGCCAGCGTCCGCTCTGCCACGTCGAAGGGGAATACTGCCTCGTCCACGCCGGACTCATGCCGCAATGGCGAGTGAAAAAAGCACGGGAACTGGCTGCCGAAGTCGAAGCCCATCTGCAAGGCGCGCGTTACCCCGATTTTCTCGCCAACCTCTGGGGCAGCAAACCAGCGCACTGGTCGGGCAAGCTGCGGGGTATGGAACGGTTGCGCGTCATCGTCAATGCCATGACGCGGATGCGCTTTTGCCGTCTTCATGAAAAAAACGGATTCGAAATGGAATTTTCCGCCAGGGGCGGGCTGGATTCCGCGCCGCCCGGATCCCTGCCGTGGTTCGATCTGCCCGGACGCAGGAGCGCCGACCATGTGCTGATTACCGGTCACTGGTCGGCGCTGGGGCTGTATCGCCTGCCCAACCTCCTGGCGCTCGACACCGGTTGTCTCTGGGGCGGGCAGCTCACCGCCGTGCGGCTGGAAGACCGGGCGCTCTTCCAGGTGGAAAGCAGCCCGGAAGAACGCTGCGCGATGGCGGAATGAATCAGGGCAAATCCGGGGGCGGAGAACTTTTTTCGGCGGCGCCAGGCGGTTTCCGCAAAAGGCGAAACGACGCCCGCACATAGCCGGACAGGGCATAGACGCAGAACAGGCCGAAGAGAATTTCGGCGGTGAAGGGCGAGGAAACCAGGGCGAAAATCAGCACGATGACCAGAACCGCCACAAAGGGAACGCTCTTTTTGAGGTTGATGTCCTTGAAGCTGTAGAAACGCACATTGGAAACCATAGAAAGCCCCGCGAAGACGGTGATGAAAGCCGCCAGCCAACGCACGTCCGTACCCGGAACCGCCTGCGACATCATCGCCCAGACGAAGCCGACGACCAGCGCGGCGGCGGCGGGACTGGGCAATCCCTGGAAGTAACGCTTGTCCATGACTTCCAGCGTCGTATTGAACCGCGCCAGCCGCAGCGCGGCGCCCGCGCAGTAGATGAAGGCGGCGATCCAGCCCGGACGCCCCATGTTCAGCAATGTCCATTCGTAGACCACGAGCGCCGGGGCAACGCCAAAGCACACCATGTCGGAAAGCGAATCGTATTCCGCGCCGAAGGCCGATTGCGTATGGGTGAGCCGCGCCACCCGGCCATCCAGTCCATCCATGATCATGGCGATGAAAAGGGCGGACGCGGCGCTTTCAAAGTTGCCCTGTATAGCCTGCACGATGGCGAAAAAGCCGAAAAACAACGCCGCCGTGGTAAAGAGGCTGGGCAGGAGATAAATGCCCCTTCGTTTCAGTTCCGGATTGAACAGGGTCTTGCGCGGTTTGAGTTCAGGCATGATTGACCTTGGCAAATTCAGCAAGGAGCGTACTCGAAGCATACACCTTGTCGCCCAGGCTGACGCGCACATCGGCATCCGGCGGCAGGTAAACATCGACGCGCGAACCAAAGCGAATGAAACCATAACGCTGTCCGCGCGTAAATTTCATGCCGGGTTCCGCATAATTGAGGATGCGACGCGCGATGAGACCGGCCACCTGCACACAGGTGACATCCTGGCCGTTCGCGCCTTCCAGGTGCGTGGCGCAGCGTTCGTTCTCGCTGGAAGCCTTGTCCAACGCGGCATTCACGAATTTTCCGGGGTTGTACCACACCGCCCTGACTTCGCCATCCACGGGCGAGCGGTTGGAATGCACGTCGAACACGTTCATGAATATGCTGACCTTGACGGCCTGCCGCTTCAGGTAAGGGTCTTCCGTCTCCTCCACCGCCACGACGCGACCATCCGCCGGGGCGACGACGCTTCCGGAACCATCGCCGATCCCCGCGATCGAACGGGGCGGATCACGGAAAAACTGGAGGACGAAAAAGAAAAGCAGCCAGAACGGAACGGCCAGCCACGGGCTGAATCCCTGGACGATGAACGCCACGAGCGCGGCAATGGCGACGAACAACCAGCCTTCTCTGGCAAGGAGCGGATACGGATAGTTCATGATCCGATCAGGCGTCCGCCCGGAAATGGGGATAAAGATTCAGGCATGACCTCTCCTGGGGCGTGAAAACACAGCGGACTGCTCGCGCCTGGCGGGAAAACCGTCCGGCTCATGCCGGGGCGCGCCAGTCCACGAACCGTCTTCAGTTCTTCGACTGGTCGACGAGTTTGTTCTTCTTGATCCACGGCATCATGTCGCGCAGTTGTCCGCCGATCTTTTCCACGGGATGCGCGGCGGTAAGCCGCCGGCGGGCGGTCATGGACGGGTAGCCGGTACGGCCTTCCAGGATGAAATCCCTGGCGTAGTCGCCGTTCTGGATGCGCTTTAGGGCTTCGCGCATCGCCTCGCGCGATTGTGCGGTGATGATCTTCGGGCCGGTGACGTATTCGCCGTATTCGGCGTTGTTGGAGACAGAATAGTTCATGTTGGCGATGCCGCCTTCGTAGATCAGATCCACGATCAGCTTTACTTCGTGCAGACACTCGAAATAAGCCATTTCGGGCGCGTAACCGGCTTCCACCAAGGTCTCGAAACCGGCCTTGATGAGTTCGACAAGCCCACCGCACAGCACGGCCTGCTCGCCGAAGAGATCGGTTTCGGTTTCCTCGCGGAACGAAGTCTCGATGACGCCGCCCTTTGTGCCGCCGTTGGCGGCGGCGTAAGACAGGGCGATGTCCCTTGCCTTGCCGGATTTGTCCTGATGGACGGCAATCAGCGAAGGCACGCCGCCGCCTTTCAAGTATTCGGATCGCACGGTATGACCGGGGCCTTTCGGGGCGATCATGATGACATCCACGTCATCCCTAGGGATCACCTGGTTGTAATGGATGTTGAAGCCATGCGCGAAGGCAAGCGCCGCACCCTTCTTCAGATGGGATGCGACTTCCGCCTGATACACCTGGGGAATGGTCTCGTCGGGAAGCAGCAGCATCACCAGATCCGCGCCCTTCACCGCCTTGGCGATCTCCTCGACTTTCAGCCCGGCGGCCTCGGCCTTTTTCCAGGAAGCGCCGTCCTTTCTCAGCCCCACCGTGACCTTGACGCCGGAATCCTTGAGATTCTGCGCGTGGGCGTGACCCTGCGAGCCATAGCCGACGATGGTGACTTTCCTGCCTTTGATCAGGGAGAGATCTGCGTCCTTGTCATAATAGACTTTCATGGGGGTTCCTTTCTTGAGGCGAAACGTGAAAAATCAGATTTTGAGAATGCGGTCGCTGCGGCCAATGCCGGAGACGCCGGTACGCACGGTTTCCAGTATCAGCCCGGCATCCAGGGCGTTGATGAAGGAATCCAGCTTGGCGCTAGTGCCGGTCAACTCGATGACATAGGTGGAATCGGTGACATCGAGGATGCGCCCGCGAAAGATGTCCGCCATGCGCTTCATTTCCTCCCTGTCCTTGCCGATGGCGCGCACCTTGATGAGCATCAGCTCGCGCTCAACATGGGCGGCTTCGGAAAGATCGACCACCTTCACCACATCCACGAGTTTGTTCAACTGCTTGGTGATCTGTTCCAGCACATCGTCGGAACCGCGCGTGACGATGGTCATGCGGGAAAGCGATTCGTCCTCGGTTGGCGCCACGGTGAGCGACTCGATATTGTAGCCGCGCGCGGAAAACAGCCCCGCCACATGGGAGAGCGCGCCCGCTTCGTTTTCCAGCAAAATGGAAATAATGTGTCGCATGGTTTCCTTCCCGCCTTACATGTCGTCCGCAAGCATCATTTCAGTCAACCCCTTGCCGGTCGCCACCATGGGAAAGACATTGGCCGTCGGATCGATGATGAAATCCATGAACACCAGCCTGTCCTTGTATTCCGTAAAGGCTTTTTCCAGCGTGGGGCGCACGTCTTCGGGCTTTTCGACTTTCATGCCGACATGGCCGTAGGCTTCGGCGAGCTTCACGAAATCGGGCAGCGACGTGACATAGGACTGCGAATAGCGCTTGGAATAGAACATCTCCTGCCACTGGCGCACCATGCCCAACATGCCGTTGTTGAGGTTGATGATCTTGATCGGCAATTCGAACTGCTTGCAGGTGGAAAGTTCCTGGATGCACATCTGGATGGACCCTTCGCCGGTAACGCAGGCCACGGTCGCGCCGGGATTGGCGAAACTCACGCCCATCGCGTAGGGCAGGCCGACGCCCATCGTGCCCAGCCCCCCGGAATTGATCCAGCGCCGGGGCTTGTCGAACTTGTAGAACTGCGCGGCAAACATCTGGTGCTGCCCCACGTCGGAAGTGATAAAAGCGCCGCCGCCGGTCACTTCGTAGAGCTTTTCCACCACGAACTGCGGCATGATGCGCTCGGCCTGCCGGTATTTGAGGCCGTCCTTCGCGCGCCATTCCTCAATCTGCCTCCACCAGCCGGAAAGATCAACCGTGGACGCGAAACCGTCATCCAGGAGTTTCAGCATTTCATCCAGCACGTCCTGCGCGTTGCCGACGATAGGCACGTCCGCCTTGACGCGCTTGGAAATGGAAGAGGGGTCGATGTCGACATGGATGACCCGGCGCGGCGCGGCGCAAAAATGACCGACATTGCCGATTACCCGGTCATCGAAACGCGCGCCGACGGCCAGGATCACATCCGCGTGATGCATGGCCATGTTAGCTTCATAAGCGCCGTGCATCCCCAACATGCCCAGGCTTTGCCGATCATTGGCGGGATAGCCGCCCAGCCCCATCAGGGTATGGGTGACGGGGAAATCCAGCCGCCGCGCGAGTTCGGTGAGTTTTTCCGTCGCGTTGGAAAGCACCACGCCGCCGCCGATGTAGAAAAGCGGACGCCGGGCTTCCAGCAAAAGCTGAACGGCTTTCTTGATCTGCCCAAGATGCCCCTTCGTCACCGGATTGTAGGAACGCATCGCCACCGCCGCCGGATAGAGGAATTCGCACTTGTCCGCCGTAATGTCCTTGGGCAGATCGACCACCACCGGACCGGGACGTCCCGTGGTGGCGATGTGGAAGGCCTTTTTCAGCATCAGCGCCAGATCCCGCACATCCTTAACCAGGAAATTGTGCTTGGCGCAGGGACGGGTAATGCCAACGGCGTCGCATTCCTGGAAGGCGTCCTGGCCAATGTAGGCGGTGCCGACCTGTCCGCACAACACGACCAGCGGCACGGAATCCGAATGGGCGGTGGCAATCCCCGTCACCGCGTTGGTCACGCCAGGACCGGAAGTCACCATCGCCACGCCCACCCGGTCGGATGAACGGGAATAAGCGTCCGCCGCATGAACCGCCGCCTGTTCGTGCCGCACCAGGATATGCTTGATCTGATCCTGCTTGAACAACTCATCATAGATATGCAACACCGACCCGCCCGGATACCCGAACACATGCTCGACCTTTTCTTCCTGGAGGCACCTGATGATGATCTCCGCGCCGCTAAGTATCATGGCTCAACCGCTTGACCTGAAAGCGTACAAAGATAACCCCGCCCGCCCCATCGGTCAAGGTATTCCGCGCAAAAGCTTCGTGACGCGTTGGCATGTTATCCAACATGAGGTCTCCCCGAACTTCGGCGCAAAATTGACTTGATGCCGAAACTGGAGCGCGTCGCCCATATGTTGAAATGGGCGCGCGTCGAGGAATTCTGTCCATCCTGGTATGCGGGCACAGAGCCTCCGCCGCATGGGCGGGCATGGCTGGCCAACGCTTTCCTGGCATCGGGCGCGATTCAATCGCAAGGCCAGGATGTGTTCGGCGTTGTGGGTGCGCCACCCTGCGCCGGGGCGTTTGAGGCGTTGTTGGACGAGATGGCGATGGGCGCTCTCGATCCCGCCGGAGC
>JAIRMN010000233.1 GCA_031258715.1 Zoogloeaceae bacterium
GGTTGGCCAACTACCGCAGACTCAACCGCGACTATGAAATCAATCCCCGTCAATCCGAGGCCATGATCAAGCTCGCTATGCTTCATCTGCTGCTCAAACGCATCCCATGACATTTTTTAAGACAGCTTATTAATGTTTTACTTTAAAAATAAAGCACAATACATTGATAACAAACAACTTTTAGATTCATGCCCTCTTCCCCTACTTCCTGAATTCCGGTGCGGCCTTGTGCAGGTAGTAGCCCATGGACCAAAGGGTCAGGAGGGCGGCGATCCAAATCAGCAGGGTACCGACGAAATGGGTGTCCCAGCCGGTCAGCCTGGTCACGAAGGGACCGATGACAGGGACGGGGATGTGATCGTGGAAGAACAGGAGGATGATGGCTATCATCTGCGCCGTGGTCTTGATTTTGCCGATCATGGAGACCGCGACGTTCTTTGCCGCGCCGATTTTCGCCATCCATTCGCGCAGGGCGGAAATGGTGATTTCGCGGCCGATGATGATGGCGGCCACCACCGCGTTGACGCGCTCGAAATCCACAAGGATGATCAAGGCAACCGCTACGATGAGCTTATCGGCCACGGGGTCGAGAAACGCGCCAAAGACCGAAGTCTGGTTGAACTTGCGCGCCAGGTAGCCATCCGCCCAGTCTGTGATGCAGGCCACGATGAAAATGGCCGTCGCCGACAGGTCGCGCGCCATCGGGGAAATCCAGCCCACAGGCAGGTAATAGAGCGCCACCAGGAAGGGAATGGCGATGATCCGCAGCCAGGTCAGGCACATGGGCAGGTTGAACATGTTTTTCAATGCAACGCTCGATAAATATGTCTTGCCAGCGCCGAACTGATGCCAGGCGTCTGGACAAGTTGTTCCTCGGTTGCCGAGATGACGCCGGGCAATCCGCCAAATCGCGCCAGAAGCGCCTTGCGGCGCATCGACCCCACGCCGGGAATGTCGTTCAGCCGGGATCGTCCGCGCGCCTTGCCGCGCCGCGTCCGATGTCCCGTAAGCGCGAAACGGTGCGCTTCATCGCGTATTTCCACCACCAGGGCAAGCGCGGGCGGCAGGCGCGCGTCGGCAGACTCGAATTGTAATGCGCCGCCATCGGTAAATACCAGCGATTCCAGCCCCGTCTTGCGTCCCTCGCCCTTGGCGACGCCCACCACCGGCATGTGCGGCAAGCCCAGCTCCGCCAGCGCCGCCGCCGCCGCCGCCACCTGTCCCTTGCCGCCATCGATCAGCACCAGATCGGGCGAAGTCCCCTCCCCTTTCGCCAGGCGGGCGTAGCGCCGTGTCACGGCCTGGCGAATGGCGGCATAGTCGTCGCCGGGCGTGATGTCATGGATATTGAAACGGCGGTAATCGGATTTTTTCATCCCGTTATCCTGGTATGCCACGCAGGAAGCTACCGGCAGCTCGCCCGCCGTATGGCTAATGTCGAAACATTCGATGCGGGCAGGCGTTTTTTCCAGTCCCAATGCCTGTTGCAGCGCGGCAAGACGCTCGCCCTGGCGGGCGCGTCCCTGGTTCCTGGCAGCAATGGCAATCCGCGCGTTTTGCAGCGCCATTTCGACCCAGGTCTTGTGCGTGAGGTTTTTTTTTGCTTCCTGTATCGGCACCTCCCGCCCGCTCACGGCGGCGAGCGCGGCGGCGACTTCTTCCGGCGCTTCCGGCAATGGAAAGACCAGCAAACGCGCCGGCGCGGGATGGCGGGCATAGTGCTGGTCGATGAAGGCGGCCACGGCTTCCGCCTCGGAAGATGCCACGTCCTGCGCGAAAAACGCGCCGCCGTCAGCAAAGATACAGCGATCGCCAAGATGACGCCCGCCGCGCACCATTGCCAGGTTGACGCAAAGCTGTCCGCCTTCGGCGCAGGCGACGACGATATCCAGGTCTTCATGGTTCTGGCTCTCGATGAACTGCTTTTCCTGCACCCGGCGCAGGGTTTGCAACTGATCGCGGTAAAAGGCGGCGGCCTCGAATTCTAGGCGCGCGGCGGCGGCCTCCATGAAATGTTGCAGCCTCGCGAAGACTTCGTTTTGCCGTCCCCGAAGGAACCATATGGCATGTTGTGTGTCCCGCGCGTATTCCTCGCGTGTCACCAGCCCTTCCACGCATGGGCCGCTGCATCGTTGAATCTGGTGAAGGAGGCAAGGACGGGAGCGATTGGCGAAGACGGATTCTTCGCAGCTTCTCAGGCGAAAGGTCTTTTGCAGGAAAAACAAGCCTTCGCGCGCCGCCGCCGAAGAGGGATAAGGCCCAAAATAATCCGCGTCGCGCCGGGGCAGGCCGCGAAAGAATCCCAAGCGCGGAAACGCCTCCCGGCCAATGACGATGTAAGGATAGGATTTGTCGTCACGAAAAAGAATGTTGTAGCGCGGGCAAAGGCGTTTGATGAGATTGTTCTCCAAAAGCAGCGCCTCGGCTTCGGAACGGGTGACGGTAATTTCGATGGCGGCAATCTGCCGCACCATCATGGCGATGCGCGGGTTTGCGAGACGCTTCCGGAAATAGGAGGCCACCCGCTTTTTCAACTGCTTGGCCTTGCCCACATACAACACCGTCCCGTCTTCCGCCAACATGCGATACACCCCCGGCAACGTCGGCAGCGTGGGCAGGAAGGAGGAGGCGTCGAACATTTTTTCAGGAAAGGCAGGGGACAAGGAACGGCGGCTTTTGGCACGGACGCACGGAGGATTTCTCCCCCGCGCGCGAAGCGATGGCCGTCTGTCACGCGGCTTTCAGGGTCATCCCTTTTTGACCCAGCCCATTGGCTTACCCAGCGGCAGCAGTGTGCGGCCAAAGAAGGTGTTGAGGAAAATCGCGCCGGAAGCGTAGAAGCCCAAAAAGGAAATCAGGAGTTCCGCCCAAGCGGCCAAGGGGCCGAACAGTTCCTTGTTGACGCCGAGCAGTTGAAAGCCCAGCGAGCCAAGCAACACGAGGATCAGCACCATGATGGCGCCGAAGACCTTGTTGGCCTCAAAAGCGGCGACCGTGATGAAGCCGCAGAAAAATAGATAGCCGAAGCAGGCGAAGCCAAATTGTTTCAGGTCGGCGTTTTCCGGCACGGGGCCAAACCAGCCGTTCTGGATCGCCCAAATCGTCGCCACGGCAATCCAGAAGAGGCCGAACGCGCCCAGGACAATCGCGCCGAAGTAGCTGTTGCGTTTGAAGTCGACGACGGCCGCCCATATCTGCGCGATGGCGCCGAGAAACACCGACCAGGGAATCAGATAGACGGATCCAGTCGTCCAGCCCATTTTTTGCGAGGCGGCAACGAAGGTGATAAGCGACAGGCCGAATACGCCCAGTGCCGTCGCGTCCGCCGATACGACTTTTATTTCCTGTGTGGTTTGTGTCATGTTGGTTCTCCTTGGTGAGATTCATTTTGGAATTGACCCGATGCTTGCTGGGGAAATGGCGGCTTGCGCGGCGCAAGCCTGGAAACGGTTGCCTCTACCTCCTTTCTTTCAACGTAAAACCGGTCTGGATTCTGGGCTTCGCCCGAAAAAGCATCGGGGCGAAGACCGGGGAATCCCTCGTCGAGGATCGAGGATTCGACCGCGACAAGGGGGATTTCGCGGGAATTTCCCGCCGTCAGAAATGCAATGCCCGCGCGCCGCAAGCCAGCGCGGCCTCATGAATGACTTCCGAGAGCGTCGGATGCGCGTGGCAGATGCGGGCAAGGTCTTCGGCGGCGGCTGAAAATTCCAGGGCGGTGACGGCTTCGGCAATCAGGTCGGAAGCGCCCGCGCCGATGATGTGCACCCCAAGGACGCGGTCGGTTCCAGTGTCCGCCAGCATCTTGACGAAACCTTCCGTCGCGCCCATGCCCAGCGCCCGGCCATTGGCAAGAAAGGGGATTTTGCCTGTCCTGTAAGCAGCGCCCTCGGCCTTCAATTGTTGTTCGGTCTTCCCTATCCAGGCGATTTCCGGCGTGGTGTAGATGACGGAAGGAATGCGTTCGAGATCGCAGTGTCCGGCCTGTCCGGCGATGATTTCCGCGACCATGACGCCCTCTTCCATCGCCTTGTGCGCCAGCATGGGGCCGCGCACCACGTCGCCAATGGCCCAGACGCCGGGAAGATTCGTCCGGCAATGCGCGTCGACTTCAATCGCGCCGCGCGCGTCCATCTTCAGCCCCACGGCTTCGCCATTCAGTCCATCGGTATGGGGAACGCGCCCGGCGGAGACGATCAGGCGGTCGGCTTCGATCTGGCTCGCCTTGCCATCCTTGCCAGAATAGGCGACGACGACGCCCTTTTTGCCCGCCTTGACCGCGCCGAGTTGCGCGCCCAGTTGAATCCGCAGCCCCTGCTTCGTGAAAATCCGCTGCGCTTCCTTGGCGACATCACTATCGGCGGCGGACAAAAAACGGTCGCCCACTTCCAGAATGTCGATTTCCGCGCCCAACCGGCGCCAGACGGAACCCATTTCCAAGCCAATGACCCCTGCGCCGATGATCGCCAGTTTTTTCGGCACGGCGTCAAACGCCAGCGCGCCGACGTTGTCGCAGATGATCTGGTTATCGACGGGAATGCCCGGCAGATGCCGCGCCCTGGAGCCGGTAGCGACAATCACTTCCCTTGCCCCGATTTCCTCCGCGCCCACCCGGATTTTCCAGCCCGCCGCAAACGCCCCGGCAAACGCGCCATGTCCGGGCAGGAACGTCACTTTGTTCTTCCTGAAAAGCCCCTTGATACCGGTCGTCAGGCGGGTCACGATCTCCGCCTTCCTCGCCAGCATCTTCGCCACGTCGATTTTGGGCTTGCCGACTTCGATGCCCTGCCCGGCAAAGGCGTGCTCCGCTTCCTCGAAAAGATGCGAAGTATGCAGGAACGCCTTCGAGGGAATGCAACCGACATTCAGGCAGACGCCGCCCAGACGCGGCTCGCCTTTTGGGTCGGCATAGGGGTTGGATTCGCAACAGGCAACGGAAAATCCAAGTTGTGCGGCGCGGAGGGCGGCCACATAGCCGCCGGGCCCGCCGCCGATGACGAGAACATCGAATGACTTGCTCATCGGGTTGTCTCCAGTTTGGGGATCGGATGTCAGGAATCGGGAATCAGCCCCGCGCGCCTGACGTTATTTATCGTATTCGAAGCCACGCATTCTACCCGAACCCCGCGCCCGAATCGACCCCCCGCAGACAGAAGACGGAATGGTATTCAGTAGCCCGTATTCAGAGGACAGTAGGCCCAGCGCGCTCCCACTGATCACTGACGACTGACGACAAAGCAAGCGTTCTGTCTTCTGTCGTCTTCTGATGTGATAATCTCTGCCCACTCCGGAATTTCAGGAAGGATGGAATGACAAACGAGCAACCCGCGAACCGCCTCTATTTTGGCGACAACCTGGACATCCTGCGCGAGCACATCGGGGACGAATCCGTCGATCTGGTCTATCTCGACCCGCCCTTCAACAGCGCGCGCGACTACAACATCCTTTTCGCTTCGCCCAGGGGCGCGCAAAGCGAGGCGCAGATTGTCGCCTTCAAGGATTCCTGGCAGTGGGGGATGCAAGCGGAACGAGAGTACGACGAAATCGTGCGCGGCGACAACACGAACGTCGCCGAAATGATCCTCGCCATGCGCCGCTTCCTGGGCGAGAACGACATGATGGCCTATCTCGTCATGATGGCGCGGCGTCTCCTGGAACTCCATCGCGTCCTGAAACCGACCGGTAGCCTCTACCTGCACTGCGATCCGGCGGCCAGTCATTACCTCAAGATCGTACTGGACAGCGTATTCGGAAAGGAAAACTACAGGAACGAGATTTCATGGGTCCGATCGCAGCCGAAGAGTCACAACACGGTCAATTTTCCAAGCTGCCGGGATGTCATTCTTCGTTTCAGCAAATCGGACAGAGCAAAATTTTTCAAGGTATATGGCGACTATGACCCTGAATATATTGAAAAATTCTACAAATACACGGATAAGGATGGACGGCGCTACCGCTTGGGCGACTTGACCAATCCGAACAAAAACCGTCCCAACCTGACCTACGCATTTCTGGGTGTCACCCGAGTATGGCGCTGGACGAAAGACCGAATGGAAAAAGCATACGCTGAAGGGAGGGTTTATCAGTCAAAACCCGGCATGGTTCCCCAGGAAAAGCGTTTTCTGGATGAACGGCAGGGGCAACCCATTACGGACAATTGGGATGACATCGAGCACTTGCATGGCAGCAATACGGAATACCTGGGCTACCCCACGCAAAAGCCGCTGGCCCTCCTGGAGCGCATCATTGCCGCTTCCAGCAAAGAAGGCGACGTGGTGCTCGATCCCTTCTGCGGCTGCGGCACGGCGGTTCACGCGGCGCAAAAGTTGAATCGGCGGTGGATCGGCGTCGACATCACGCATCTGGCCATCAGCCTGATCGAAAAGCGGTTGAAGGACGCCTTTCCCGGCATCGTCTTCGACGTTCACGGCACGCCCAAGGACCTGGAAGGCGCGCGCGATCTCGCCTTGCGCGACAAATACCAATTCCAGTGGTGGGCCTGCTCGCTGGTCAATGCCCAGCCCTTCCAGGGGAAAAAGAAGGGGGCGGACAGCGGCATCGACGGTCTCATCTATTTTCAGGACGAACCGAAGACGCATAAAAAGATCGTCGTCTCGGTCAAGGGCGGCAACCATGTCGGGGTGGCGATGGTGCGCGATCTCGCCGGAGTGCTGGAGCGTGAAAGGGCGGAAATGGCGCTTTTCGTGACGCTCTCGCCGCCTACGCAACCGATGCGAAGCGAAGCGGCAAAAGCGGGGTTCTACGAGTCCCCGACTTTTGGGCAGTGCCCGCGCCTGCAAATCCTGACCGTTGTGGGCCTGCTGGAAGGACGGGAGCGCCCCCGATACCCCGACCTTTCCCAAGGCGCAAGTACCTTCAGGAAGGCAGGGAAAGAAGGAAAAAAATCAGAACAGAAAGATTTGTTCTGATCAGAAGACAGAAGATTGCCACGGCCTACGGCCTCGCTTTTAACGAGGAGGAGCGTTATTGCAAAGTCCGGCGCGACCTGAAACGCACACAACCCCATCATTGCGAGGCGCGAATCGCCTTCAAGCAGATCCGTTTGAATCGTATCCCCTGGCATGGCGCGTGTTCGCCGGAAAACGCCGTCAAACGCGCCGCGATGTTTCGGTTCTGGAAAACGCCCAAACCTCGCGATCAAATCCGCGCGGGGGATGCCGTCCTCCATATGGGCAAGAATCAGCGGACGTCGCTTGCGAGTGGCGTGTAGCCGACATCGGCGATGAGTTGTTGCCCTTCGGCGCTCAGGAGCCAGTCGCGCAGTTTTTGCGCGTTTTCGGAAAGCGGGCGGGCGGTGACGATGTAGATATCGACCGTGAAAGGATAGCTGCCGTCGCGAATGTTTTCCACGTTGGGCAGAACACCGTCGACCGCCAGGAGACGAATGCCGGGGATCGAATTCAGGGTCGTGGCGTAGAAACGGAACGAATAACCGAGCGCATGGTCCAGATTGCGATAATCGGCAACCCTGCGGATGATGCCGCCCATTCCACTGAAATACTCGCCCTTGAGTGGCTTGCGCATCGGCGTTCCGCGCATGACATGCCGCAGCATGGTCGTCTGGCTGCCCGATCCTGCGTTGCGCTGAAAGGCCATGATTTTTCCGGACGGGCCGCCCACTTCACGCCAATTGTTGATCTGGCCGCTATAGATGGCGCGGATTTGTTCGACGGCAAGATTTTTGACCGGATTTTGTTCGTTGACCAGAAACACGAAGGCTTCCCTGGCAATGGGAGTAAGGATGAAAGTGAGGCCTTGCGCCGCGGCTTCCTGTTCCTGTTCCACGGAAGGGACGAGCGCGAAAATCATGTCCACACGCCCTTCGAGCAGTGCCGTATATGCTTCGGGGGAGGTCGCGCTGAAACCCACGGATTCTTTCCTGTCGCCGTTGCCCTCTTTGTCTTTGTAAATGGCGTTCGCTATGGCGGCATATACCGGAAAAAACGCGACCGCGCCATCCAGCCTTGGGTAATCCCGGTCGATTTGAAGCGACGGCGGCGTTCCTGGTGAAACCAGGCGGCTTTGCCTCGAAAAAGGCGCGTAATCCTCTTCTATTCTCCAGTGTTCTTCAAGAAATTCCGGATGGTCCGGATCATCATGAAGCACGCTTTGGTACTGGATGACGTCTTGTATCGCGGCAACGCTGGCGAGCGCCAGGATGAGCGTCAACGCATGGAGGGCCTTTTTGTTTCCCCGTGTTTTGAATCGTTTGCCTCGCCATGTTCCGACGGCAAAGCAAAGGATGAAAAAAAGATGGGAAGAAATGACGAAAATGGGGAGCGCCCAGAAAACGCCCGCAAGAACCGAAAATGCGAAAAATACGAAAAAAGGCAGAAAAACAGCCAGGGGAATGCTTGCAACAATGTTCGTAAAACTATTGCTTTCCGTAAAGTCGCCACCACGGATGAAAGTGATGAAAGTGAAGAGCAACCAGGCGGCAAGAGTGAGCACGATGGGCGCAATGAACGGCCCATAGCGTGACAGGAAGGTATCCGGCAGCGCGCCTTTCTTTCCGAATGCGTAGAGGGCATAGGGCAACGTCAGGACGAGGAGAAGCGGGGCAAGGAGCACCCATTTTGCGTCAAATGTTGCCACTATCAACAACAGACCGCCATTCAGCCATAGCGGCAGAAGAATGAAGGTTGCCAGGGAAGTAAGGATCCAGTATTTTTTCGGGTTCATCGTTGTCCATGTCGGTTGCGCGCCTAGCAGTCTGTCGGACTTCCCGATCTGAGCGGCATTTTGCTGAAAATTTAGGCAGATTTGGTGCTCTACAATCGATAGAGCCTCTATTCTTGGCTTCCAGAAGCATTTTATCGCCC
>JAIRMN010000003.1 GCA_031258715.1 Zoogloeaceae bacterium
GCCACTGATCTGGGGATCGCCCCTCACGCTCGAACTGGGCATGGGCGGTTTTCTCGTGCTGGGCGCGGTGTGCTACGCGCTGTGGCGTCGCGGGCCGCGCTCGGTCGGGGACGCCTGAAGGTTTCCCGTTCGACAAGGACTCCCCCGCCTTTGCGGCGCCCCTTGCGGGGCGGGCCGTGTTCGCCCCGCAAACCGGGTGGGTGAGGCCAGCGAGGGACAGTGCTTTCGGGCGGAACGGGAAATGCGCCAGACAGCTATTTCGGCGAGTACCGCAGACCGACGAAGGCGGTGAAGCCGTCGGTGTTGTAGTAGCGCGCCGTTTCGTACTTTTTATCGAAAAGGTTGTTCAGGCGGCCTTCGAGGCGCAGGTCGGGGTGGATTGCGTAACTGGCGGTGAGATTCACGAGCGTGTAGCCGCCCAGTTGTTCCTTGTTCGCCGCCGCCTTGTCATAGGTGCTGTCGTAACGCCGTCCGACGGTGGCGACTTCCATGCCGGCGGCGAATCGCTTGCCCCACGTCCTGTCGAGGGTCAGCAGGGCGGCATGGCGCGCGCGGCGGCCCAGGCGCGTCCAGCGTCCGTCGGCGTCCCTGGCTTGGGCATCGAGATAATCGACACTCGCGCCGATCTTCCAGTCGCCGAACCGCCCGCTGTAAGCGAGCGTCGCGCCGGTGAGATTGGCGCGGCCGATGTTGCGGTAGCCGCCGCCCCATGGATTGGCCGGCGTCGCGGGCACGGCGCTGTCCCAGGCAATCAGATCCCTGAGTTCGTTGCGGTACCAGGTGATCGAGGCGGTGTGCGCGCCGCGTTCCCAGATGAGCGCCGCTTCCCTGTTGCGCGCCTTTTCGGCTTCCAGTTCCGGATGACCGTAGCCGCCGTTGTAGAGCTGATCGAGCGAGGGGGCCTTGAAAGCCGTGCCGTAGCTCAGGCGGGCGCGGAATTCCCGGCTGATCCGGTAGCCGTAGGACAGGCCGAAAGTGTTTTCGTGACCGTATCGGGAATGCCGGTCGGCGCGGGCGTTGATCTGCCAGGCATGATCGCCGCGATGCGCCGTCCACCCGAGCAGGAAAGCCGTGTTGCGGGTGGCGTGATCGTCATCGAACATGCCGTCGTCGTCTTCGCGGACATCTTGCCGCTGCCACTCCGCGGCAGCCAGCAATTCGCCAAGCGGCAGGCGCACGTCGTTCTGCCACATGAGCTGGTTCGTCCGTGTCCAGAGCGGCGAGTCGCCGAAGCTGAAATGGGTCACCTGGTCGTCGGTCGCCTCGCTGTATCGCAGCGTGCTCAGCCAGCGGTCGTCGAAGAGGCGGTTCCTGGCAAAAACCTGCCATTGCCCGGCCCTGAAGCGGGTTCGCACATCGTAGTCGCCGTTGGCGACGTTGCCGTTCCATGGCGCGCTGTCGAAATGGACTTCGCCCGAATTGCCGCGCCAGCTCATGCCGAATTCGTGATTTTTCGTCGGCAGGTACGACAGCGACGCCGCGCCGCCCGAGTTGCGATAGGCGTCGTCGTCGGCGTCCTTGTTGAGGGCGTAGCTTTTCCGCCGCGCCGAGACGCCTTCGCTGCCGTGGTGGTTGCCTTCCACCCGGAAAAGCCAGTGTTCGTCGCCGCCGGAAATGCCGGCGGCGATCTGGCTCGTGCCGTGCGAACCGTAGCCGGCGAACGCCTCCGCCCGCAGGCCCGGCTGGCTGCGCCGGGTGATGATGTGGATGACGCCGCCGATGGCGTCCGCCCCATAGAGCGTTGCCGCCGGGCCGCGCAGGATTTCGATGCGTTCCACATCGGCGAGCGGCATGAAACGCAGCGGTGAGCCGCCCAGGTCGATGGAGTTGATGGGAATGCCGTCGACCAGCACCTTGGTCTGGTCGGCATTCGCGCCGCGCACGTAGAAAGCGGTCGATGTTCCCGGCCCGCCATTGGTGCTGACCTGGATGCCTGGCTGGCGCGCGAGCAGGTCGGTGATCGTGCCCTGGCCGAGGCGCTCGATTTCCTCGCGGGCGATGACGGTCATGTCAGCCAGCGTCTCGTCCGCCCGCGTTTCCTGGCGTGTGGCGGTGACGACGACGATGCCGAGTTCCGGCGTGCTGGGGGCGTTCTGGGCGACAGAAAGGGTGGGCGCGGCGATGGCCGGCAGGCACAGGGTCGCCAGCAATTTTCTATAAGAGGGCATGGAAAGCTCCCGTCCGGTTCGCGTTCCCGCGACCGGGATCATGGCCGAGAAAGAGAAAAGCCGCGAGAGGCAGGACGCGGGTCACGAAGCCGGCGGCGCCTGAATGCGAAACCCTGGCTCGACGGCGATTGCAAGATGGCGAGCCTTGAGTGCGGCGCATGCTAGCACGGCGCCGAATGGGGGGCAATCGGGCCGGTTTCGCTGTGCGAGGCGGAAATAACGATCCTTTGTTGCGTTGAAAGGCGAGCGTGCGGCGTGAAACGGCAGCGGCATGGAGCCGGATGGCGGAAGATGGATGGCATCAAAGAATTGCGTATGTGATATACGTCACTTGTCATGCCGCGATGGCTCGTTATGATTTTCGCTCTGGCTGGTTGTATGGAATGAAATTTCCGATACGCATTGAGCTATTGGGAGGAATGTACCGCAGCGTGAACTATGGGTAGTGGTCGAACAGTGCGCGGGTGGAGGTGTTGATCATGAAATCGGGCGACGCGGGTAAGCAGCTGGCGCACAATAGTGGCAGCGCGCAACTGGCCGATGATGTGGTCAATAAATATTTTCGCCATATATTGAAAAATAGCTCGAATGACATCATGGGGTTGGATAAAAATGGCACTATCGTATTTTATAGCGAAAGGCTGGCTCGGGATCTCGGCGCCAAAAGCCAGGATGCGTTGATCGGGCGGCATTTCACGGAGATGTATCGCTTGTTTGCCGACGAAACTTTCATTGAGAACGCAAAACGGGCTTTTCATCATATTCGGGTAAGTGGAGAGCCAATTCATGAAGAATTGACTGTGGATTTGTCCGGCGCGGGAAAACCTCATGGCTATATTGTGCAATCAATTCCCCTGTTCGATGAAAACGGGGTTTTCGATGGCGCGCAAATAGTGTTCAGTGATACCGCTAACCTCCTCATTTCCAGGGCAGACAGGGAAGTCCGCGTGCTGTTGGAACATCTGCCGATGTGTTGTATGTTAATGGACTCCAAGGGCAATATCCTCGATTGCAATCAGGAAGCCATGCGTTTGCTTGGTGTGTCGAGCAAAAAAGAATTCGTCCAGCTTTTTCCTTCACTTTTTCCGGATGTGCAGCCGAATGGCAAAATATCCAGCATAAGAATAAAAGAAAGGCTCAAGGCGGCGGTTGAGGGCGACGATCAACGGTTTGAATGGATGTTCCGCACGGTGTCGGGGGATCCGCTGCCGGTGGAGGCGACTTTCGTGCGCGTGCCTTGGGAGGGCGATTACAACATTGCGGGTTATTTCCGCGATTTGCGCGAGTCCAAGGCGCAGGAGGAAAAAGCGCGCGAGGTGGAAAGGCGGCTCCAGGCCATGTTCGACGCCACGCCGCTTTGTGTGTCCATCTGGAACGATCGGTTGGAGGCGCTCGACTGCAACCAGGAAGTCGTCCGTCTTTTGGGCGCACCTGGCAAATCCTGGGTTCTTCGGCATTTCGTCGATGACCTGTGGCCGGCGTTCCAGCCGGATGGCGAAGCCAGCCGCGAGAAGGCGGCAAAAATACTGCGCCTGACGCTCGATAATGGGTGGCATCGGGATGAGTGGACGTATCGGACGGTCAAGGGTGATCTGATACCGACGGCAGCGGTTTTCGTGCGGGTGCCGTGGCGGGGTGATTATTATGTTGCGGCATATTGCCGCGACTTGCGCGAGATCAGGAAAAAGGAACACGAAGCGGAAGAGGCCAATGAGCGCACGCGCATCATGTTGGATTCCATGATTATCTGCTGCATATTCTTCGATGAAGAGGGGAATGTGCTCGATTGCAACGACCGTACTGTGCTGGCTTTCGGTTGTGAGGACAAGCGCGATGTGATCGAGAATTTTTACCGTTTTTCGCCGGAATATCAGCCGGACGGGATGCCGAGTGAGAAGAAGGCGCGGGAGATGATACGCTATGCTTATGAAAAGGGGCAGGTGTCGTTTCTGTGGGATCATGTTACAGCCAGTGGCGATCCATTGCCAGTGGAAGTGTGTCTGCGGCGCGTAAAATGGCGGGATAATTGGCGCGTCATCGCTTCCATGCGAGATTTGAGCGAGATGCGGCAGATACAGGAATCCAATATCGAGTTGGAAGTGGCAAATCGGGCGGCACAGGCGGCTTCGGAAGCGAAAAGCGATTTTCTAGCTTCCATGAGTCACGAAATCCGCACGCCGCTGAATGCCATTATCGGTTTGGCCGATCTGATGCGGGCGGACAATCTGGACGAGGAACAGACGCAATATCTTCACGATCTTCGCAGCATGTCCAGTGTGTTGCTGCAAATCATCAACGATATTCTGGATTTTTCGAAGATAGAGGCCGGGAAGATGGATCTGGTGCCGTGCAATTACAGCATCCGTGAGTTATATGACAGGGTGTGCTCCCTGACCCATGTCACGGTCAAGGAAAAACCGGTGGCGTTTCGCCATGGCATCGCCGGTGATGTGCCCGATATCCTGTACGGTGATGAAGTCCGTATACAGCAGATTATTCTCAACATCCTGAACAATGCGATGAAATATACGCATGAAGGGTATGTCGATCTGCGGATCGGGCGCGTGGTGCGTGGCGATCTTCCCTACCTTTCCATTACCGTGCGGGATACGGGGGTCGGTATCAAAGAGCAGGATATTCCAAGGCTGTTTGAAAAATTTGCGCAATTCGATGTCCAGGAGAATCGAAAAATCGCCGGTACCGGCCTTGGTCTTCCCATTACCCGACAACTCGTGGACATGATGAAGGGGGAAATTGCCGTGACTTCGGAGTATGGCAGAGGGTCGGTGTTTTCTGTCCGCCTCCCGCTGGTCGAGGGCGATCCGTCGCAAATGGCGCATCAGGATACTTTGTCCCGGCGCGTGATGGCGCGCGAGGATACGCGGGTATTGGTCGTGGACGATAGCCCCATCAATATGACGGT
>JAIRMN010000044.1 GCA_031258715.1 Zoogloeaceae bacterium
CTGCAGGCACAAGCTCCTTTCCATCTTGAACGCCATCTGCAAATCAGGACAGCCCTGGCAGGAAAATTTCGCTCACCCTTGACAAAAAACCTTGCTTTTGAACACAGTCGCTGTCCTCCGTCTTTGGTCAGCGCCGCAAGGCGCGGGCGGCGACGGCGATGGCGATGTGGGTGGCGCCGTGTCGTTTCAGGAGGCGGGCGGCTTCGTTGGCGGTGGCGCCGGTGGTGAGCACGTCGTCAACGAGCAGGAGGCGTTGGCCGGAAAAATCGCGCGTGCAACAAAAAGCGCCCTTCAGGTTCTTTTGCCGCGCCTTTAGGCTCAGGCCGGATTGCGGCGGCGTGGCGCGGCATTTCGCCAGGCTGTTCGCGTCCAGCGGCAGGTGACGGGCACGGGCGCAATGGCGGGCGATTTCCAGCGCCTGGTTGTAGCCGCGCGTCTTCAGGCGTTCCGGGTGCAGGGGCAGGGGAATGACAAAATCCGCCGCAAAATCCGCACTGGCTTTTGCCAGTTCCGCTCCCCAGCGGCGGGCGAGCGCGAAGCGGGCGTGGTATTTCAAATCCAGCACCAGACGATCGAGCGGAAAATCGTAGCGATACAGGGCAAAGGCGCAGTCGAAATGCGGCGGATGCGTCAGGCACGCGCCGCAACGCTCGCCTTGGGGCGTTTCCGTCAGGCAGTTGGGACAACGCAGGGCTGGCAGGGCGGGCAAATCGCGCCGGCACGCCGCGCACAAGGTCGCGTCGTCCATGCCGCAGGGCGCGCCGCACAGCAGACAAAGCGGCGGTAGCAAGGCGTCCAGCGTGGTTGACAAGGTGGTGCGCCAGAACGATGATGCGCCCCTTCCTTGCCGCAAGGGCATGAATCGAAACATTGTTTTTGCAGGATTCTCCATGACGCACATTGCCGAAATTGCCAAAACCCGCGCCGCGATCCGCCATCACGCTACGCCCATCCGCCCGGAACAGGACGCCGCGCGCCATTCGTGGACAGTAGCGGAAATCCTGGCGCTCTATGAACTGCCGTTCATGGATTTGCTCTGGCGAGCGCAAAGCATACACCGCCAGCATTTCGACGCCAATGCCATCCAGCGTTCGACCCTGCTTTCCGTCAAGACCGGAGGGTGTTCGGAAGATTGCGGCTACTGTTCCCAGTCCGCGCGTTACGCCACCGACGTGACGCGCGAGCGCCTGATGCCGCTCGCTGAAGTGGTGGCGGCGGCAAAGGCCGCAAAAGACAAGGGCGCGTCACGCTTCTGCATGGGCGCGGCCTGGCGCGGCCCGAAGGAAGCGGATATGGAAAAAATCCTCGACATGGTGCGCGAAGTCAAGGCGCTGGGCATGCAAACCTGCGTCACGCTGGGAATGTTGAAGGAAGGACAGGCGGAAAAACTCAAGGCGGCAGGACTGGATTACTACAACCACAACCTGGATACCGACCGGGAATTCTACGGACAGGTGATCCGGAGCCACTCGCACGACGACCGCCTGGACACCATCGCCCAGGTGCGCGACGCCGGTATCCGCGTCTGCTCCGGCGGCATCATCGGCATGGGCGAATCCCGCAAGAACCGCGCCGCCATGCTGGCGCAACTGGCCAACCTGGAAGAACCGCCCGAATCCGTGCCCATCAACAACCTGGTGCCGATGCCGGGCACGCCCCTCGGCGAACTGCCGCCGCTCGATCCTTTTGAATTCGTGCGCACTATCGCCGCCGCCCGCATCGCCATGCCAAAATCGTATGTCCGCCTTTCCGCCGGACGCGAAAACATGAGCGACGAATTGCAGGCACTCTGTTTTCTCGCGGGCGCAAATTCCATGTTCTACGGCGAACACCTGCTGACCGCCGACAACATAGATGCCGAACGCGACGACGCCCTGTTCATACGCCTGGGACTGAGCGCGTGTTAGCGAATGAATCCCGTCGATCGCGCTGATCCCATCGATCACGCGCTCTTGAAACGCCATCTTCGGCAAACGCGCCAGAAAGGCGACGGGGATTTTCTCGCGCGGGAAATGGAAGCGCGGATGCGGGAAAACCTGGCGTACATCCGCCTCGCGCCACAACGCATCCTCGCGCTGGATCGCGCCGTCGACCTGAGCGCCCACTATCTTGCCGCGCACTGCCTGAACATGGGAGAAAAAGGGAGGGATGCCGCCGCCGCCGCCGAAAACCTGCCCCTGCCCACGGATAGCGTCGATCTGGTCTGGGCCAACGGGTTTGCCTTCTGGCGGCATGACTGGGCGCGAACGCTGCGAGAGGCGCTGCGTGTGCTGCGTCCCGGCGGCCTCATGATGCTCTCCACCTTCGGCCCCGATACCCTGAATACCCTGCGCGACGGAATGGACACGCCAGAGACGCTTTCACCCCGCGTTGACCTGCGCGCCCTGGGCGACCTCATTTCCCACGCGGGATTTGCCGATCCGGTCACGCACATGGAAAGCCTCACCTTCACCTATACCCGGATCGGCACACTGTTCGCCGACCTGCGCGCCACCGCGCCCGACATCTTTTTCCCCGCCTGCCACAAAAACGCCAACCGCCTCCGCTGGCAAAGACTGCTGGCACACTACGAACACTGCCGCGCCAAACGCGAAGACGACAAATTCCCCGCCCAGATCGAAATCCTCCACGCCCACGCCTGGAAGCCCTTGCGGGCAGCACGGCCCTTGCGGACAGCAATGCGCGCCGATGGCGCGGAAAGGATCATTACGTTTCGACGGTGATCAGGAGACAGGAATCAGATACCCCCGTTCCATCATTCTTCGGAGCGCAGCGAGGCGGTAATCCAAGCGGCGGTTCAGTTTTCTGGAATGCCGAAGCCAACGGAAAGGCCGACTGGATTGCCGATCAGGTGGAAGAACGCTTTGGCCGGAACGGACGCTATCTGCTGGATTTCTTCCACGTCTGCGCATATCTCGACGCCGCCGCCCAATCCATTGCCACGACCGGGGAAGCGGCCAGGAGGACATGGATGGAAACGCAACGTCTGAAACAAGGGCAAGCGCAATCTGTCCTGGAGACGATGAGGCCGTATCGGGAAAACCAGCAGGTCCGAGGACAAACAAACGCCGGTTC
>JAIRMN010000128.1 GCA_031258715.1 Zoogloeaceae bacterium
GCAGGCACAAGCTCCTTTCCATCTTGAACGCCATCTGCAAATCAGGACAGCCCTGGCAGGAAAATTTCGCTCACCCTTGACAAAAAACCTTGCTTTTGAACACAGTCGCTGTCCTCTGATGCCCGTGCCGGGCCAAGTATGCGTAAAATGAGCTTTTTTGAGGGTATGGATTTTTCGATGCGCATTCTGGCTCTGGAAACCTCGACCGAATCCGGCTCCTGCGCGTTGTGGCAGGAGGGTGAGGTGTTGGCGGCGGATTGTCCGGCGGGCGAGCCGCATTCCGGGACATTGTTGCCGCTGGCGCGGCGGCTCTTGGCGACGGCGCAAAGCGGGTTTGCCGCGCTGGACGCCATTGCCTTCGGCATGGGGCCGGGCATGTTTACCGGATTGCGCGTCGCCTGCGGCATCGCCCAGGGCATGGCGGCGGCGCTCGACAAGCCCGTGCTGCCCATCGGATCGCTCGAATGTATGGCCTGCGCCGCGGGCGGCGAACGGGTATTTTGTCTTCTGGACGCGCGCATGGGCGAAGTCTATGCGGGCGCGTTCCAGGCTCGGGAAGATTCAGCGCCGCAGGCCGTCGGTCCGATACGGCTCCTTCGTCCGGAAGACCTTGCCTTGCCAGAAGGCTGGCTGGAAACGGACGCGATCCAGATCGCCGGTAACGCGCTCCTCGCCTATCCGCAACTCGCCGAACGCTTTTGTGGCTGCCGCTGCCTGCCGCAGATACGGCCTCATGCCCGCGCCCTCGCCAAATTGGCGGCAAAAGCCTTCCGGCGCGGCGAAGGACAAGACCCGGCATTGGCGCTGCCGCGCTACGTGCGCGACAAGGTGGCCTACACCACGCTGGAACGCGCCGCCCTGGGAGGACATCGCGCGTGAGTCTGCCTTCGCCGCCGCCCTTGGAAATCATCGCCATGCGCGCCGCCGATCTGCCGCAGGTGGCGGCGCTGGAAGCCGCCGCGCAAGATTTCCCCTGGCGGGAGCGGCATTTTGCCGATTCCATCGACGCCGGACACCGCGCCTGGGTGTTGTGGCAGGGCGCGCGGTATCTGGGTTTCGTGTTGTCGATGCACACCATTGACGAGGCGCATCTGCTCAATCTCGCGGTCGCGCCCGCCATGCAGCGGCAGGGACTGGGCGCAAGGCTCCTGCGCCACGCCTTGCGAGACGCCGCCGCCGCCAACATGCAACGCATGTATCTGGAAACGCGCGTTTCCAACCAGCGCGCGCGGACGCTGTATGGCGCTTTCGGGTTTCAGGAAATCGGCCTGCGCAAAGCCTATTATCCGAACGACGAAGGCCGCGAAGACGCGTTGCTGTTCTGCGCCGGACTGAATAACTGGAAGGAATGAGCCATGCGTGAACAAGCCATCATCTTGCGGGAAATGGGCTACACCCTCTGGCAATTGCGCCAGGAGGCGGCGGGACGCGACGAAACGCCGAAAGCGGAACCATCCGTTTCCATCGAAGAACCCGCCGCGCCCCAGGCATCCGCGCCTGTGGTCAGCGTCCCCGTCGACGCCCCAAGGGATATCCTCTCCGGCGCGGATGACGACAGGCGGGCGGCGACGATTGCCGCGCTGGACTGGGCGGGCCTGACGCAGGCCATCCAGGAATGTCGCGCCTGTGGCCTGTGCGCGCGGCGTCGGCAAGCCGTGCCGGGCGTTGGCGACCGGACGGCAGACTGGCTCTTCGTGGGCGAAGGGCCAGGCGCAGAAGAAGACGCCAAGGGCGAGCCTTTCGTCGGACAGGCGGGTAAGCTCCTGGACAACATGCTCGCTGCCATCGGCCTTCGACGCGACCAGAACGTCTATATCGCCAATGCCGTCAAATGCCGTCCGGAAGGCAACCGCACACCGACCGCCGAAGAAATGGCGGCCTGCCGTCCCTTCCTGCTGCGCCAGATTGCGCTCGTCGCGCCCCGGCTGATCGTGCTCCTGGGAAAATCCGCCGTGCATAGCGTGCTCAACGATGATCGCAGCCTTTCCGCCCTGCGCGGAAAACCCTTGTCCTTCGGCGCGATACCCGTGGTCGTCAGCTACCATCCGGCCTACCTGCTCCGCAGCCTGCCGGAAAAAGCCAAGGCATGGGAAGACCTGTGCCGCGCGCGGCAAATCTACAGGGAAAACGCGAAAAGCGCGCCAGCATAGCGTGAAGCCCCTCGCCCGTCGTGGCTACAGGCGGTTTTCGCGCACCAGGGATTGGAAGAGTCGCAGCCGTTCCGCCGCAATCCCTCCGGCCTTCACCGCCGCTTGCAGGGCGCAGCCTGGTTCCTGCTGATGGCGGCAGTTGCGAAAGCGACAACCGCCCAGATGGGCGGCAAACTCCGGAAAGGCGTGTTCGAGGGCGGCGAAATCTAGGTGTCCCAGGCCGAATTCCTGTAGGCCGGGGGAATCGATGAGGCGGCTTCGCGGATTCAGAAAATACAGCCGGGCGTGGGTCGTGGTGTGTTTGCCGGAGGAGAGCGCGGCGGAAATCTCCCGCGTGGCGGCAGCGACGCCGGGAATCAGGGCGTTGATCAGCGTGGATTTACCCATGCCCGATTGCCCGACCAGCACGCTGGTCTTGCCTTCCAGATAGGGGATAAGGGTATTGGCATTATTGATTGCGGAAAGCTCCAAAAGCGGATAGCCCAGTTCCGCCAGCGGTTCAAGGCGTTGCCGCGCCAGCGGCAGCTTGTCGGCCAGATCGTTTTTGTTCAGCACGATGAGCGAAGAAATGCCTTCGGCTTCCGCCGCGACCAGGCAGCGGTTGAGGAGCGTCGTCGAGAAGGCGGGTTCGGCGGCGACCACGAAAATGAGCTGGTCGACGTTGGCGGCAATCCGTTTTTCACGCAGGGCGTTGGAGCGGTAGAGCAGGGTTTTTCTTGCCTCTACCCGTTCGATGACGCCCTGTCCGCCGGGGCTGCCGCGCACTTCTACGCGGTCGCCGCAGACGGCCTCGCTTTTCTTGCCCCTGGGTGCGCACAACCATTCTTCGCCGTCGGCAAGCCGGACGCGATACTGGCGTCCGTGGGCGACGACGACGAGGCCGGAGAAGAGCAAGGAGGAGGCGTTCAAGCGGCGGCGGGCGCGGGATTATCGGCAGCGAGCGTCATCAGCCGCGCGATGCGTGTCATCGCGGGCGGATGCGAATCATAAAAGCACGAATAGAGCGGGTCAGGCGTGAGCGTCGCGGCATTGTCCTCATAAAGCCGAATCAGGGCGGCGATCAAATTGTCCGCCGAACTCGCGCGGGCGGCGTAGGCGTCGGCCTGGAATTCATCGCGGCGGGAAAAATGATGGAACGCTGGGTTGAACAAAATGGCAAACAGGGGAACGACCAGGCTGAACAACACCAGCGCCAGCGCCGCGTTGCCGCTTTGCGCCGCGTCCACCCCCAGTCCCTGGAAGAACCAGGGCGCGAAGAGCAGTTGCCCCAGCAGGGCGAGAAAGCCCAGTGAGACGATAAAGATGAGCGCAATGCGCCGGATGAGATGGCGATGGCGAAAATGCCCCAGCTCATGCGCCAGCACAGCCTCTATCTGCGGCGGCGTGAGGCGCGTGAGCAAGGTATCGAAGAACACGATGCGCTGCGCCTTGCCGAAGCCGGTGAAATAGGCGTTGCCGTGGCTGGATCGGCGGGAGCCGTCCATGACGAAAAATTCGCGCTTGCCGAAATTTTCCCGTCGCAACAGGGCTTCTGCCCGCGCCTTCACCTCGCCGTCGGGGAGCGGCGTAAATTTGTTGAAGAGCGGCGAAACCCATAATGGATACACGAAGAACATCAGGAGATTGAAGGCCATCCATGCCAGCCAGACATGAAACCACCAGTATTCGCCCATGACCCGCATCAGCCAGAGCGCCGCCGCCAGGAACGGCAGTCCCAGGAGGACGAAAAGCAGAATCTGCTTCAGGAGATCGGAAAAAAACAGGCCGGGCGTCATGCGATTGAAGCCGAAGCGGACTTCCAGCCGGAACTGCCGGTAAAGGTTCAGCGGGATGTCCAGGAGGCTGGAAAGGACGGCGACGCTGGCGATCAGGCTGACGCCATAGACCAGCGGGTGCGTCGTATGCGCCGACCAGAAATCGTGCAGGGCCTGTAAGCCGCCGCCCCAGGTGAGCGCCAGGAAATAGCTGGTTTCCACCGCCAGCGCCGCATATTCCAACAGGATTTTCGCCCGCGTGTAATCCGCCGCCCGCTGATGCGCGGCAAGCGGAATGTGACCGGAAAAAGCGGCGGGCACGGCACCGCGATGGGCGGCGACACAGCGCGCCTGCCGCGTCAAAAGCACGACGCGCAGCGCAATGTAGGACAGCAGGACAACGATCAGCACAACCTGGAAGCGTTCGGGCACGATTAACAATTCCTGATAATTTCTGGCGAAAAGAGGCAAGCGTTTCCTGTAAGCTATGCCACAATAACAACTCCAAATTCCGAGCAATCCAATTATATGGTACGCGACGCGACAAACCTCATCTGGCTGGACATGGAAATGACGGGACTCAATCCCGATTCGGATCGCATCATCGAACTGGCGATCGTGGTCACGGATGCCAACCTCGATGTGCTTGCCGAATCGCCGGTCTGGGTCATTCGCCAGCCTGAGGCCGTCCTGAAAGGCATGGACGAATGGAACCAGAAAACCCACGCCCGCTCCGGGCTGATTGAGCGGGTGCGCGCTTCGGCCTGCGACGAGGCGCGGGCGGAAGCCGATGCCTATGCCTTTGTCCAGTCGTTTGCGCCCGCCGCGACCTCGCCCATGTGCGGCAACAGCATCTGCCAAGATCGCCGCTTCATGGCGCGCTACATGCCCAAGCTGGAAAGCTGGTTTCACTATCGCAATCTGGACGTGAGCACACTGAAGGAACTCTGCAAACGCTGGGCGCCGACGCTGCTCAAAGGGTTCCAGAAGCGCGGCGCGCATGAGGCGTTGGCGGACATTTATGAATCCATCGACGAATTAAAATTTTATCGAGAGCACTTCATTCGTTCGTTAAGTACGGTAGAATAAAAGAGAAGGAGAAAGTGAATGCAAAACCGTAAACGCATAACATGCATCCTGGGAATCCTCTGCGCGGGATTCCTCTGCGCTTCGGCGCAGGCGGTCGATCCGCAGCTGCAAGCCGTCCTGCGTAACCCGCAAGCCCTGAAGAACGCGCAGGAAGAAGGCCGCAAGGCCTCGTCCTTCTGTGTCAATTGTCACGGCAAGAACGGCATCAGCCGACAGCAGGATGTCCCCAACCTGGCGGGGCAAAACGCGGACTACGTCTTGGAGCAAACCCGCAAGTTCGGCAAGGGGCAGCGCAAGGACGAATTCATGCAAGGCGTCATCTCCTTGCTGAGCGAAGAGGAGAAAATCAACATTTCCCTCTATTACGCCAGCCAGAATCCCAAGCCCGGCACGCCAAATGCAGCCCTGGTCGCAAAGGGCAAGGTAGTCTATACCCGGCTCTGCCAGCGTTGTCACGGCGAAAACGCGCACGGCAACGAGGTGATCCCGCGCACGGCCAGCCAGCACATGGACTATCTGGTTCGCGCCATCACCCGCTACCGCGACAAGACCGGCGAACGGCAGGAGCCGCAAATGACCAGCGCCACCGCGCCCCTGAAAGACGCCGACATCGAATCCGTCGCCGCCTACCTGTACAGCCTGCCTTGAATGCGGCGGGCGGGATTTGCCTTTCCGGAATTTCCCGTTTCACTGCGATTCGAGAATATGGTATGTTTCGCCCGTGTCGTCATCCGGAATCGTCTTCCGAATGACGCCGTTTTTCATGTACCCCAATGAGGATTTCCATCATGAGTGAATTTCTGTCATCCGTGGGCGAGGCGCAGGAAGCGAGCGGCATCACTCGTTCCCGCTTTGTCGTCAAGACCTACGCCTATCTGAGCGGGGCCATCGTCGCCTTTGCCCTGCTCTCCTTCGTCTTGTATTTCAGTGGCTTTGGCAACGCGATGCTGATGATCATCGCCACGTCGCAATACACCTGGCTGCTCTTCCTGGGCGGTTTCATGGTTGTGGGTTGGCTGGCCTCGTCCATTGCCGACAAGGCGGGGAGCAACACGACCCAGACGGCGGGACTTGGGCTTTACGTCATTGCGGAAGCCGTCATTTTCTCGCCGCTTTTTGCCATTGCCGCGCATATGCAGGGCGTAATTCCGGTCGCCGTGTTCGCTACCGCGCTTCTCGTCGGCGGGCTGACCTGGACTGCCATCAGCAGCAAGAAGGATTTCTCCTTCCTTGGCGGCATGTTGCGCATCGGCGGCCTGATTGCCCTGGGCGCGATCGTGGCCAGCATCGTCTTTGGCTTCTCGCTGGGCATCTGGTTTTCGGCGGTCATGATCCTGTTCGCGGGGGGCTGCATCCTGTATGACACTTCCGCCATCCTGCGTCATTATCCGCTTGACCGCCCTGCGGGCGCGGCGCTGCATCTCTTTGCCTCCGTCGCCCTGATGCTCTGGTATGTGCTGCGCTTCGCCATGCAGTTCATGGGCAGCGACGACTGAAAAAACCGGTTCCCATATAAAGCGCCGTGTTCATCGGCGCTTTTTTATTGCGCGGATCTGGATTCCGGCGGCACAAAAAAAAGCAGGGTATTGCACCCTGCTTTTTGCCGATGGACTACCGGAAAATTACTGGGCGGCAGGCGTTTCGGTACTGGTTGCGGCTTCAGCGGGCGCGGCTTCGGCAGGAACGGCTTCAGCGGGGGCGGTAGCATCGTCGGTTGCGGCTTCAGCGGGGGCAGCGACATCTGTCGTAACGGCTTCGGTGGGCGCGGCGGTATCAACGGGCGCGGCGGCAGGTTCGACAGCGGCGGGCGTTTCAGCAGGCGGCGGGGTTTGCTGGGTATCGCCACAAGCGGACACGGCCAGCGCGAGCAAAGCAACAACAAGGAGAGACTGTTTCATGTTTGATCCTTTAAATGGGGTGACAGAACAAAACCTTTAACCAGACAACGTCTGGTTGACGGGTGATTATAGCAAGTATTTTGGGATGTTGCAGCGCAGCAGCAGAAAGTTTGCGAAGGAAAATGTAAAACTGTGTTCGAAACATTCCATCAATACAATCCCAATGTCGTTGGCGCAAATGGCGTACCCTGCTCTGCCCAGATTTCGGAAAACCGCTGCGCGTAAGGCATGGTTTCCGTCGGGTCATCCAGGATGCACACGGCGCGCGGATGCGTGAGTTCAGGGCGCGTCAGGGTATGCTGGCCATCCGCGACGACGATGGCGTCACGCAGGGCCTGCAAGGAATCCGGAATCCGGCGCACTTCGACGCGGTGCGATTGATTGGCGACAAGCCGCACCAGGCGCGGATGATCCTGGTGCAATCGATCCGTGCGCCGCAGGACAATCCGCGCGATCGATCTCGGATTTTGCAGCAGGAACCCTTGCAGGAGACCAAAACATCCCGCCTGCCGCAAACCCAGATGTGCCAGGTCGTCGTCGAAGATGCAGAGTTCCTGTTTCACCCGCGCCAATATCTGTTCGAAATTGGCTTGCAGTTCGTTCCAGGATTCGTGGATGGAGTATGTCATGCGCGCTAGTTTACCGAATACATTGATAGAATTGCGAATTTTTTGGGAGCGCCCATGCCGATAGGCGTGATTGAAGCCCTGGACGCAGAAGCTAGGGGCATTGCCCGCGAAAACGGTAAGGCCATTTTCATCGACGACGCCTTGCCGGGCGAAACCGTGGAATACGCGAGCTATCGCAGGAAACCCCATTACGAGCAGGCGCATCTCGTGCGCGTCCTTCGTCCCGCCGTCGCCAGGGTGACGCCGCGCTGCCCGCATTTCGGCGTTTGCGGCGGTTGCGCCATGCAGCACCTGGAATTTTTCGCGCAGGTTGCCGTCAAGCAGCGGGTGCTGGAAGACAATCTCTGGCATATCGGGCGCGTCAGGGCAGAAGAAATCCTGCCGCCGATCCAGGGTCCCGCCTGGGGCTATCGCCGCAAGGCGCGCCTGAGCGTGCGCCGGGTGCAAAAGAAAGGCGGAGTGCTGGTCGGGTTTCACGAAAGGCGCAGCAGTTATATCGCCGACATCCAGGCTTGTCCCGTCCTGCATCCCGCCACGTCCGCCTTGCTCCTGCCCCTGCGCGAGCTGATCGATCGCCTTTCCATCCGCGATCGCCTGCCGCAGGTGGAAGTCGCCGTTGGCGAACGCGGCCTCGCGTTGGCGCTGCGGATACTGGAATCGCCGACGGCGGCGGACGAAGCCCTGTTGCGCGCGTTTGCCGATGAACACCGGATAATGTTCTACCTGCAGGCGAAGGGACCGGACAGCGTCTGCCGTTTTCATCCCTTGCCGGGAACGGAACTGGATTACCACCTGCCGGAATTCGCGCTCCGCATGGCTTTCCAGCCCAATGATTTCATCCAGGTTAATCACGACATCAACCGTGTGCTGATTCGCCGCGCCCTGGCGCTGCTTGATCCGCGCCCCGGTGAAATGGTGGCCGATCTGTTCTGCGGCTTGGGCAATTTCAGCCTGCCCGTCGCCAGGAAGGGCGCGCAGGTGGTCGGGATCGAAGGAAACGCCCATCTCGTCGAACGCGCGCGCGACGCCGCCGAAGAGAACGGCCTTGCGCGGCGCGTCCGTTTTGCCGCCGCTAACCTTTTTGCCGCGACGCCGGAATCCCTGCGCACGCTGGGGACTATCGACAAATACCTGATAGATCCGCCCCGCGAAGGGGCGCTGGAAGTCATCAAGTCCCTGCCCGCCGCGCGGGAAAAAGACGCGCCGGCTTGCGTCGTCTATGTTTCCTGCAATCCCGCCACCTTGTCCCGCGACGCCGCCATCCTGGTTCATCAGAAGGACTACCGCTTTCTTGCGGCAGGCGTCATCAACATGTTTCCGCATACCGCCCACACCGAATCCATCGCGCTTTTCGTCCCCTGACCCGGAGAGCGGGTGGAACCGTTCTTCAAATGGATCGAGCAGCGCCTTCGGATCGATCGTTTCTTCAGCGGAGTCTTGTCCATGCGGCGCAACCGCCAGCGCACTTCTCCCTCTGTTGCCTCATCACAGGCTATCGCTTGGCATTATATTCCAACAGGGCGCGTCGCAAGCGATGCATTCCTGATTTTGAATATTGAAACTCTCCAGACGGATCACATGACCAACAAACTGATTTACCAATTTCGCATAGCGCTGCTGGAGATCGACCCACCGATCTGGCGTCATATCCAAGTCCCCGCCGAGTATTCGTTCCGGTACCTGCGCGTAGCGATCCAAGATGCAATGGGCTGGCTCGACTACCACCTGTATGAATATCAGATCAGAAAACCCCGCGGTCGAGAACCTGTCAAGATTGGAATCCCCGATATGGAAATCGATCACGATGATCTCCTCCCTGGATGGGAAGCGCCCATCTCCGCTTGCTTCACCGCGCCTGGGGTTTAACGCAACATATCATTACGATTTCGGGGATAATTGGCGCCAAAATGTGCTTTTGAAGGCATTCTGCTCAAGGGTGCCACCACAAAGTATATCCCATATGCGTCTTCGGGGAACGCGCCTGCCCGCCGGAAGACTGCGGGGGTGCTTTTGGGTATGAACGGCTACTGAATGTCCTCTCCAAACCCGGCGCCGAAAAATACAAGGACATGGTTGCTTGGCTTAAGGGGCACGCGAAAAACCATTTCCCTTATCGACCGAATGACTTTTCCATCGCCGAAGTCGAGTTCTGGAACCCTGCCAAACGTTGGAAGCTCGCCTTTGGCAAGAGTTCATGGTGTGAACATTTCTCTGTCTCCTGCCCCCTGATTCAAGCCCCCCGGAGGCTCATTCCCAAGCGCAAAAAGCCTTCCCAAACATCGCCGCTGCCGCTGCGATCCAGTCCCTTGATGCGGCGGTCGAGGCGGGCGGCGGCGGTCAGGGCGTGATGGAGGGCGGCGCGGGTGAAGGTTCGGGCGGCCTGTTGCAGGGATTGTTGGCGCGCACCCCATATGCGCAGGTCGCGGCAGAGCGTGTTGAAGGGCAGTCCCTGTTTCAATCCCGTCTGAAGTTGTATCAGGACGCGGAGTTCTTCGGTTATCGCCCAGAGCGCCAGTTGCGGGGCTTCGCCTTCCTGCCGCAGACCTTCCAGCGCGCGGGCGAAGCGCCCGAAATCGCGGGCGTAAAACGTCTCGCGCAGGTCGTCGATGCGATAGCGCGCGACATTCAGCACCGCGTCGCGGATTTGTGCCTCGCCCAGCAGCCCCGGCGGGTAGAGGAGCGCCAGTTTCTGGATTTCCTGATGCGCGGCCAGAAGATTGCCTTCCACCCGTTCGGCCATGAAGGCCAGCCCCGCCCGATCCGCCTTTTGCCCCTGCCGCACAAGCCGATCGGCGATCCAGTCCGGCAGGTCGGCCAGGGCGGGCGTCGTGAATTTGAAACAGACGCCCGCATTGGAAAGCGCGGTAAACCAAGTGGTCTTTTCGTCCTTCCATTCCATTTGCGGTACGCTGACGATCAGAAGGTTATCCGGGTTGCCCTGTCGCGCCATTCGCTGGCAATGGTCGATCAGGACGCTGACGCCCTTGCCGGGTTTTCCGTTCGGGATGCGTAGTTCCACGACTTTCCTGCCGCCAAAGAGGGAAAGGTTGCCGGTGGCGACGGCGAGCTGATTCCAGTCGAAATCCGGCAGCGCGGTGAGCGTCTCGCGTTCGTCGAACCCCTCCCGGCGCGCGGCGGCGCGGAGGGCGTCGGCAGCTTCCAGCACCAGGAGCGGCGCGTCGCCATAGACGACATAGAGCGGCGCCAGCTTCCCTTTTTTCAGCTGTTCGGCGAATTTTTCCGCCTTCAGCAGCATGGAGGCGTTCCGGCGGGTGTTTTGGCGGCATCCGCGTCATTTTCCGGAACAACCGGGGTTTGGGTCGCCAATCGCCGCAGGATTTGCTGTACCAAGTCTTTTTCCATGTCCTGCCAGAGGAAATCTTCTTCCTGCGCCTTGGAAAGCACTTGGTTGTCGTCATAGGTGATTTCGCGCAGCAGCACGATGTCGCTTGCCTGGGTGAGCGGCGCGCCCGCCGGGTTTTCCAGGCGGAAACTGTAGACGAGGCGCAACTGGTATTCGCGCACCTGCCCATCGGCGTTTAGTGTGGCAATTTCCCGCTCGCGCGTGAAGGAGATCTGGCGGAGGACGACCTCAGCTTTCTTTTCGTCTTTCACGAGCAGGTCAGGCTGGTTGGCGCGAATCTGGCGGCGCAGTTCCATCCCCAGCGTGGAGGCGGCGGGAACGGCAACATAGAGGCTTTTGTACGGCAAATGTATCGCGCCGCGCAATTGAAAGCCGCAGGCGAAGAGCGCGAAGGCCAGAATGCCGGCCAGCGTGAAGCGAAACAAGGAAGGGTACATGCGAATCTCCGGGTCAGACAACGATATTTACCAACCGCCCCGGCACGACGATCACCTTCTTGGCGGGCTTGCCGTCCATGAACTTTCGCGCGGCTTTTGTCGCCAGCGCGGCGGCTTCAATGGCGGCGGCATCCGCGTTTGCCGGAATCCTGATCTGTCCGCGCAGCTTGCCGCCCACCTGGATCATGAGTTCGATTTCATCCTGCGCGAGCGCCGCCGGGTCGGCTTGGGGAAAGGCCGCGCGCGCCGCGTCCACGCCCGGCTTCAATTCGGCGTAAAGCGCCTGTCCGATGTGCGGAACGATGGGAAAGAGCATCAGGACGACGGCCTCGAGCAGTTCCTGCGCCAGCGCGCCTCCGGCGTCGTCGGACAAATCCGTCCTGTCGCAGGCGTTCAAAAGTTCCATGATGGCGGCGATGGCGGTGTTGAATTGCAGACGGCGGCCATAATCGTTGCGCACCTTGCCGATAGTCTGGTGCAGCTTCCTGCGCAGGCTCTTTTGTTCTTCCGTTAGTCCGGCGTTGCCGGAATTGGCGGCGGTCACGCCCCGGCCAACATGCGCATACGCGAGTTTCCACACCCGGCGCAGGAAGCGGAAAGCGCCTTCCACGCCCGCGTCCGACCATTCCAGCGACTGTTCGGGCGGTGAGGCGAACATCATGAAGAGGCGCACAGTGTCCGCGCCATACCGGTCGATCAGGGTCTGCGGCGCGATGCCGTTGTTTTTGGACTTCGACATTTTTTCAATGCCGCCGATGGATACCGGCTGCCCGTCGGCCTTCGCAGTCGCGCCCACGGGGCGGCCATGTTCATCGGTTTTAACCTCCACCTCAGCGGGATTGATCCAATGTTTCTTGCCACCCGCGTCCAGCCGGTAAAAGGTGGGCGCGACCACCATGCCTTGCGTCAAGAGGTTTTTAAAGGGTTCGGAAAGGTGGATCAGGCCGGCGTCACGGACGAGCCGGGTAAAGAAACGGGCGTAGAGCAGATGCAAAATGGCGTGTTCGATGCCGCCGATATACTGGTCGATCCCGCCCGCGCACCAGTAATCCACACGTTCGTCGAGCATGGCCCCATCGTTGTCCGGGCAGGCGTAGCGCAGAAAATACCAGGAGGATTCGACGAAGGTATCCAGGGTATCCGTCTCCCTCCGGGCGGGTTTGCCGCACTTCGGGCAAACGGTCTCGAAGAATTCCGGCATCCGGGAAAGCGGCGAACCCGCGCCGGTGATGGTCACGTTTTCCGGCAACACGACGGGAAGCTGATCGTCGGGCACCGGCACGTCGCCGCAGTCCTCGCAATGCACGATGGGTATCGGGCAGCCCCAGTAACGTTGGCGGGAAACGCCCCAGTCGCGCAACCGCCATTGCACTTCCTTTTCGCCCAGTCCCGCCAAGGCGAGATCGGCGGCGATGGCCTCCACCGCTTCCGCGTGGGCAAGGCCGTCGTATTTGCCGGAATTGACGCAGACGGCGCGATGCTTGTCACCATACCATTCCTGCCAATGGTCGACCGAAAAGGCCTCATTCGTCACGCCGATGACCTGTTTGATGGGCAGGCTGTATTTTTGCGCGAAGGCGAAATCGCGTTCGTCATGCGCCGGAACCGCCATTACCGCGCCCTCGCCGTAGCCCATCAGTACGTAATTGCCGACCCAAACCGGAATTTTCTCGCCGGTGAGCGGATGACGCGCGAAGAGTCCCGTGGGCATCCCTTTCTTTTCCATCGTGGCGAAATCTGCTTCGGCGACGCTGCCTTTCTTGCATTCTGCGATGAAGGCGGCAAGCGCCGGGTTGTCTTTCGCCGCGTGAGTGGCGAGCGGATGCTCGGCGGCGACGGCGACGAAGGTGACGCCCATCAGCGTGTCGGCCCGGGTCGTGAATACCCAGAGTTTTTGTTCCGGATACGTCTCCTCCGCCAGGACGAAGGCCAAGCGTACGCCCACGCTCTTGCCGATCCAGTTCTTTTGCATCAGGCGCACTTCTTCCGGCCATCCCGTCAGGGTTTCCAGTCCGGCGAGCAGTTCCTCGGCGTAGGCGGTGATTTTCATGTAGTACATGGGGATTTCGCGCTTTTCGATGAGCGCGCCGGAACGCCAGCCGTGCCCGTCGATTACCTGCTCGTTCGCCAATACCGTCTGATCGACCGGATCCCAATTGACTGTCCCCTGTTTCTTGTAGATCAATCCCTTTTCAAAAAGGCGCGTAAAAAGCCATTGTTCCCAGCGGTAATAATCCGGCGCGCAGGTAGCCAGTTCGCGTTGCCAGTCGATGGAAAGACCCAGCGGCTGAAGCTGCTGTTTCATGCCGTCGATGTTCTGGCGCGTCCAGTGCGCGGGCGGCGTCTGGTTTACCAGCGCCGCGTTTTCCGCAGGCATCCCGAAGGCGTCCCAGCCCATGGGCTGCAACACGTTTTCGCCTAGCATCCGGTGGTAGCGCGCCAATACGTCGCCGATGGTGTAGTTGCGCACATGCCCCATGTGCAGCCAGCCGGAAGGGTAGGGGAACATGGAAAGACAATAGTATTTGGGCTTGCCGCCAACCTCCACCGCCCGATCCGCCGCCGTCGCGCGCCAATGATCCTGAGCCGCCCGCTCGATTTCGGCGGGGATATATTTTTCCTGCATGAACATCGTTTTCCGGTAAAGAAACAGAGGCCGGTATTTTCGCACATCAGGAATCAGGAGTCAGGAGACAGAGCGCCCATAGCCTCATTAAAAGCGCGGCGCGACCTGGAACACGCCCAGCCCCATCATTCTCGGAAGCGAAGCGACGAAGCAATCCAGATGCGCAACCAGCGGCGCAAAACGCCGGTAACTTTTCTGTCCTCTATCCTTTGTCTTCTGTTCCCGTTCACCGGTTGACAAGAATGGAGGCGCTCTGGATAATTCCATGTTTCTGTCTGGAGGGGTTCCCGAGCGGTCAAAGGGATCAGACTGTAAATCTGACGGTTCTACCTTCGAAGGTTCGAATCCTTCCCCCTCCACCAGAGCCTCTGACAGCAGGTGTTGCGGGTGTAGCTCAATGGCAGAGCCGAAGCCTTCCAAGCTTAAGACGAGGGTTCGATTCCCTTCACCCGCTCCAGTACGGCAGACAAGCATTCGCCCATGTGGCTCAGTGGTAGAGCACTCCCTTGGTAAGGGAGAGGTCGGCAGTTCAATCCTGCCCATGGGCACCATCGGTTTTCCGGTTCTTTTTTTGTTTGGTTTTTGGGGAGTTGCAAAATGGCAAAGGAAAAGTTTTCGCGGACGAAGCCGCACGTGAATGTGGGGACGATAGGACACGTTGATCACGGGAAGACGACGCTGACGGCGGCGATCACGGCGGTATTGTCGAAGAAGTTTGGCGGCGAGGCGAAAGCCTACGACCAGATCGACGCCGCGCCGGAAGAAAAGGCGCGCGGCATCACCATCAACACCGCGCACGTGGAATACGAGACGGCCAATCGCCACTACGCGCACGTGGACTGTCCGGGCCACGCCGACTACGTGAAGAACATGATTACCGGCGCGGCGCAGATGGACGGGGCGATCCTCGTCGTTTCCGCCGCCGACGGCCCCATGCCGCAGACGCGCGAGCACATCCTGCTCTCCCGCCAGGTGGGCGTGCCCTACGTCGTGGTGTACATGAACAAGGCCGACCAGGTCGATGACGCGGAACTTCTGGAACTCGTGGAAATGGAAATCCGCGAGCTTCTCTCGAAGTACGAATTTCCGGGCGACGACATTCCCATCGTCAAGGGTTCGGCGCTGAAGGCATTGGAAGGCGACCCGTCCGAGATTGGCGAGCCGTCGATCCTGAAGCTCGCGGAAGAACTGGATCGTTACATTCCGACGCCTGAGCGGGCGATCGACCAGCCGTTCTTGATGCCGATCGAAGACGTGTTCTCGATTTCCGGACGCGGCACAGTGGTGACGGGGCGCGTGGAGCGCGGCGTCATCAAGGTGGGCGAGGAAATCGAGATTGTGGGCATCCGTCCGACGCAAAAGACGGTGTGCACGGGCGTGGAGATGTTCCGGAAACTGCTCGACCAGGGTCAGGCCGGGGACAACATCGGCGCGCTCCTGCGCGGCACGAAGCGCGAGGACGTGGAACGCGGGCAAGTGCTCTGCAAGCCCGGCAGCATCACGCCGCACACGCATTTTACGGGTGAGATTTACGCGCTCTCGAAGGATGAAGGGGGGCGTCACACGCCGTTCTTTGCGAATTACCGTCCGCAGTTTTACTTCCGGACGACGGATGTCACCGGGGCCGTCACCCTGCCGGAAGGCACGGAGATGGTGATGCCGGGAGACAATGTGTCGATCGAGGTGAAGCTCATTGCCCCGATTGCGATGGAAGAAGGCTTGCGTTTTGCCATCCGCGAGGGTGGCCGCACCGTCGGCGCGGGCGTCGTCTCGAAAATCATCGAATAGGCGGCTT
>JAIRMN010000130.1 GCA_031258715.1 Zoogloeaceae bacterium
CCGTTGGAGAGCACGAAGCGGTCGCGGTCGGGCCAGGCGGGATTGGCGGGGTTGTGCTTCAGGTGTCGCCGCCAGAGGACTTCGGCGATTTCCGCCATGCCGAGCGGCGCGCCGGGGTGTCCGGAATGGGCTGCCTGGATGGCGTCGATGGCGAGGGCGCGGAGCGCGCCGGTCAGGGGGGTGAAAGAGACGCAGGAAGGATTTGCGCGCATAGGTTCGGCTGCCGAATGAAAGGATAAAATTATACGAGATCACGGGATAGGGACGGAGGACGGAAGACAGAGGACAGAAAAGTTACCGCCGCTTCGCGCCGCGGATTATACGTCTGGATTGCTTCGTCGCTTCGCTCCTCGCAATGACGGGGTTGGATGCGTTTCAGGTCGCGCCGCGCTTTGCGGCAAGGCTCCTCCCTCGCATTCCTCGGAACAAAGCAATCCAGTCGGCCTTTATTTGGTGGCTCCGGCGTTCCCGATGGCGCGCATCCGCCGCCTGAATTGCTCTCGCGGGCCGCAGAGCCTGTCATTTTGCTCCGGAACGATGACGAGGCAGGGGTATGCTGTCTCCTGACTCCTGAGGCTTGACACTTGATTTGTTTTCCGCTGGGGGTTCGGGGTTTGCGCCCGGCGGCGGTATCGGATTTCCAGGCGGTTGGAAGGGAAAAGCCAGGCCCGGCCAGGCTGTCGTCAGGGCGCGGCGGAAGTCTTCCTGGATGCGGGCCAGTACCTGGGGCGTATCGGCCTCGAAACGCAGGACAACGACCGGCGTCGTGTTGGAAGGACGGACGAGACCGAAGCCGTCGGCGTATTCGACGCGAATGCCGTCCAGCGTGATGCGTTCGCGCTCGTCAGTAAAGACCGCCGTGGCCTTCAGTTTTTCCACCAGCGAGAAAGGTTCGCCTTCCGCCATTTCAATGTTGAGTTCCGGCGTGGAGACGGCCTTGGGCAGGGCGTGGAGCACGGGATTGGCGTCCGGCGCGCGGCTCAGGAGTTCCAGCAGGCGCGCGCCCGCGTAAAGGCCGTCATCGAAGCCATACCAGCGTTCGGCAAAGAAGATATGACCGCTCATTTCCCCAGCCAGCGGCGCGCCGGTCTCCTTCAGTTTGGCCTTGATCAAGGCGTGACCGGTATTCCACATCAGCGGCTTGCCGCCGTGCGCGCGTATCCATTCGGCCAAAAGGCGGGAACACTTGACGTCGTAGAGGATTTCGCCGCCCGGCGCGCGCGTGAGCACGTCGGCGGCAAAGAGCATCAACTGGCGGTCGGGATAGATGATCTCGCCATCCTTCGTCACCACGCCCAGACGGTCGCCGTCGCCATCGAAGGCAATGCCGATTTCGGCGTCCGTCGTTTCCAGGCGCGAAATCAGGTCGGCGAGATTTTCCGGTTTGGAAGGATCGGGATGATGGTGGGGAAAACGGCCATCGACTTCGCAGAAAAGCGGATCGACCGCGCAACCCAGGCGACGAAAAAGTTCCGGCGCGATGCCGCCGGCAATGCCGTTCCCGCAATCCATGACGATTTTCAAGGGGCGGGCAAGCTTGACGTCGCCCAGAATGCGCGCGAGATAAGCGGCGCGCAGATCCGCCTTCGTTTTCCTGCCCGGCGGACGGGCGGCGGGGACAGGCGAGGACAAACGGACGCGCCGCTTCAAGTCCTGTATGGCCGAGAGCGCCAGCGTTTCCCCGGCGATGACCATTTTCAGGCCGTTGTAGTCGGGCGGATTGTGGCTGCCGGTGACGGAAACGCAGGACAGGCAGCCGAGTTCATGCGCGGCAAAGTACGTGACCGGCGTCGGCACGGCTCCGATGTCGATGGCCTCGACGCCCGCCGCGCAAATGCCCGCCATCAGCGCCTCCGCCAATTCCGGGCCGGAAAGCCGCCCGTCACGCCCCACGGCAATCGCGGGAGGGGTTTCCGCCCGCGCGTTCTTTTCCAGCGCCAGTTGCCCCAAGGCAAAACCGATTTGCCGCACGATTTCCGGCGTCAACGTCTTGCCGGCGATGCCGCGAATGTCATATGCCTTGAAAATCCCGTCGGACGCCAGGCTCACGCTGGCGTCTGAAGTTTGCGGTTTTTGGGGCAGATCGTCGTCCATCAGGATGCGAAACCCAGGTCCCTCCAGATCGTCGAACTGCCCGCCCTTGAGCGAACGCCAGAAAATCAGGGCGACGACGAAAACAAGCGCGACAGAAAAGGGAATGAGCAGGTAGAGGCTTTCCATCAGGTTTCCTTTTTCTGGATGCGCAAGGCGTTGAGGACGACGAAAAGCGAGCTTGCCGACATGCCGATGCCCGCCGCCCAAGGCGTGACGTGTCCGGTAATCGCCAGCGGCAGGGCGAGGAGATTATAGAGGAATGCCCAAGCGAGATTCTGGCGGATGACGGCAAGGGTGAAGCGGCTTTTCTGAAATCCGCTCGCCAGGCGTCCCGGATTTTCGGAAAGCAGCACCAGATCGGCCTGGGCGCGCGCCAGTTGCGCGCCGGAACCCATCGCGATGGAAACCTGCGCCTGCGCCAGCACCGGCGCGTCGTTCACGCCGTCGCCCACCATCGCCACCACCGCGCCCGCCGCCTGCAAGCGGCTCACGGCGTCACGCTTGTCCTGCGGCGACATTTCGCCTTCCGCCACGTCCACGCCCAGTTCCGCCGCGACACGCGCCACGACGGGCGCGGCGTCGCCGGACATCAACAAGGTTCGGCGTCCGGCGGAGGCCAGATCGCGGATGAGCAGGGCGGCGTCGGGACGCAGGGCGTCGCCCAGGCGAAAGAAAGCCAGGACGCGCCTGCCGTCTTTCCCTCCGTCCTCGCCCAGGGCGAGCACGGTGTCGCCCGCCGTCCGCCAGCCCTCCGGCCAGCGCGCCGCGCCCGCGCGGGCAAACACGTAGTCGGGACGGCCAATGAAGACTTCCCGCCCCGCGACGCGCCCCCGCAAGCCCTGCCCGGTTTCGGCAATGACGCCTTCCGCCTCCGGGGGCGCGTCGGCGAGACGTTCCCCGGCAGCCTGGCACAGGGCGCGCGCCAAGGGATGTTCAGACCAGGCTTCCAGGCTGGCGGCCAGTCCCAGTGTGGTTTCGGCGTCCATTGCCGACGCGGGCGCGATATCCAGGAGGCGCAGCTTGCCGACCGTCAGCGTGCCGGTCTTGTCGAAGACGAAATGCGTGGCGCGGGCGAGGGTCTCCAGCGCGTGGCCGCGCGTCACCAGCAAGCCTTCCTTCGCCAACGCGCCGGAAGCGACGGTCAGGGCAATCGGCGTCGCCAGCGCCAGCGCGCAGGGGCAGGTGACGACCAGCACGGAAACGGTAATCCACAGGGCGCGCTCGCTATCAACGCCATACCAGGCGACGGCGGTCAGCGCGGCGACGGCAAGCAATACCAGCACGAACCACTGCGCCGCCTTGTCGGCAAGGACGACGATGCCGGGTTTTTCGGCGGCGGCGCGTTCCATCAGGCGGATGATGGCGGAAAGCCGCGTCTGCTCGCCCACCGCGTCCACCCGTACCACCAGCGGACTTTCCATGTTGAGCGAGCCGCCCGTCACCATATCGCCCGCCTGTTTGCTCACCGGAAGGCTCTCGCCGGTCAGGAGCGATTCGTCGGCGTTGCTGACGCCTTCCTCCACCGCGCCGTCACAGGGAATGACATCGCCGGGACGCACCAGCACGCGGTCACCGGGCAGAAGATCCGAAACCATGATCTGTTCCGTCTCCGAACCCGCCTTCGCCATGCGTGGCAATCGCTGGCAGAAGGCGGGCATGAGCTTTGCCAGCGCCTCGCCGACACTGACCGCCTTTTGCCGCGCCGTCATTTCCAGATAGCGCCCGCCCAGCAGGAAGAACACGAACATGGAGACGGAATCGAAATAGACTGCTCCCGTATGGGTGACGGTCGCCCAGACCGAGGCGGCAAAGGCCGTGCCGATGCCCAGCGCCACCGGAACATCCATGCCCACGCGCCGGAATTTCACGTCCCGCCACGCGCCCCGGAAAAAGGGCGCGGCGGAATAAAAGACAACCGGCAAGGTGAGGAGCAGGCTGGCCCAGCGAATCAGGGTCTCGATGTCTTCCGCCATTTCGCCCGCGTTCGCCAGATAGACCGGAATGGCGTACATCATCACCTGCATCATGCCGAAGCCCGCCACCCAGACTCGCCACAGCGCCTCGCGGCGCTCGCGGTGCGCCAGCTCCTCATACCGCGAGGCGTCGTAAGGATGGGCGCGATACCCGATGGCGGCGATGGCGGCGAGAATGTCGGAAAGCTTTATTCGCGTCGTGTCCCAACGGACGCGGGCGCGGCGCGTGGCGTAATTGACGTCGATTCCGGTGACGCCGAAAAGCTGCCCGACATGCCGCTCGTTCAGCCAGACGCAGGCGGCGCAGGTGATCCCTTCGAGCATCAGCGAGGCTTCGCGCTCATGTTCGCCCAGATCGCGCACGAAACTTTTCTGGAATTCGGCGTGATCGAAGAGCGCCAGTTGTTCGAACGCGGCGGGCATGGCTTCGCGCGGCGATTCCGGCAGGGCGTCACGCGTGAGGTAATAACCGGCAAGCCCGTTGGCGACGATGGCCTCGGCTACCGCGTGACAACCGGCGCAGCACAGGGCGCGCGGTTCATCGTTGATGACGAGGGAAAAATTCGCGTCGTCGGGAATGTCAAGGCCGCAGTGATAACAGCGCGCCTCCGCCAGCGGCGCGGACAAGGGAGCGGGCGCAAGACTCATGAGAATTTCAGGATCACCACGGAAATATTGTCGCCCTTGCCCTCGCCGCGCGCGCGCGCCAGGCGGATGAGCTGGCTGGCGACTTCGCGCGCGCTGCCCGTCACCATGATCGCGCCCAGTTCGTAATCGTCGAAATAACCCCACAATCCATCGGAGCAGAGCAGAAAGCTGTCGCCCGCCCGCACATCGTCCAGAGAGCCAAAGTCCACTCGCGGCGCTTCCTGTCCGCCCAGAGAGGTCAGCAGGATATTGCGGTTGGGATGCGTCTCGGCCTCTTCCGGCGTGATTTTGCCCGACCGGATCAGATGCTCCACATAGGAATGATCCGTCGTCCGCGCGCGCAGGTGCAGGCCGCGAAAAACATAGAGACGGCTGTCGCCGCAATGCGCCCACAACACCCGATTGTGCGGATACAACATCAGGAGCACCGCCGTGCTGTGCGGATCCTTTTCATTGATGAACCGCGAAGCCTTGATCATGGTATGGACTTCGTTCAGGCCTTCCGTCACGAAATCGTGCGGATCTTCTTCCTCGCTCCAACGCTGGAAATTGGTGCTCAGGGTGTGGATCACCTGCTCCGCCGCCAAGGCGCCGCCCGTATGTCCGCCCATGCCGTCCGCAACAGCCGCCAGCACGCCGCCCGGAACGTTCTTGTGCGCAATCAGCGTCAGCCTGTCCTGTTGTTCCTTGCGATCCCCCTGGTGTTGCGCGACACAGGCATCGAGTTTCAGACTCATCAATTCTCCCGGCAGTTATTCATTCATGCGAACACGCTTCGCAAACTGTGGCAGTATACCGCCCCTGTGACGCAATCTTCCACCTTCAGAAAAACCACGCATGGCGCATCGACCCGCAAGCATCATCACCCGCACCGGCGACAAGGGACAAACCGGTCTGAGCAACGGCGGGCGCGTCGCCAAAAACGACCCGCGCATCCGCGCCATCGGCGAGGTCGACGAACTCAATTCCGCGCTCGGCCTCCTGCTGGCCGAACCCGGTTTGCCCGACGACGTTCGCGCAATGCTCACCCATATCCAGCACCAACTCTTCAATCTGGGCGGCGAACTCTCTTTCCCCGACCCGCCCAAAACCCGCCGCCTGATTCAAGCCGCGCACGTAAAAACGCTGGAAGACCACGCGGCGCGCTTTGACGCGGCGCTGCCGCCGCTAAAGGGTTTCATCCTCCCCGGCGGCTGCCGCGCCGCCGCGCTCGTCCACCTTGCCCGCGCCATTTGCCGCCGCGCCGAACGCAGCCTCGTCGCGCTCGCGGAGATCGCTCCCCTCTCCGAACACGCGCGCCAATACATCAATCGGCTCTCCGACCTCCTTTTCATTCTCGCCCGCTTCCTGAATCGCGCCGCCGGAAAAGAAGATGTGCGCTGGATTCCGGAAACCTCGAATCCGGACTGAAGCCATGCTCCGGACACTACGCTGCGGACGCTTCGAACTGCCGATCGGCCGCCCGCTCATCATGGGCATCGTCAATATCACCCCTGACTCCTTTTCAGGCGACGGCGTCGTCGTCCTGGCGGACAGTAACGTCTCCATGAAACGCGATCCCGTCGAAGCGGCGGTCGCGCGCGCGCGCCTGCAGTGGGAAGCGGGCGCGGACATCCTCGATCTGGGCGCGGAATCCACCCGTCCCGGCGCGCGACCGGTCTCGGCGGCAGAAGAGCTGGATCGCCTGCTGCCGGTACTGGAAGCCGTGCGCGGCTGGAATGCGCCCGTCTCCATCGACACCTACAAGCCCGAAGTGATGCAGGCGGCGCTGGAAGCGGGCGCGGACATGGTAAACGATATCAACGCCCTGAAAAGTCCCGGCGCGCTGGAAATCGTGGCGGCAAGCGATTGCGGCCTCTGCCTCATGCACATGCAGGGCGAACCGCGCCACATGCAAGAAGATCCACGTTATGACGACGTGGTGGCTGAGGTCGGCGCTTTCCTGGACGAACGCGTTCGCGCCTGCCGGCAACAGGGCATCGCCGATGAACGTCTGGCGCTCGATCCCGGTTTCGGGTTCGGCAAGAACCTGGAACACAACCTCACGCTTTTTGCCCGCCTTCCCGAACTGGGACGGGAAGGCTTGCCGCTCCTGGTGGGGCTTTGCCGCAAGCGCATGTTGGGGGAAATCATCGGTAGACCCGTGGGAGAACGGATGGCGGCAACCCTGGCGACCACGGTGCTCGCCGCCGAAAAGGGCGCGAAGATCATCCGTGTGCATGATGTCGGCGCCACCCGCGACGCGCTGGCCGTCTGGGCGGCGGTCAGGGATGCCGGAAAAGCGGCCCGCGTGTAACTCATGGATGTCCGCGCGCATGAGTTTCGATCTTTTCCTGCATCGATTTGAGGCTGGCGAACCTGCTCAAGCAGATCGTTCCGGCATCCTGGCGCTCCTGCGAAAGCACTGTCAGGACACGGAAGACCCGTTCGGATTCTATCGGGTGCGCTTTCCCGATGATTCAGGCGTAGCGTTCTCCGCCGAAGGGCTTGCGTCAGGCAAGGCATTCACCGGTTGCGCATTTCACATGCGCGGCTTCAGCTTCACGCCTTCTGTCATCTCGTTCGTCTTCGAAGTCGCGGTCGCGGGAGACATGGTCATTTTCAACGCGCAAGGCAAGGATACGCCCGATAACCCGCTTGCCATTCTCACGCGTTCCTGTCAATCATCCCAATTTCCCAGCGATTGCGCGTCAAACCCGGTCCTTTGCAGTTCGGCAAGCGACCTGGCCCGGCTCCTTGGCATCGGGTTTGGCGAGTGGTCGGATTTCCGCGATCTTGTTATCGGCAAACCCACGAGCGCACCCCGGCAGGCCAGGTAATCGACGCATCCATGAAACGCTTGCGACATGCAGGAAAGGTCAAAATACATGACGAACGAAAAAAGAAAATACTTCGGCACCGACGGCGTGCGCGGCAAGGTGGGTGAGGCGCCGATCACCCCGGAATTCGCGCTCAGACTGGGATACGCGGCGGGCAAGACCCTGATCCGGCAGGCGGCGTCTTTGCCGGGCGAGCGTCCCGCCGTGCTCATCGGCAAGGATACCCGCATATCCGGTTACCTCATTGAGGCGGCGCTGGAATCCGGGTTTTCCGCCGCCGGCGTGGATGTCTCCCTGGTTGGGCCGCTGCCGACGCCGGGCGTCGCCTACCTCACTCGCGCGCTCCGCTTGCAGGCGGGCGTGGTCATTTCCGCTTCGCATAATCCCTATGACGACAACGGCATCAAGTTCTTTTCTTCCCTCGGCATGAAACTTCCGGACGCGGTGGAACTGGAAATCGAGGCGGCGCTTGAAAAACCAATGGGATGCGTGGCTTCCGCCGACCTGGGACGCGCCCGCCGCATCGAGGACGCGCGTGGCCGCTACATCGAGTTCTGCAAGAGCGCCTTTCCCAACGACCTCAACCTGCGCGGCCTGAAGCTGGTGGTGGATTGCGCGCACGGCGCGGCCTACCACGTCGCGCCGGACGTGTTCCACGAACTGGGCGCGGAAGTGATTCCAATCGGTTGCCTGCCGGATGGCCTCAACATCAACGCGGGCGTCGGCGCGACGCATCTGGAAACCCTTGCCCAAGCCGTGCGGGAAGATCGCGCGCACCTGGGCGTCGCGCTCGACGGCGACGGCGACCGCCTCCTGATGGCCGGGCCGGACGGCGAAATCTACGACGGCGACCAGTTGCTCCATGTCATCGCGCAAAACCGCCTCGCGCAGGGACAACCCGTGGCGGGTGTGGTCGGCACCCTGATGAGCAATCTGGCGCTTGAACACGCGCTAAAAAAGCAAGGCGTTCCTTTCGAGCGGACACAGGTGGGCGACCGTTATGTGCTGGAAAGACTCCTGGAAAAGGGTTGGCTTCTGGGCGGCGAGAATTCCGGGCACCTGCTTTGCCTCGACAAACACAGCACGGGCGACGGCATCATCGCCGCCTTGCAGGTCCTCGCCGCAATCCGGCAACAAGATGCCTCGCCCCAAACCTTGCTGGGCGCGCTGGAACGCTATCCGCAGGCGCTCATCAACGTCCCGCTCCCCAAGGACGCGCCCTGGCAGGAAAACCCGGCCCTCGCCGCCGCGAAAACCCAGGTGGAAGCGGCGTTGCAAGGCGAGGGACGGGTATTGCTGCGCGCTTCCGGCACGGAACCCAAACTGCGCGTGATGGTGGAAGGCCGAGACGCGAGACAGGTTCGGCAACAGGCCGAATGGCTGGCCGGAGAAGCGCGTAGACTATTGCGGGAGGCGTGAGCGCGGGTTCGCGGCCTGGCGAAGGCCAGGCGCGTGGCGCTGTTTTTCGCCCTGGCGCACAACCTGATGCGCACGATCGAATTGGCGCCCTATTTGCTGGGCGTCGAAGAGGTTACGTCCGCCATTTCGGAAATGGGCATTTGAGAGCGAAAAATCCACGGACTCTCTGTCCCCTGGTTCCCGATTCCTGATTCCCATCCCGCGTCCAATGACGATTGGTTTTTCGTTCGCGCGTCGTCCGCAAGGCTTTGCAAACCCGGAAGAATGTGGCGATACTATGCGAATGCCGCCAACAGGATAAATTCCCGTGCCCGCACTGGAGCCCGCGCTTTCCCGCTTCCCAAACCCCGTTCTCCGCTATCTGGCGGCGACCCGGCCTGCTTTTCTGAGCATTACGCTGGTCGCCTGCCTGATCGGCTTGGCCTCCGCCCATTTCAGCGGCCTGCCACTACAGGTCGACCGGGCGCTGGTCACGATCTTCTTCGCGCTGGCGGCGCACGCGGGGGTGAATGTCATCAACGACTATTACGATTTCATAAGCGGCGCGGATGTCCTGAATTCTGGGCGGATTTTTCCCTTTACCGGCGGCAGCCGCTTCATCACCAATGGCGTGATTTCCGCGCGGCACATGAGGATTTTCGGTTATGCGCTGCTCTTTGCGGTCATTCTCGCCGGGTTCTGGCTGATGCGGGTTTCCTCTTCCAAGCTTTTCTGGATTGGTCTTGCGGGGCTTTTCGTGGGCTGGGCCTATTGCGCGCCGCCTTTCAAGCTCGTCTGCCGGGGCGTTGGCGAACCGGCCATTCTGGCGGGTTGGGCCTTGATCGCGGTGGGCGCGGATTTCGTCCAGCGCGGCGATTTTTCTTCCCTGCCCTGGCTTGCGGGCGTGCCTTTCGCGCTTCTGGTGGTCAATATCCTCTACATCAACCAGTTTCCCGATCAGGCGTCGGACGCGCAATCGGGCAAGCGCACCCTGATCGTCCGCCTGGGGCCAAAGGCGGCGCGATGGGGTTATCTTCTCATTGCGCTCTTCGCCTGTTTCTGGCTGCTTTTCGCGGCGACGATGGGCGGGCTGCCCCTTTACGCCGCGGCGGGCGTCCTTGCCCTGCCGCTTTCCCTTTGTGCCGCCCGCGACCTGATCGCCTACGCCACAAAACCTTCGCGGCTTGTCCCCGCCCTGAAACGCACCATCCTCGCCGCCAACCTGGGCGGCCTTTTGACTGCGCTGGGCCTGTGGCTCTCCGCATCCCCGATATCCTGAAAACCCGAACTGGATCTTGTGTGCTTCCTCCCGACGCTGTCCTCTGTCTCCTGCCGCCCCAACTCTGCTGTACATTCCCGCAGGAGGAAGCGTCCCTTTTATCGGGATGCCTCCCGCCTACGTTCCCATCAGCCAGGCACAGCTCGATCCGCTGGAGCAAAGCTACGCCGATCTGCCGGACGAGGCCGCGAACGAGGCGGAATTCGTGGGCAGCGCCCCCATGAAACGCATAGCGGCCTGAGGCGCGGTTTGCCGCAAGATGTTTCGTGACATGGGTTGACAAGGAGAAAATTTTCTGGATAGCCCGCGGCTCGTAACGTTTTGTGGTGCCTTCCTTACGATGAAGGGCTGATGATGTGTGTAGAAGCGCGTGGCAAGCGTCTGGTTTGGCGCGGGAGTGGACGTATGCGCCGGGGTTTTGAGCGCGCCTGTTTCCGAAAATCGGGGTTGCGGTTGGCTTCTTCCCGCCCGCGCAATCTCCCCTCCCACCTCCAGGCCATGAGGCGCAATGGACGCTCATGTGTTGCCAACTGCCTGTGCGAGGAGCGACAAGAAGACGATTCATTGCGACAGAATGCGCAACCGGGGAGAATGTGGCATTGCACCGGCGGATTACGGCTTCGCCTAATCCACCCTACAATTCGGGCTACGCTTGCTTTATCTTCATGCAAGGAGGTCAAATGACAGGAAATAAAAATAGATATGAAAAATGGCTAGATTCTGATCCATTGGGATATAGAAAATGGCTAGATCCGGCGTACAAAAGAAGAGGATACTTTTTTGTTGGCGCATTCCTTCTCTTCTATGTGGCACTCGCTTTGGCGCAAGGGGCTACCAAGATAACAAGTGGGAGAGGGCGCTGGCTAAGCGATCTGTTGATTCAATTGTTTGGTGAATATGGATACATAGGAGCCGTATTCTTATTTGCCATTTTCTCGATTTGCAGAGGATTTTCAATAAAAGATTGAAGGAGGGTATCATGGCTGTGATACAAACAATCGGGACGGGAATACATGTAATCATCACTCGTCAAGGCATTGTGGTGATCGATTCTGGGCTTGCTTCCCAAGCTTTGATTAACAGAATTGAACAATCGATCATTACAGGAGAAGCATCTGAACTTGCTGTCAGGGCTACAGAAGTAGGTGCATTAAAAGGATTTGAGATATACGATCTGTATAGTAACACATCGGATATCTTGAATGCTCAAAATTTAAATGATCTTCTTAGAGATTCATGGATCGCGCGGATTACCGGGCACAGATTGAGTCGATAGTGGCGACCTGGTCGCAGACCTCGGATTTCATGGGAGCGCGGGCGCAAGCCGCGGAAGCGGGCATGGTGCTGCGTTACCTGCCGCCGGGGGCGTCGAATGACGACATCGACGCGATTTACCCTGGGGCCGCCATGTTGACAACCGGGGGCAGTAACGCGGAAGCCGTCTTGACGACGGTGGATTTGGAGCAACAGGCGCGCGTCGCGGAATTCAGGGAAACCATCGCCCGGATCGAATACCTGGTTCATGTGCTGGAACCCATGAACGGCGTTCCGTTTGTCGATGTCACGGTAAAGGACGACGAACCGGCCATCGTGACGGGCGCGGGCACGAGGATCTTCGCTGTCGCGTCGCCGCCGCCGCCCAATACCACACCGGGAGGAGGTTTTCTTGTCGGAGTCACAATCCCTCCCGCCTACGTTCCCATCAGCCAGACGCAACTCGACCTGCTGGAACAAAGCTACGCCGAGCTGATCGATTCCGTCTACGACGGACTGTTATTGCAAACCCGCCTGAAACCCTATCTGGACGCCATTACGCTGGAAATCGACGCCGTCGGCCTGCGTTTCGACCTGTCTGGGGTGGAAGCGCTGTTCGGCGAACGCGCGGAAGGGAACCGGACGGAAGCCATCCGCGAACTTTCCGACCTGCTGCGCGTGGGCAAGGACATCCTGTCGGCAACGGAATGGGACGCCTTCCCCCTGGTAAGCGAACTGATCAAGCCGATACCCGGCGAACGGCTTGCCGACTACCTGGAAGGCACGATATTTGCCGCCGTGACGGGAAACGCGAACGGAGACGGCGAGGACAACATCCTGGTTGGCGC
>JAIRMN010000131.1 GCA_031258715.1 Zoogloeaceae bacterium
ACGCAAAACGCCATCCGGATAAAACCGGATGGCGCTTTTTTTGGAAAAAACGCAAGACGTGATGGCTATTTCAGGCTATTTCAGAGAACAGAAGACAGAAGACAAAAAATCAGACGCCACCGGCAAAATTTCCGTCCCCTGATCACCCGCCGGCGATCCGGGTCATCGGGAAGGCCGCTTTCTTGTCGTCCCGGTAAGGATAGATGATGCCTCGCCGGTCTTTCGTTCCGGTATGAGCGCCAGCGCGGCCTGGTTTCTGAGGGCGCATAAAAGGGCGAGTTCCTTCTCGGCCGGCAAGGCGCCGTTGATCCGGTCGCTATCGGCGTAGATCAGCCCTACCGTGTATTGGCGGACGCGCAGGGGCAAGAGGAGAAAACTCCGCGCCGAGAAATTCCCGCGATACCAGGCGGGAATGCGCGACGCGAAAGCCGGGGCGTCGACATCGCAAACCAAGATGTCCTCGCCTTTTTCGACGGCCTCCTGAAAGATGTCCGGCGTATCCGTCAGCCTGAAGCTGAAACGGCGAACGAAGGTTTCATCTGCGTGGCCAAAACCGGAACGCCCCCGTAGCGTTTCGCGGTCAGGGTCGCGCATACACAAAATGACGTGGGAAAAATCGAGGGCGCGATACAAACAGTCCAGCGCGATCCGAAAAATGTCATTGGGCTTTCCCGCGATCAGGGCGGCGCTGATCTCCTGGATGCCCGCCAACAGCATCGCCTGCCGGTCGATCGCGCTTTTTTCAGGGCTGGCGACGACGACGGTGACGCCCGCCGGAACGGTTTCCGGCAGCCGCGCCACGGTGGGCGGCAGGACTTCCACCAGCTGGGTGCGATCCGTGGGGTCTTCGTCGATCTCCTCTTTCGTCTGCCAGGCTTCGGTGATGAAGCATCCCAGGTCGCTGTGTTGCAGGTCGATGCGGATGGAACGGGCGAGTTCGCCCGCTTCCCCGGCAACGTCGCGCAGGACGGCGCAGAGGAGTTCTTCGGAGATCGGCAACGCCTTGGCGAAACGCTGGCGCGTCCGCGCGATGTCCGCCGTTTCCCGGCCTTCGCATAGCGCGTTGCTGAACATGACGAGCGCCCGGCGTTTCGCTTCGGGCGTGTCTTCTTCCGGCGGCTCGCCGTGGCGCATACTGTCGGTAATCAACGCCGGAAAACCCCAGTGGTTCGCAATGGCGACGCCCAGCGCCTCGAAGCTCACGCCCAGCACGTCCCTTGAGGCGCACTGTTCCGTCTGCTTTTTCTGCGTCATGAACTTTCGCACCACCTCGCTTTCTTCTGGAAAATAGTATTGCGACAGAAAGCGTCCCAGATTATGAAAAATGGCGCAGATGAAATGTTGCTCCTCATCGGGAAATTCCAGCGCCCGCGCCAAGTTGCGCGCTAGGAGACCGGCGATGTTGGCGTGCAGGAATTCTTCCTTCAGGCGCCAGGCGCCTTCCTTGTTCTGCATGTGCTCGAAAAGCAGTCCGGCAACGGCGATGTCGCGCACCGCGTTGAAGCCCAAGAGAATAATGGCGTTCGACACCGTACTGATTTTTCCGCCAGCGGGACGGTAATAGACGGAATTCACCATCCGCAACAGCTTATTGGTGAGCGCGAAATCCCGGAGAATGACATCGGAAAGCCTGGAAACGCCGTCCGTATCGCTGGAAGCAAGGGCGTTGATCGTCCGAACGGATTCCGAAAGCGCCGGAAAATCCCCCTTGTGCAGCAGGCGGCGCAGCAAAAAATCCACCGCTGCGGGCATTTCGCCGTCGTCGTCGGGGTCGTCCGCGCGGACTTCCGGCAACAGGTAGGCTTCCAGCGCCTGGTGGAATTCCCGCGCGTTCTTGTAGCGATCCTGCGGATGCCGCTCCGTCGCCCGCATGATGATGCGCGCCAACTGATCGTCGAGCGGAATCTCCGTGGCCGGCAACACGAAACCCTCATCGGCAATCTGCCGCATGACCTGCGCGCCATCCTTGCCGACGATAGCGCGCTTGCCCGTGACGATTTCAAAAAGAATCAGCCCGGCGGCAAAGACATCCTGCTGCTCGCTGATGGCGTGCTGGGTGATGTATTCTGGTGGCATGTAAGCGGGCGTGCCGGTGAATGTCGTCGAACTCGCCCCGCCCTGACCAGTATGCGCGGCAATGCCGAAATCCATGACCTTGGGACGGCCATTTTTGTCGATCAAGATGTTGCTGGGCTTCAAATCGCGGTGGATGATCCCGTGCTCATGGGCGTGGCCTACGGCGTCCAGCACTTCCGACATCAGGTTGGCGGCCTTGGCGGAAGGTAAGGCGCCGTGACGGCGCAGGAGCATGGCCAGGTTCTCGCCCGCCACATACTCGAACACCAGAAAAACATCGCCGTCTTCCTCGCCCGCCTCAAAAATGGTGACGATGCCAGGATGCGCCAGCTTGCTGACCGCGCGCGCCTCGTCCAGGAGATCCGCGTTCTGCTGCGGGTCAGGATGCGCGAAATGCAGGGTCTTGATGGCGACTTCGCGGGCAAGATGCGGGTCGAAGGCCAGATACACCACGCTTTGCGCGCCGCGCCCCAGCTCGCCCAAAATGTCGAAACGCCCGATGCTCTTGTTCATGTTGTCCTGTTTCGCGCGCGGCTCTCCCGGCGACATGGAGTGGAAATACAGCCATTTTTGCAGAAAAGGGCGCAAGAAGTAAGGGATCGGGTGTCATCAGGGGCGCAATCAAAAGTCTTTCTTTAGTCTTAGAACCTGTTTTAGAAATTGGCACAAGAAATGCTTTGACAGGAGATGATGGATGATCGACCTGGAGAACACAATGTATTCAAGCGATCTGACGGAAGCCCAATGGAAGATGTTGGCGCCCCGCCTGGTCAAGCCCTTGCCGACGGTACGCCGGCG
>JAIRMN010000132.1 GCA_031258715.1 Zoogloeaceae bacterium
GCAGGCACAAGCTCCTTTCCATCTTGAACGCCATCTGCAAATCAGGACAGCCCTGGCAGGAAAATTTCGCTCACCCTTGACAAAAAACCTTGCTTTTGAACACAGTCGCTGTCCTCTGACTTATCCGGATTTCGTCGTCTCGTCCTCCGGGATGGCTGGCTAGTCCTGAATGTCAGCCCTTGCCAGCAGCGCGCGCAGCGCGAGTGTCAGCGGGGCGTCGGGCGGCATGGCATCGGCGCAGGCAAGGAGGCTCCCGGCGCTGTGCCGGGAGATGAACTTTTTGTCCGAAGTAATTGATTGCGCAGGGTTTTGTATGGGTTGAACTTTGACGTCAATCTGATTACACTGCACACCCATTTTTACAAAACCATTTTGCAGACGCGGGTTGATTTGCCGGATCTTGGCGGCGACAGCGCCGTTGTTGGCGTGAATCACCACGGTTTCTGTTTCCGGCCTGTAGTTTGCCACTCGCGCTTGCGCCTTCAGGTTCGCCGGAGCGACGCGGGCAAAACATTCGCCCAGGCGCGCAATCAGGCGGGCGTGGGCAACGAATGGCGCCGTGGATTCGGAACGGACAAAAAGGTCGTTTGCAGTCAGCATAAGGGGGAACCCATGCAGGTTATTCTGGTTTCCAGCCGTTTTTCTCTGGCGAAAAGCATCAATGTCAACATGCGCCATATTGTCGCAGTGTTTGGCGTTTTTCTGTTGGTGGTGTTGTGCGGTTCTTCCGCGCTCTCTTGGCTTGCCGTGCGTTTGCGCCTGCCGATGGTGCAAACGCAGATCGAGTCCATGCAGACGCGGGAAATGGAAGACAAGGAAGCCAAAGCTAGGAGCAATCTTCGGGCGCTGGCGGCTAGGGTGGGCGAATTGCAGGCGCGGATGGTGCAACTGGATGGCCTTGGACAGCGCCTGTCTTCCATGGCTGGGCTGGAGCCGCCCGCGCGCAGGCCGGAATATGAGAATGAAGGTGGCCCCTTCGTGCCTGCGCCGATCGATGAGAAAAAACTGGAAGAAGAGATTGATGCCCTCTCCCGGCAAGTCGAGGCGCAGACCTTGAGTTTTGCCAGCATGGAATCCCTGTTGCGCGCCGACATGGTGCGTCGCGCCTTCCTTCCGACGACCATGCCGGTTGCCGGTCCATCGCGCCTGGGGTCTCCCTTTGGCGTCCGCAACGATCCGTTTGGCCGGGGAGTCGCCCTGCACGAGGGGCTGGATTTCGTCGCGCCCTACGGCGCGCCTGTGCTGGCCGCCGCAGGCGGCGTGGTGGTGAACGCGGGCTACCATCATGAATTCGGAAACCTGGTCGAAATCAACCACGGCGGCGAACTGATTACCCGCTACGCGCACATGTCTGCCATCAAGGTGACGGCAGGCGCGACGGTGCAGCGCGGACAGCAGGTAGGCGAACTGGGCAGCACGGGACGCTCGACCGGCCCGCATCTGCATTTCGAGGTGCGCAAGAACGGCAGTCCGCTCAATCCTTCCGATTTTCTCGCGTCTTCCCTGGCTCGCCGTTGAAACGCCGATCCGGCAGCGACATGGCGTCCCCGATCGTTCCCGCGCCGCTGGCCTTCAATCCGGATGGCGTACTCTGGTCGCCGGATTACCAGGATGTCTACCATTCCTGTCACGGCGGCCCGGAACAGGCGCGGCACGTCTTCTTGGGCGGCAACGACCTGCCCTTTCGCTGGCGCGGGCGTGAACGATTCGTCATCCTGGAAACCGGCTTTGGCGCGGGACTCAATTTCCTGACGACCTGGGCGGCTTGGCGCGCCGATCCAAAAGCCTGTTCGCGTCTGCATTTCGTCTCGCTCGAAAAGCATCCGTTCATCCGTTCCGATCTGCAACAGGCGGAAGCGCGCTGGCCTGAATTCGCGCCGCTGGCCGTCGAGCTGAATGCCCACTGGCCGCTGCCCATGCCTGGCATCCATCGGATCCGGCTGGATGGCGGACGCTTGCTGCTGACGCTGGTACTGGGCGACGCCCAACAGGAATTGCGTCGTCTGATGCTGGCGGCTGACGCCTTTTATCTGGATGGCTTTGCGCCGGACAAGAATCCCGAACTGTGGACGCCAGACATCTGCAAGGCCATTGCCCGCCTTGCCGCGCCCGGCGCGACGCTGGCGACCTGGTCGGTCGCGGGGCATTTGCGCGCCGCGCTCTCCGCCTGCGAATTCGCGCTGGAAAAGCGGCCTGGCTTCGCGGGCAAACGAGAAATGCTGGCTGGGCGCTATTTGTCGCGCAAACCGCATCCCTATCCCGCGCCCGCGCCTGGTGAGCGTCAGGCGATCATCATTGGCGCGGGCGTGGCGGGCGCTTCGGTCGCGGCTGAACTTGCCGGACAGGATTGGCAGGTGACGTTATTGGAAGCGCGGTCGGCGCCGGGACAGGGCGCGTCCGGCAACATCGCCGGCGTCATGCGTCCCCTGCCCTCCGTGGATGACAATTTTCTGGCGCGCTTGACCCGCGCCGGATTTCTTGCCGCCCACGCGCACCTGCAAAGACTCACGGCAGATGGCCTGCCGGTGCGCTGGGGCGCGAGCGGCGCGCTGCAACTGGCGCGGGACGCCGAACACGAAGCGGCGCAGATCAAGGCGGCACACGCGCTGGCAATGCCTGTGGAATTCATGCGTCACCTCGATCGAAAGGCCGCCAGCGATCTCCTGGACTGGCCGGTCGATCGCGGCGGCTGGTATTTTCCTTCCGGCGGCTGGGTGCAGCCTTTTTCGCTTTGCGCCGCCAACCTGTCGAGCGCCCCGGAACGCATCCATCTGCACTGCGATACGCGAGTGTCCGCCATTTCCAGGATGGACGGCCTGTGGCGAGCGGAGGACGCCGACGGCAAGACCATTGCCCGCGCGCCGCACATGGTCATGGCCAGCGGCGTGGAAGCGCCGCGTTTCGCGCCATTTTCCTGGCTGCCGCAGCGTTCGGCGCGCGGACAGGTCACCTGGCTTTCGGCGGATGCGACGCCGCCCCTGAATCTCCTGATTTGCGGCCAGGGTTACGTCACGCCGCCGGTGGATGGCGCGCGCGTCGTTGGCGCAAGTTACCAACTGGAGGACGCGGAAGAGGCGCTTCGTCTTGCCGATCAGGATGAAAACCTGTCGAAGCTGGAGGCGCTCTTGCCGGGATTTGGTGCGCATATCGTCCTGGAAGGCTTGCGCGGACGGGTCGGTTTTCGTCCGATGTCGCCCGATCGCCTGCCCATCGTGGGTGCCGTGCCGTATGCGCCCGACGCGCCGGAGCGTCCCCGCCGGTTTCGGCATCCGCCGGTGCATCCGGGACTGTGGTGCGCGCAGGGCTTTGGTTCGCGCGGCATCGTCTGGTCTGCCCTGATGGCGGATTTTCTCGTCAGCCGCATGACGGGCGCGCCGCTTCCACTCCCCTACGATCTGGCGCGCGCCCTCGCGCCGGAACGCTTCCTGCCGACTGGCGCTTGAGCGCGGGGCGGGGGATAGTCCCTCTGCCTTTCCAACCCACGCATCGACGGACGAGCCTACCGTGCTCTTGATGATAACCATGATTCCTTCATCTACAACCTGGCGCAATATCTTGGCGAACCGGGAGAGTATCTGCGGGTTTTTCGCAACGACGCCATCACGCCGGAAGAAATCGGCACCCTGAAACCCGATTATCTGGTCATTTCCCCCGGTCATTGCGATCCGGCGCAGGCGGGGGCGTCGCTTGCGGCGATCATGGCCTTTGCGGAGAGGGTTCCGCTCCTGGGCGTCTGCCTTGGGTGCCAGACCATCGGTGAAGCTTTCGGCGGCAAGGTCGTGTACGCCAGACGGCTTGATGCATGGCAAGGTTTCTCCCGTCCGGCACGAGGGCGTCGGCGTCTTCGCTGGCCTGCACACATTACCATTCCCTCGCCGTCGAGCGAGAAAGCCTGCCTGATTGCCTGGAAGTGACCGCTTGGACGGATGACGGCGAGATCATGGGTTTGCGCCACAAGACCCTGGCGGTCGAGGGTGTGCAGTTCTACCCCGAATCCGTGCTCTCCGAACGCGAGCACGATCTCCTGAGCAATTAAAACTTTGCGGCGCGGGACAAGGGAAGAGGACAGAAAAGCTACCGGCGCTACGCGCCGCGGATCGGGAATCTGGATTGCTTCGTCGCTTTGCTCCTGAGAATGACGATGTTGGGAGCGTTTCACATCGATCCCCACTTTTGAGGGGGTTGGGCGCCTTCCAGTCCGCGCCGCGTTTTTGACGGATCGGAGGTTTTCTGATTTCTGATCCCTGATCTGTCCTCTGTCGGCCATCCTTCTTCAGGCGGGGTCTTTTTGTCTTCGATTTTCCGGATCGTAGAAGGGCGTTGGGACGACTTCCGCCGCGAGCATGTCGCCGTTACCCAGGCGGACGCTTAGCCGTTCGCCGGGTTTTGTCCGCGCGGGCGGGACGAAGGCCAGCGCGATGTGGCGGCACAGGGTGGGCGAGTAGGCGACCGAGGTGATCCGTCCAGCAATCTCGCCGTCTTCGATGACCAGGTTGCATTCTTTCGGCGCGTTTTCCGTCTCGCCTTGCAGCGTCGGAAAAACCAGACCGGACAGCCGTTGTCTGGCGGGTTTTTTCCCGATGACGGCAAGGCTTCTCTGTCCGACAAAAAAGGGTTTGTCCATTTTCACCGCCCAGTCCAGGTTCAATTCCAGCGGCGTGGTCAGACCGTCGCTGTCCTGGCCGATGATGACGTGTCCCTTTTCCAGGCGCAGGAGCCGTTGCGCTTCCACCCCGAAAGGGCAGATGCCTTCTTCCTTTCCTTCCGCGAAGAGCGCGTCCCAGAGGGCGGCCGCGTAGTGGGCGGGCGCGTGGATTTCATAGCCCCATTCGCCGACGAAGCCGACGCGCAGGAGGCGCGCGGGGATGCCCGCGACTTCGCCGACGCGGGCGGTGAGATAAGGGAAGGCCGTATCCGACAGATCCAGATCGGTAAGACGGGTCAGCACGGCGCGGGATTTCGGCCCGGCGAGATTCACCGCCGCATAAGCGCCGGTGTGATTGACGAGGGTGACGTCCAGATCCCAGAGGATATTCCAACGGGAAAGCTCGGCATAGACGCCTGCCGCGCCGGAAGTGGTGGTGGTGAAATAAAAGTGATCCTCGGCCAGGCGCGCCACCACGCCGTCGTCGATGACGACGCCCGTCTCGTCGCACATCACTGCGTAACGGCTCATGCCGGTCTTGAGACCGGCGTAACGCGAGACATAGACCCGCTCCAGGAATTCGGCGGCATCCTTGCCGCGAATTTCCAGCTTGCCCAGGGTGCCCACGTCGATGAGGCCGACCCCGTTTCGCACCGCCATCGTTTCCGCGTGGATGGATTCCCGCGCCGTCTGGCCTTCTTTCCGGTACCAGGCGGGACGCTGCCAGGCTCCGGCGCTCATCCACGCCGCACTCAGGGCGGCGTGCCGGTCATGGAGCGGTGTGCGCCGTTCGGGGGAAAACCCGCGTCCCGCGAGGGCGGCCATACTGACCGGATGGTACATGGGACGCGCTGTGGTCGTGCCGACTGTGCCAGGTGTTTGTCCGGTGAGCCGCGCTAGGATCCTGAGGGCGTTCATGTTGGAATGCTTGCCCTGGCTTGGCCCCATCCCGGAAGTGGAATAACGTTTCAGGAGTTCGATATTGTCAAAACCTTCCTGGATGGCGTTGGCGATGTCCTTGAACTGCACGTCCTCGTCGAAATCGACGAAATTCTTGCCGCATGGATGTTCCGCCATCGGCCAGGGATGTGAAGGCGGCTCGATTTCGGCGGGAGGGACTTCGACTTCTCCCGCCTCAAAGCCGAGATAGGCCGCCGCCGCGTTGCCCGCGCGTTCGCCATCCTGGATTTTCGCGGCGAGCGCATGGACGCCATTGACCTTGCCGCAGGCGAACACGCCTTCCGGCAAGGTTTCCGGCACGAACTGCTCCAGCGCGTCGTCATAGCGCATCTTTGTTTCCGCCTGATAGAGCAGATTCGCCGCGCCCGCCCAGCCGACACTCATCAGGATGCCGTCGCAGGGAATTTCCCGCAGCGTCCCGAAATCCGCCCTCCCGTCGGCAAAAGCGCCGATACGGGCGGCAACTACCGATTTGCCGTCCGACCCCGGCACGGCTTCCGCCACGATGGAGGCGGCATGGACGGGGATATTCCGGGCGCGCACCGCATCCTCCAGATCGCGGGCGGCGTGGGTCGCGCGCAAGTCCACCACGCCTGCCACGCGCGCGCCGCTTTTCGCCATGTCCAGCGCGACGCGATAGCCGTCGGCGTTGGCGGTGAGCACCAGCGGATTTTCCAGCGCACGAACGCCATAGCGGTAAAAGAGCCGTTGCGCGGCGGAGGCCAGCATCACGCCCGGCAGGTCGTTGGCGTGAAACACGGCGGGCTGCTCGAAGGCGCCGCTGGCGACGATCACTGCCCTGGCGCGCATCTTCGTCAAGGGCGCCTCCGGCGTCTGCGCGACCAGCGGCAGCCAGTGATCCTTGTAATATCCGGCGGCGTAATGATTCGTGATGACGCGGACATTGTCCGCCGTCCCGACTTTATCGAGGAGCGTATCGAGCCGGGCGGCGCGTCCGTCGTCCGCCCCCAACTGATAGACGCCGCTGCCGCCCAGGCGGGCGTTTTCCTCGACAATCGCCACACGCGCCCCCGCCTTCGCGGCCGCGGAGGCCGCCGCCAGGCCGGAAGGTCCGCCGCCCACGACCAGCACGTCGCAGAAATCATAGGCCTTGGCGGTACGCTTCCTGGGTGTGGCGAAATCTACCTTGCCCAGCCCCGTGGTCAGGCGAAAGACCTTTTCCCAGAGCGGAAAAAACGCCCTGGTGTGAAAAGCCTTGTAATAAAAGCCCACCGGCAGAAAGCGGGAAATGAGGCCGAGAAAGCGGCCATTGTCGTGATCCACGCCGCCGCCGAAAGTGTTGACCACGGTGAGGTTCATGCCCGCTTCCAGCAGCCGCGCGTCGCCCCGGATATTGGGTTCGCCGCCCTGCTGGAAGAGCGCGTTCACGTCGTGATTGGCCAGCGACAAGAGGCCGCGCGGACGGTGATACTTGAAGCTCCGGCCCAGGACGCGCACCCCGTTCGCCCACAGGGCGCTGCTGACGCTGTCGCCCGCGTAGCCTTCGTAACGGCGTCCCTCGAAGCTGAATTCGATTTTTTGCGCGCGATCCAACCACTCGCGCTCGACGATTGGCAGACGCATGTCATTCTCCTTTAGCGTGAAGCCAGGTGCGCAACACCACGTCCTTTTCCGTATCGCGCTCGGCAATGAACCAGGTGTTGCTGGGAATGTGCCGCCACCACTCGCGCTTGATGCCCGGCGCGTTATCGCGGTTGAAGACGTAATTGCTCCATTCGGCGTCGCTCGCCGTATCGGGGTCGGGCATGGAGCGCAGGAGACCACCGTAGTTGAATTCGGAAATCGGGCGCGCGCCGTTGATGGGACAGGTCATGAGTTTCATCGTCTCTTCCTTTCCTTGATCTAAAAACTAACTCCGGTTTGAAACCCCGCCCTTCAGGGCGGCGCGAAGGTTGAGACCCCGGCCTGAAGGCCGGGGTTTCGACCGTAGCCATTGGGGAGGGGATGCAAACCCCTTCCCAATGGCGTTAGACCGACAGCCCTGAAGGGCTGTCGCTAATTTCT
>JAIRMN010000134.1 GCA_031258715.1 Zoogloeaceae bacterium
TTCCATTGCGCTTCCGTCAGATCACTTGGGTACATCGCCTCCTCCAGTTCATTTGTCATGACCGCCTCAAGCAGTTTCCCTCAAGCAGTTTCTATACCAAATTTTTAAAACAGCTTCTAAAGTCATGTCGGAATAATGACATGTCTTTTGACGACACCGTCTAGGGTTCGGGCGAGGTCTTCCGCCACGGTTGGGGTAAGTTTGACCGGGACTTTGCCGACGCCGGGGAAATTGAACACGGCGGGGAGCATCCTGTCGTCGCTCGCGGCGGCGCCCCTTGGCGTGACATAGCCGCCGCGCGCGTAGCCGGGGAGTTTGATGCTCTTCAGCCATATTGGCAGCGCCGCCATGCCGATGCGGTTGAACAGTTCCAGGAACCGCCGCGCGCCGGGTTGCGCCACCATTGCCGCCCGCGTCACGAACTCCCGGCCATGCACCAGGCCGGAGACGGCAGTCGGCGAAACGTCTCCCGTCCAGCCGCCCGGCGAAAACCCGCGCAGCGAATCCCCCCCGACAGGCGGCGCGTTTCCCGCGTCTCCCTTGTATACCGTGGTGACCGTGATCGTCTTCTCCGTGTTGTCGGGTATCGCGTCGATGCGCGCCTTCACGTCCTCCACCGCAGTGACGGTGCCGTTGGCGTCAATGGAGAGCGACGCGCCACCCGCCGCTTTTCCCATCAGCGTGTCGATGCGTCTCTCCAGCGCGTCGAGTTGTTCCTCCTGCGCCTGGGTCGCGGCGCGCATCTTGTCCAGTTGCGCCGCCTTGCCGTTCGCTTCCGCTTCCCTCGTGCTCGCCTCGGCGCTCGCCAGATCGTCGTAGATAGCCGCCCTGTCTCCGCCGTCCCTCAAACGGCTGGCCGCCGCGTCCGCCTCCTCTATGGTCTGTTTCGCCCGCTCGGCGTATTCCAGCGCTTCTCTGGCGCGCCCGTCCATTTGCGCCGACGCCGTCGCCGCCGCGTAAAATCGGGCGTCGGACGCGGCCTGTCGCGCCTTTCGCCACGCCTCCGCTTCCGCTTTTTCCTGGCTCATGCCGGATCGCCGCGCTTCCTCCGCCTTCGCGCCGTATCCTGCCTTGCCGCGCCGTATATCATCCGCCTGTCGGCGCAGGGCATCGATCTCGTTTCTCAGTGTCGCCGCCTCGCTCCCGGCTTCTCTCGCCTTGCCCTTGATCGTCTCGAACAACTCGACCATCTTCGGACGGGCAATCCTGCCTTCTTCGCCCAGCTTGATGATTTTGTCCACCAGGGCGTTGAGGTCGGCGGGGTTCTTGGTCTTTTCCAGGGTCTTCCTGAAAGCGTCTTCCAAGACGCCGCCCATGTCGTAGCCTGCCGACTCCAGCTTCTCGAAACGGATGATCAGGGCATCCAGATCGCTTGCCGCCTGCTCGAATTCCGGGCTGACCTTGCTTGAATAGGCGGACAATTCGACGCCCAGCTCACTGGCCGCGTCGCGCGCGGCGGATAGGGCGCGGGCCAGGGATTCCAGCGGCTTTCCGGACGGCTTTTCCGCTTTCGCCTGCCCCGCCTGCGCATCCTTCAGCGCATTCGCATTCCGGGTTGCCGCCTGTGTCGCCTTATCGTAGTCTTCCAGCACGCCCAGCTTTTTGCGCATCTTGTTCTTCGTTTCTTCCGATGTCTTGCCCAGACGGTCGATGGCATCGGAGATGCGGTTGAAATCCACCCCCCTTCCCGAGGACGCCGCGGAAGCGCCCGTCAGGATGGGGTCGAGCGCGATTTCCTCCGGATCGAACTTGCCGCGAAACCAACTGGATTCACCCTTGGCCAGGTCGTGGAGTTCCTTCGCCGCCTTTTTGTAGTCTGCCAGGGTCTGTTTTCTGGCGGTCTCCGCGCGCGCCATTTCCGCGCCCTGTTGCGCCCTGGAAAGGTTTTTGAATTGTTCCGCCGTTTCTTCCAGCGACTTCGAGAAATCGAGCTGGGAGGCCGTCGCCGCGTCCGTATCCCTTTTGAAGACACCGAGCAGCGAAATCCCCGTCGCCAGCGCGATGCCCCACGGCCCCGATAGGAAGCGCCACGCGACGCCCGCCGCGGCGCTCATCGCGCCTTTTGCCGCCGCCGCGCCCCGTTCGGCGGCGGCGAGCGCGGTGGCCGCCGCCGTTTGACGCGCCTCCGCTGCCGCGACGCCTGTGACCGCCGTACCCAGCCCAATCGCGGCGCGCTCATGCGCCAGCGCCGCTTCTGCCGCCGCCATTTCCGCCCGCGCCGCCTGTAGCGCCGATTGCGCCATGCCCCTCAGGGCGCTGGCGTTTGTTACCGTCACCACCTGCGCTTTCGCAAACGCGATGGTCGTGCTCGCGAGGTGTTTGCCCATTGCCGCCATCGCGCCGACGAGCGCCGTGAAACCCGCCGCCGCCAGAAGATGGACATTTTCCGCCAGGAATTCGACGGCCTTGACGAATTTTTCCGTATAGCCGCCCGCTTCGTTTGCCGCGCCGATATAGGCTTGAAGATTATTCTTCAGCGCGGTGAACGCGTCTCCCACGGTGGTCGGCATGTCCTTTGCCGCCTGCGCGTTCTTTTCCAGGGATTTTCTCAACGCCTCGGTTAGCGCCTCCAGTTCCAACGTTCCGGTTGCGCCCAGACGCCGGATTTCATCGGCGCTCTTGCCCGTCGCGGCGGCGATGTCCTCGAGCACGGACGGCACGGCCGCCAGAATGCTCCGCCAGGTTTCCGCATCGATCTTTCCGGTCTGCAACGCCCTGGAAAACGCGCTGATCGCCGACGCCGCCCGCTCGCCGGACGCCGCGTTCGTCACCATCAGATAGGAGAAGCTGTCGGACACATCCAGGACGCCCTGGGTGTTGTAGCCCAGGGCCTTGATGGCGTCGGAGGTGCGGATAAACATTTCCTGCGCTTCGGCTAGGGGGCGGTAGGTCTTGCTGGCGGTATCCGCCAGCCGCGCCTGCACGGCCTCGAATTCCTCGGCCGAATCCGTCGCCATTTTTACACGGGAGGCCATCTGCCCGTATTCGTCGGCCAACCTGGCGATTTCGCCCGCGCCGCCTACACCCGCCGCGCCAATGAATGCCCGCGACAGACCGGAAAGCCCTTGCCAGAGCGACCCCGCGCTCCCCGCTGCATTATCCATGCTGACGCTGGCGGCGTCGGCGGACGACGCCACGGACTTCAGCGCCCTTTCCGTTCCCTGGACGGCTTTCCCGGTCTCTCCAAAGGCCGAATCCAGGGCATCGCGGCCTTGCCGCGCCGCGCGGCTCAGTTCGGACACGTCGCCCGTAATCTTGATCTTGACTTGCATGTCGTCCGCCATGTCCTATACTCCATGTGTCACCGGAAACGCGCGGGAGAACCCGATGTTCAGCTTTTTCCTCAACCTGTTCCTTTTTGCCGTCTGCGCCCTCAACATCCTGCTCCTCGCGGGATGGGACACGGGCGTCGTCGTCATCGGGTTCGTCATTCTGACGGTCTTTCTGGGCGATGGCCTCAGGGACACGGCGCCGCCCCCCCGCGCGCCGTCCTCCTCCAGGGCTTCCGCCGCGCTTTTGAATACCAGCCAGGGATAATCTCAGGCATTGACGTGGCCGCGCGTCACGATGCGCGCAACAGCCTTTTCGAGCGCAATCACGCTCATGGCTACGTCGGCGTGGACGTCGAGGCCGTCCGTGGCGGGATCGCCGGAGAAAAAATCGGGGTTTAATCGCACGGACGCCGCCATCAGGCGGGCCGTCTCTTCTTCCGTGAGCCGCCAGATTTCCTCCGGCGCGAGATCGAAAAGCACCGTCAGCGCCAAACGCCCGTATCCAGCCTCGTCCTCGGCTTCGTCCGCCTCGCACGTCCGCGCGCCCATCAGCGTCCGGATGTCGGCCACCGTCAGCTCTTTCGCCGTCACCCGGCGGGCAAGCGAAGGACAATCAACTAGGGCGTGTTCACACTATCTATCAAAAATATGTTATTATTCGGCAATGGAAATTAGCGAAGCGCAATATCAGCAAATTGAAGACTGCCTGCCGCGCCAGCGTGGCAATGTCAGCC
>JAIRMN010000144.1 GCA_031258715.1 Zoogloeaceae bacterium
GACACGCCTGCTCAACCTGATGTGGCTGAAGGCGGTGTAGGGACAAATCCGCCTGCCGTGTGCCCAACGGCAGGAAGACAGGGCGAAAACGCCTGGCAGGACGGGCAACGGCGTACTTCCGGCACCGAAAAAAACGAGCGAAAGAATAAATTACAGGAGGAATGATGAGTTTCTCACCAGCCTGTTAAGGATGCCGCCATTCTCCGCGGCCTTGCGGCCTGCGAGGGCTGGCGGGTCAGCGAGGGCGATCCAGATGCCTAATCTGCGGCCTGATATGCCGGTAGTTTTTCTGTCCTCTGTCTTCTGTCTTCCTGGCAAAGCGGGGGCGCAAACCCGCACGCCGACACCTTCAATCACACCCGAGCAAAAGCAAAAGCTGGACAAAATGCGGTCAATTGCGGCAAACTCGCAGGCATGATGAAGCAAAAAACGACTTCCAAGGCACGCGCAAAGACGGTTTCCAAACCTCGTCTTCTGGTATTACACGGCCCCAATCTCAACCTTTTGGGCGAGCGCGAGCCGCAGCATTACGGCGAAGTGACGCTGGAGGACATCAACCTGGCATTGGCGCGGCGAGCCGAAATGGCCGGCGTCGAACTGGAAAGCTTCCAGAGCAACCATGAAGGCGCGTTGATTGAGCGCATCCACGCAGCACGGACGCAGGAAGTGCGCTATATCATCCTCAATCCCGCCGCCTGGACGCATACCGGCGTGGCGGTACGAGACGCGTTGGCCGCGACGGGGATTCCCTTCGTCGAAGTGCATCTTTCCAACATTCATGCGCGCGAAGCCTTCCGGCAGCATTCGTTTTTTTCCGACATCGCCCTCGGCGTCATCAGCGGACTGGGACACCAGGGCTATCTGCTAGCGCTGGAATACCTGCTCAACAAACTCAACACGGACTGAGCATCCGGCCGCCAAAAGCGGCGAACAAGCGGACAAAATCTGCGAACATGCTCAATACAGACTCTGAAGGAGAGCCTTTCATGGATTTACGCAAACTCAAGAAACTCATCGATCTGGTGCAGGAATCCGGCATTTCCGAGCTGGAAGTCACCGAAGGCGAAGAAAAGGTGCGCATCGCCAAATTCGCTCCGGCGGGCGCGTTGCCCGCGCAGTATCCGCAGTATTCCCTCCCGGTCGCCCTACCTGTGGCGGCGGCGGGCGCCTCGTCCGGCGTCGATACGGACGACGCACAGGATGACGCCCCGGAAGGCCATGTCGTGAAGTCGCCGATGGTTGGCACCTTCTACCGTTCACCCTCGCCCGGCGCGAACGCCTTCGTCGAGGCCGGACAGTCGGTCAGGCAGGGCGACACACTCTGCATCATCGAGGCGATGAAGCTCCTGAACGAAATCGAGGCGGACGCCTCCGGCGTCATCAAGGCCATCCTGGTGGAAAATGGCCAGCCGGTGGAATTCGGCGAACCCTTGTTCATCATCGGCTGACGGGCAGCGCAGATGTTTGAAAAAATTCTCATCGCCAACCGGGGAGAAATCGCGCTCCGGGTGCAGCGCGCCTGCCGGGAACTGGGCGTCAAGACCGTGGTGGTCCATTCGGAAGCCGACCGCGACGCCAAATACGTGAAGCTCGCCGACGAATCCGTCTGCATCGGTCCCGCGCCTTCGGCGCAAAGTTATCTCAACATCCCGGCCATCATTTCGGCGGCGGAAGTCACCGATTCCCAAGCGATCCATCCCGGCTACGGCTTTCTTTCGGAAAACGCCGATTTTGCCGAGCGCGTGGAATCCTCCGGCTTCGTCTTCATCGGCCCCAAGGCGGAAACCATCCGCTACATGGGTGACAAGGTTTCCGCAAAGGAAGCCATGCGCACCGCCGACGTTCCCTGCGTCCCCGGATCGGATGGCGCGCTCAACGACAACCCTGCGGAAATCAGCCGCGTCGCCAAAAGCATCGGATATCCGGTTATCATCAAGGCTTCCGGCGGCGGCGGCGGACGCGGAATGCGCGTCGTGCATACCGAGGCGGCGCTGCTCAGCGCCGTTGCCCTGACGCGCGCCGAGGCGCAGTCGGCTTTCGGCAATCCGACGGTCTATATGGAAAAATACCTGGAAAATCCCCGTCACGTCGAAATCCAGATTCTTGCCGACCAACACGGCAATGCGGTGCATCTGGGTGAGCGCGATTGCTCCATGCAGCGCCGCCACCAAAAGATCATCGAGGAAGCACCCGCGCCGCTGATCTCCACCCGGCACATCACCCGCATCGGCGAACGCTGTGCCGACGCCTGCCGAAAAATCGGCTATCGCGGCGCGGGAACCTTTGAGTTCCTTTACGAAAAGGGCGAGTTCTATTTCATCGAAATGAACACCCGCGTCCAAGTGGAACACCCAGTCACGGAAGCGATTACCGGCATCGACATCGTGCAGGCGCAGATTCGCGTCGCCGCCGGGGAATCCCTGGGGATCCGGCAACGCGACATCAGCTTTCGCGGTCATGCCATCGAATGCCGCATCAACGCCGAAGATCCCCGAACGTTCACGCCATTTCCCGGCAAGATCAGCGTTTATCACCCGCCCGGCGGCCCCGGCATCCGTGTGGATTCGCATATCTACCAAGGCTATGTGGTGCCGCCGCATTACGATTCGATGGTTGCCAAGGTCATCGCCTATGGCGACACCCGCGAGCAAGCGATACGTCGGATGCGCATCGCGCTTTCCGAAATGGGCGTGGAAGGCATCAAGACCAACATTCCCCTGCACCAGGAACTGATGCTGGACGCCCTGTTCATCAAGGGCGGCGCCAGCATTCATTATCTGGAGCAAAAACTGGCCGCCCAAGACGAGGTCAAGAAGTAGGCGAAATGCCCTGGATCAGCGCCGCCTTCCACACCGACGCCGCGCGCGCCGAAGCCTTTTGCGACGCGCTCCTGGAAGCCGGGGCGCTCTCCGCCTTCATGGAGGACGCCGACGCGGGAACGCCGGAGGAAAAACCACAGTTCGGCGAACCCGGCAAAGAAAACGCGCCCGTCTTCTGGAAACATGTTCACGTCATCGCCTTGTTCGCAGAAGACGCACCCGTCGACCGGCTCATAAAAGCCGCCGCGAAGCGTCTCTCTCTGCCCGATACGCCCGCTTTCACGCGGGATGAAGTGGAGGAAGACGATTGGGTGGCGCGCACCCAGGCGCAGTTTGCGCCGATCCGGATTTCCGGACGCCTCTGGATTGTCCCTTCCTGGCATGAATGCCCGGACGAAAACGCCATCAACCTCTGCCTCGACCCCGGCATGGCCTTTGGCACGGGTTCGCATCCCACCACGCGCCTGTGCCTGGAATGGCTGGAACGCGCAAATCCCGCCGGAAAAACCGTGCTGGATTACGGCTGCGGCTCCGGCATCCTGGCCATTGCCGCCGCCCGTCTGGGCGCGGCGCGGGTCACGGGCGTGGATATCGACCCCCATGCCCTCGACGCCGCCGCGAAGAACGCGAACAAAAACGCCGTCACGCTGGAACTGCGCGACTTGTCCGTCCCGCTTTCCGGCGATTATGATTGGGTTCTCGCCAATATCCTTGACAATCCATTACGTATGCTGGCCACTCTCCTCTGCGCTCATGTCCGCCTTGGCGGTAGCCTCGCGCTTTCCGGCATCCTGACGGAGCAGGCGACGGCCATCATCGACATTTACGCGCCCTGGATTCCCCTTGCCGTGACGGGAACGCGCGAAGGTTGGGCGCTGCTTTCCGGGACGAAGCCCTCATGCTGACCCGTTGCCCGCGCTGCCGCACCGCGTTTCGCGTCACCCGCGAACAGTTGCTCGCGCGCGACGGCAAGGTGCGCTGCGGCGCGTGCCGGCGGGCCTTCAACGCCATGGGCTATCTGGACATGGAAGATCGCGGCTACAAGCCGGACGCCATGCCGCCTGCCGTCGACACAAACGACGCGCCCAATGAAGACGCGCTGGACGCGCCATTCCTAGAAACGCCGGCGCTTCCTGAAGAACCCGCCTCCGGCGAAACCGATGATTTTCTTTCAACCAGGACGCTCGCCTCGCCGGACGCCAGCGCCACGCCCGGCATTCCCCTTTCCGTGCCTGCCATGCCTGACGCGCCTGACATACCTGACGCGCTGCGGCACGCGCCCTCCCCTGCCCGCCTGGATCCCATAGACGCGCTGCTGACGCAGGGACACGCCGAGAAAGACGACGATGACATCCCGTTCACACATGATGACGATGAAATGGATTCCCTTCTCGGTCCCGCCACGGTTTCACGCTGGTCGACTGACGCATCGCCCCCTGTCGCTGTCGCGGCCGAAGCCGCTTATCCGCTCTGGCCCTTCGTGCTGGTTTCCCTGGTCTTCGCCCTTTTGCTCATCTTTCAGATGGCCTACCACTACCGGGGCGAACTGGGACGTCAGGCGCCGGTTGCCTTACGGATATTTTCCGCGCTCAAGGTCGATATGCCGCTGGCCAAGGAAATCGAATGGCTTTCCATTGGCGCTTCCGGACTTTCGCCCATGACGCGCCCCGGCCATTTCCAGCTTGTCGCCACACTGAAAAACCAGTCCCGCTATCCGCAAACCTGGCCGCAACTGGAAATTTCCCTGACCGACAGTTATGACAATATTTTGACGCGCCGCATCTTTTCGCCCGCTGAATACCTGCCCGCCGCCGCGCCATCGGCCTTCGCGCCAGGTGAAGCCCTGCTCCAGCTCGACCTGGACGCAGGCGACCTGAACCCCACGGGCTACCGTCTTTATCTTTTCCATTTCTGAATGATCCCATGCCACGCGCCCTAATCTGCGGTTCCCTTGCATACGACAACATCATGGTTTTCCCGGATCGTTTCAAGCACCATATCCTGCCGGAGCGGATTCATATCCTCAACGTCTCCTTCCTGGTGCCGGAACTGCGCCGCGAATTCGGCGGATGCGCCGGCAATATCGCCTACAACCTGAAATTGCTGGGCGGTGAGCCGCTGATCATGGCGACCGTGGGCGACGATTTCGCCCCTTACCGCCAGCGCCTGGAAGCCCTTGATCTGGCGCTCACGCACGTCCGGCAGGTGCAGGGAATTTTCACGGCGCAGGCTTTCATCACCACCGATCTCGACGACAACCAGATTACCGCCTTCCATCCCGGCGCGATGAACTGTTCGCAGCAGAATCGCGTGGAACACGCCAAAGACATCCAGTTGGGACTAGTCGGTCCGGATGGACGCGCGGGCATGTTGCAACACGCGCGGGATTTCGCGGCGCAGGCCATCCCTTTCATTTTTGATCCGGGTCAGGGCTTGCCGCTCTTTGACGGCGAGGAACTCCTGCACTTTCTCAATCTGGCGGATTACGCCTGCTTCAACGACTACGAGGCCCAATTGACGGTCGAACGCAGCGGAAAAAGCATCGAAGTCCTTGCCCGGCAGGTGCGCGCCCTGATCGTCACCCGCGGCGCGGAGGGTTCACGCATCTATCTTCCCGGACGAATACTGGAAATTCCCTGTGCGAAACCCAACGCGATCATCGACCCAACCGGCTGCGGCGACGCCTATCGCGCGGGCATCCTGTACGGCATCCTGAACCAGTTCGACTGGGAAACGACAGGCCGCCTCGCCTCGCTCATGGGCGCGCTCAAGGTCGAAAGCCAAGGCGCGCAAAACCACGCCCCCGACCGCGCGGACATCTGCGCGCGCTATCGACAGTCCTTTGGCGCGACGATTACGCTGTAGGACGCGCCAACAACGGCATGGGATCTCACGCTTACCCAAGGCAGAGGACGACAAAGCAGCCAGACAAAAATTCAAGCGCTACCCCATCGGGTATTTCCACATCGACATTGCTGAAGTACAGACCGCACAGGGCCGGCTTTATCTGTTCGTGGCCATCGACCGTGCCAGCAAGTTCGCCTACCTCGAACTGCACAGCAGCGCAGGAAAGAAAGAAGCCGCGCAATTCCTGCGTCAGCTGATCGGGGCGCTGCCCTACGCCATCCATACCGTGCTCACGGACAACGGCATTCAATTTACCCACCGCAAACAGGACAAGCAGGCTTTCGGGCATCTCTTTGATCGCGTTTGCCGCGAGCACGCCATCGAGCATCGCCTGACTCAAGTCAACCACCCCTGGACGAACGGGCAGGTTGAGCGGATGAATCGCGCCATCAAGGAAGCCGCCGTCAGACGCCATCACTACGACAGCCACCAACAGCTCGAGAGCCGCCTGCACGACTTCATACAGGCTTACAACTTCGCGCGCCGACTGAAGACGCTCAACGGACTGACGCCTTATGAGTATCTCTGCAAAACCTGGACAAGGGAGCCCGAACGCTTCATCATGAACCCAAACCATCGAATGCCGGGACTAAACACGTAGAGTTTGTTCTTGTCCCTGGGCCGCTGGACACCAATCCGTTCCGCGCGTTCGCGCAGAGCGTTCAGGTGGGTGAGCGCCACCGGACTTTCCGGCTTCGCTTCCGGCGGCTTGCGTTCGACCTCGCGCAGCACAATGCCCGGGATCGTGCCTTGCCGCTTGACGACCCGCCGGAGCCGTTTGAATTGTTTGGCCTGGGCATGACCGCCCGCCCGCCAACACAAGGTCTTCCCCTCCCTGGCGAAGGTCTGCTTCAGGCGGATGCCCGCCGCCTCGACCACCTTGCCGCGCGCCACTTCCAGCAGCCGACTGTCGGCTGGACGGGCAATCGCCTTTTCTTGCACCGCCGTATCCACGGCTATCCGCTCGAACTCGCTCATCTGGACGGCTTTCATTTCCACCGCTGCGTCGATGCTCGCCTTCAACAACTCTTCGACCCCCGCTTCCCCGATCGCCGTCCGGAACCCCCCAATCCGCGTGGCATCGCACGGCAGCTCCAGCGTGTAGTACGCCAGA
>JAIRMN010000170.1 GCA_031258715.1 Zoogloeaceae bacterium
CGGCGGAACAACTGTGGTTCAGCCGGCAAGGCCAAAACCTGGAAGTCGCCCTCCTGGGAGAAGAAGGCGACAAGCTCACCTTTGAGCATTGGTATGCCCACGCGAGCTATCAGGTGGAACAGTTCAGGCTGGATGACGGCGCCGTCCTGAAGAACGCCCAGGCGCAGGCGCTGGTCGACGCCATGCAAGGCGCGACGCCGCCGGATGCCGGAGAGGCTTCCGCCAGGCTCCCCGAAGACCTGCTTCAAATCATCGGCATCCAATGGGAAACGCCGGAAGGTGAAGCCTTGCTGTAAGCCAGCAAGAAATTAGCGACAGCCCTGAAGGGCTGTCGCTAATCACAGCCCTCCTTGCGGAGGCCATGACGACCGGACAACTGTCGCGCTACAAAGGCGGAGAGATGTGAAGCTCGCTGCAATCCTCCGTTCTTTGCCTTGCCGAACCCGTACCCCGACGGTAGCATAGGACGATGAAACGTATTTTCAGCGTCCATCGAAGGAGCGCCGCACAAATGACCCGAATCTGGAATTTCAGCGCCGGCCCCGCCGCCCTGCCGGAGGCCGCGCTCTCCAAAGCGCAGGAAGAACTCCTGAATTGGCATGGCGCGGGCGCGAGCGTCATGGAAATGAGCCATCGCGGCAAATGCTTTACCGAAGTCATCCGGGAGGCGGAAGCCGACTTGCGCGATCTCCTCGCCATTCCCGAAAACTACAAGGTATTGTTCCTGCAGGGCGGCGCGACCCTGCAATTTTCCGCCATCCCCCTGAATCTCCTGGCCGGACGTTCCGCCGATTATATGGTAACGGGCGCGTGGTCGAAAAAAGCCTGGCAGGAAGCCGCGCGCATCGGCAAGGTTCGCCTGGCCGCGACCACCGAGGTCGATGGCCGCCCTTCCGACGGCTTTACCCGCTTTCCCCGCGCGGACGAAATAGCGATCGACCCAAAAGCCGCCTATCTCCATCTGTGCACCAACGAGACCATCCACGGCGTGGAAGCGCGTGACGAATCCCTCCTGCCGGAAGGCGTGACGCTGGCCGCCGACATGAGTTCGCATATCCTCTCGCGTCCCATGGAGGTCAGCCGTTACGGCATCATCTACGCGGGCGCGCAAAAGAACGTCGGCCCTTCCGGACTGACGCTCGTCATCGTGCGCGAAGACTTGCTGGGACAGGCGGAAGTCATCCCGCGCCTCCTGGATTACCGGGCGCAGGCGGAAAACGATTCCATGCTGAACACGCCCGCCACCTTTGCCATCTATATGGCCGGGCTGGTATTCAAGTGGCTGAAAAAGGAAGGCGGTCTCACCCGCATGGCGGACTTGAGCCATGAAAAGTCCGCGCGGGTCTATGAAGCCATCGAACAGAGCGAAGGGTTTTACCGGAACCCGGTAGATAAGGAATGCCGTTCGCGCATGAACATTCCCTTCCGGCTCGCCAACGCGGAACTGGAAGCCCGCTTCGTGCGTGAATCCGAAGCGGCGGGGTTCATGGGACTGAAGGGACACAAATCCGTGGGCGGCCTCCGCGCCTCGCTCTACAACGCCATGCCGCTGGAAGGTGTGGCGGCGCTGGTCGACTTCATGCGGGAGTTCGCGGCAAGGCAAGGATGAACCGGCGCATGGCCTTCGCCAGATACATCGCGCATCCTCCCTCACGCGCGAATATTCCAGCATGACTGTGCTATTTGGACAGGATTTGAGTCAATCGTCATTTTCCGGAGCGAAGCGAGGCGATAATCCAGGTGGCGAGCCAGTCTTCCGGAACCTCGAAGCCAAAAGAAGGTCCGTCCGGATTGCCCCGGCCCATGACGTTCGCTTTTGACGTGGGACAGGACGGTTTTCCGATTACCGATCCCTGATTCCTGGCCCCTTGCCGAAGGTTTCCCGAAAGCGATTATGGAGCAGCCAGAGCGTGACGGCGGCGAAGAGGATTTGTATCGCCAGCGCCAGCGCCGTCGCATTGCTGGAAAAATCCCAGGACGATAGTGACCACCATCTCCGCTTCACATTCATCATGGGAAGGAAGAGGCGGGCATCGATCCACGGCAATACGCCGTAGGCGACGGCCAGGGAAACCAGCGCCGCGCCGTCGGGATGTCGCGCGCCGGGCTTCAGGTTCAGCCAGAGTATCCAGGCCGTATCGCGCAGGACAAAGGCCGTGAGACTGACGAGACAGAGCAACCCCCTGAAAAAAGACCCGGAACCGGACAACGACAGGGCGATGAAGGTCAAGACCAGCGCCAGCGCGAAACTGACGATCCAATTGGGCAGGAGGTGTTGCAGCAGTTCCCCGTCGCGGCGCTTCCAGGCGGCGCGGAAGCGAATCCAGAAGGCCGCGTCCTTTTTCTCGGAAAAGATCAGCGCATAGCCGCTCATCCAGGTCAGCGCGGCCCAGGCCGCGAAAAAGAAAGTCCAGACCTTTTCCGCCTCCCGCGTAAAAAAGCCCGCGCTCCAGGATATCCAGAAGAGCAGGAACGCCAGCCACCACCACGGGCGATTCCTGAGCAACAATTCGCGGCGCATCCGTTGCCACAGGCCAGCGACAACCCAGGCGACGAGAACGAACAGAGAGAGCAACATGAAATCCACGCCCATTTCCATGCCGTACCAGAAGATCTCGATGCCGCCTTGCGTCATTTTCACGCGATAGGATTTTCCGATGAAGGAAAACAAACCGCCCGCCAGGAACCAGATGAGGATCAGCGAACCGATGGCGCCGATGGGGCCTTGCGTCCTGCCAGGCCGCCGTTGCCAGAACAACAGCGTTTTCATCATGCTCAACGCCTGCGCCAATAGCGCCAGCAGGACCAGGCCGAGGCAACCGCGCAGGGCGTCGATGAAACGCCATTCCACCTGCGTGGCGGCAAAGAGGGCAGTCAGGAGAAAAATGCCGCCGCCGTACCAGGCATAGAAGGAACCGCCCAGCAGCTTGCCCCAGACCATCTGCCAGGGCGTCAGGTTGGACATCCGCTGGCTGTCCCAGGTGCCGTCGGAAAATTCATGCCGCAGCGCGTTGCCAGCCTGTACGCAGCCCCAGACGATCGTCAGTCCGGCAAAGCCGACTACCGACAGGCTCAGGATGACGCCCCACATTCCCTCGTCGTTGTCCGGACCAAAGTTGCCGATGACGAAGAGCGCCAGCAGGATCACCAGCGGCATAAGCGCGAGACGTTGCGGCGAGCATTCCAGCCAGAGGTTGCGGCGGAATTCCGGATTTCGGGTAAAGGCGTTCATGGGCATTGCGCCTGATTCTTGCGGCGATCTTGCAAGCTTTCCAGATAGGCGTCTTGCAGATTGCGCGCATGTTCGGCGAATTCCAGCACGTCGTGGCCTGTCGTCACCAATTCGCGCAACAGGCGCTTTTGCGCGTCGGCGTCGGCTGCGCCTTCCAGGAGCAGGGCGGCGGCCTGCCGATCGGTTTCCACGACGCGCCAGCCGCGCGCCGCCAGCCAGCCGGAAAAGGCGTCGTCCGCGTCATCTGGCAGGGCGGAAAAACGCAGGCGCAGGAGGCGCGTCTGGCGTTCCTCCAGCGCGTCCAGTTGCTGGTATGCCCGCAGTTTCCCCTGTTCGAGCGCCAGCATGGCGGTGCAATAGTCATCCAGTTCCGCCAGGATGTGCGAGGAAATGACGAGGGTCATGCCCTCTGCCGCCAGCGACTTCATGAGCCGCGACATGTCCGCGCGCGCTTCCGGGTCGAGGCCGGAGGCGGGTTCATCCAGGAGCAGCACTTTCGGCCTGTGCACGATGGCCTGCGCCAACGCCAGGCGTTGCCGCTGGCCGCGCGACAGGGCGCCCGCCAATATTTCCAGTTGCGGCAAAAGCCCCACCTGCTTCGCCGCCCATAGCGCCATCGCCTCCGCCATATCCCCGTCCATTCCGTGCGCGTGAGCGGCGTGGCAGAGGCACTGCCAGGCGCTCAATTCCCGATACAACCCGAAATGGTCGGGCAGATAACCCATGAAGCGATGCGCCTGGCGCGGCGCTGTCCAGATATCCAGATCGTCGATGACGACGCTTCCGTACATGGGTTCTTCCAGCGCCGCCATGACGCGCAGCAAGGTCGTCTTGCCCGCGCCGTTCGGCCCGACCAGCGCGGTGATGGAAGCGGCGGGCAGATCGAAACCGACTCCGTCCAGCGCCCGGTGACCGGGATAATCATAGATGACCTGCCGCACGCAAATCATGGGCGGCGCGTCATTGGAAACCCGCTTTGCCGGTCTTGCGTCGCCTGGCCTTGCCTGGTATGTCATATGGCATTCCTCCTGACCGCGTCCCTTGGCCTCAACGTTTTGGATCATCGCAGATAACCCGCGGCTTTCAGCAACAGGCTGGTTTCGCGCAGCGGCAGCCCCATGATGCCGGTGAAGCTGCCGTCGATCTGTTCGACGAAGCATCCCGCGCCGCCCTGGATGCCGTAAGCGCCCGCCTTGTCCAGCGGTTCGCCGCTCGATACATAACGGCGGATTTCGTCTTCATCCAGAGGGCGGAAGCGTACCACGGAAGCATTGACGAAGACGCGGGTTTCTTCCCCGCAAGAGAGGGCGACGCCGGTCAATACCCGGTGGCTGCGACCGGAAAGCCGCCGCAGGATGGCGAAGGCGTCCTCCTGATCCACGGGCTTTCCGATGATGTCGCCATCGACTTCCAGCGTGGTGTCGGCGGAAAGCGCGGGGCGCGGAGCGAGCCCGCGCCAGAGGGCGATCCGCGCGCCATGCCCGGCCTTGGCCAGCGCCAAACGCCGCACATAGGCGCTTGCCGTCTCGTCGGGGCGCGGCGTTTCGTCGATTTCCGGGTCGCGCCGCCGCCCGGCGCGAAAGGAGAGTGGATCGAAACGCACGCCGATTTACTAACTTTTTCGTTAATAAAGTCATTTTATATATTGTAACCCATTGATTTTCCTTTGTTCGTTGGCTGGGGAACTGTCTCTACTAACAGAAAGGTTAGTATAAATTAGAGAGTCGTTTGAGAAGGAGATGGATCATGGCCAATTGGATCATGGTCTCGGCGTGTCTGGGGTTGATTTCATAGTCGCGGTTGAGGCGACGCGAAAACGCCAGCCACGCGAAAGTACGTTCGACGATCCATCGCTTGGGCAAGACCACGAACTTTCCGACCTCACTTCGTTTGACGATCTCCGTCGTGGCGGCAAACATGGCCGCCGTCCAGTCAATCGGTCTG
>JAIRMN010000183.1 GCA_031258715.1 Zoogloeaceae bacterium
TTGTTCTATCCATTGAACTACAGGGAGGACGGCGGCAAGACTACCACAATGGAAGGCTGGAGGCATGTCTGTCGCCGGTTGTTGCGCGCCGGTCTGCTTTCCAGTACCTTCATGCCCTCCATCGGGCGGTTTTTCCGCCTTTTTTGCGTCGCGCCCCTAACCGTATAAAGACCATGACCGCCCCGCTTCCTTCCTGCCCTGTCTTTTCCGCCGCTGTCGCGCGCGTGGATGGCGCCGCCGTGCAACCCCTGCCCAATTCGCGCAAGGTTTATGTAACGGGATCGCGTCCGGACATTCGCGCGCCCATGCGGGAAATCCGCCAGGGCGACACGCCCGCCAGTTCCGGTGGCGGCGCCAATCCGCCGATCTTCGTCTACGATTGTTCTGGCCCCTATACCGATCCGGAAGCCGTGATCGACATTCGTTCCGGCTTGCCGCCGCTGCGTGAAAAATGGATCGCGGAAAGAAAGGATAGCGCGGCCCTGCCCGCGTTGAGTTCCGAATATGGCCGCCGCCGACTGGACGACCCGGCGCTCGCCGCGCTGCGTTTCCCCGCGCTGACGCGCCAGCCGCGCCGCGCCCTCTCCGGAAGGAAGGTGACGCAGATGCGTTACGCAAAGGATGGCGTCATCACGCCGGAGATGGAATTCGTCGCCCTGCGGGAAAACCTGAACCGGCAGGCCTGGCTGAAAAGCCTTCGGGAATCCGGCCCCGACGGTGAAAAAATGGCGGCGCGGCTCGTCTTCCAGCATCCCGGCAAGTCCTTTGGCGCGGCGATTCCGGAGGAAATCACCCCGGAATTCGTGCGCGCCGAAATCGCCCGCGGACGCGCCATTCTCCCTGCGAACATCAACCACCCGGAATCCGAGCCGATGATCATCGGGCGCAACTTTTTGACCAAGATCAACGCCAACATCGGCAATTCCGCCCTTTCTTCCTCGATTGCCGAGGAAGTCGACAAGATGACCTGGGCGATTCGATGGGGCGGCGACACGGTAATGGATCTTTCCACCGGCAAAAACATCCACGAGACCCGCGAATGGATTCTCCGCAATTCGCCGGTACCCGTCGGCACCGTGCCGATCTACCAGGCGCTGGAAAAGGTGGAGGGCAAGGCCGAGGAACTTTCCTGGGAAATCTTCCGCGATACCCTGATCGAGCAAGCGGAACAGGGCGTCGATTACTTCACGATCCACGCTGGCCTCCGTCTTTCCCATATTCCGCTCACCGCCGCGCGTATGACCGGCATCGTCAGCCGGGGCGGCGCCATCCTGGCGAAATGGTGTCTCGCGCATCGCCGGGAAAATTTCCTCCACGCCCATTTCGAGGCGATCTGCGAAATCATGAACGCCTATGACGTGACCTTCTCTTTGGGCGACGGCCTGCGTCCCGGTTCCATTTTTGACGCCAATGACGAGGCCCAGCTTGCCGAATTGAAGACCCTGGGCGAATTGACGGAAATTGCCTGGAAGCGCGACGTGCAGACCATGATCGAAGGCCCCGGCCATGTACCCTTGCAACTCGTCCGGGAAAACATGGAACTGGAGACGCGCTGGTGCAGGGAAGCGCCCTTTTATACGCTTGGCCCGCTCGTCACCGACATCGCGCCGGGTTACGATCACCTGTCGAGCGCCATCGGCGCGGCCCAGATCGGCTGGCGCGGCACGGCCATGCTTTGCTACGTGACGCCCAAGGAACACCTGGGACTGCCGGACAAGAACGATGTCAAGGAAGGCATCATCGCCTACAAGCTCGCCGCCCACGCCGCCGATCTCGCCAAGGGACATCCGGGCGCACAGATTCGGGATAACGCGCTTTCCAAGGCGCGCTACGAATTTCGTTGGGAAGATCAGTTCAACCTCGGCCTCGACCCGGACAAGGCGCAGGCATTCCACGACGAAACCCTCCCGCGCGAGGCGGCCAAGGCCGCGCATTTCTGCTCGATGTGCGGCCCGCGCTTTTGTTCCATGAAAATCACCCAGGAAGCGCGCGAATTCGCGGACGGACAAGGTCCCGATGAATCCGGGCGCTGAACGCGGAATTCGTCCGGGAGAAAGGAAAGGCGAAAGGCGGGTCCCGGGAGGACAAGCGCCCGGACGCCCATTCATCCTTCCCGGACGATGTGACGCGCGGCGCCGGATTTGGCCGTCTTTACAAGCATCCCGCCCAGGCGCGCAAAACCAGTCGTGACACAGACGCCTGTCAGGTAGCCGTCAGTCAAGTAGAAACCCAAGGATATGGTCGAGCGAGGATCGACAGGGCGTCACTTTTACCTTAGACTTCCGCCTTTCTTCCGGTGGAAACGGGAGAGTGGGAGGGCGGCGTGTGCCGCCATTTTGTTTTGCCTTGTTTTTGTCGAGGCACGAAGGCGCTTTGGATTGATTTTCGATGTCGCATCTGATGAATACCTACAACCGCCAGCCAGTGGCCTTTACGCACGGCAGGGGGTGTTATCTGACGGATGGCGAGGGCCGCGTCTATCTGGACGCGCTGGCCGGGATTGCGGTCAATACCCTGGGGCACGCGCATCCCGAATTCGTCGCCGCGCTGACGGAACAGGCGGGGAAGCTCCTGCACGTTTCCAATGTCTATCGCGTCGCGGAACAGGAGACGCTGGCGGATTTGCTGGCGGCGCGTTCGGGTCTTCCCGAAGCCTTTTTCTGCAATTCCGGCTGCGAGGCGAACGAGGCGGCGATCAAGCTCGCCCGCTTCTACGGACACCGGCGGGGCATCGGCAATCCCGCGATCATTGTCATGGAAGACGCTTTCCACGGACGCACGCTGGCGACGCTTTCCGCCACCGGAAACGCCAAGGTGCAGGACGGGTTCGAGCCGCTGGTGCCGGGGTTCATCCGCGTACCCTACAATGACCTGGAAGCCTTCTCGTCTGCGGCGCGCGATAATCCCGATGTCGTGGCCGTCATGCTGGAAGCGGTACAGGGCGAAGGCGGCGTCCATATGCTCGATCCGTTCTATTTGGCCGAACTGCGCCGGCGTTGCGATGAACGCGCCCTGCTCCTGATCTGCGACGAAGTGCAATGCGGCATGGGACGCACTGGCAAGTGGTTCGCCTATCAGCACGCGGGCATTTTTCCGGACGTGGTAACGCTGGCCAAGGGACTGGGTTCCGGCATTCCCGTCGGCGCGTGCCTGGCGGGCGGCAGGGCGGCGGGGCTTTTTTGCCCCGGCAATCACGGCTCCACCTTCGGCGGCAACCCCCTAGCGATGACGGCAGCCCGAAAGACCATCGAACTGATGGAATCCGGCGATCTCGTCACCCATGCCGCGCGGATTGGCGCGTGGCTGAAAGAAACCTTCGCCTTTGCCCTCAAGTCGTTGCCGGACGTGCTGGAGGTGCGTGGACAGGGGTTGATGCTGGGCATCGAACTGGCGCGTCCCTGCGGCGCGCTGGTCGGACAGGCGCTGGCGGCGGGACTCCTGATCAACGTGACGCATGAGCGCGTGATCCGCCTGTTGCCGCCGCTGGTTTTTGGCGAGCGCGAGGCGAAGGAACTGGTGGAAAAACTCGTGCCATTGATCAAGGATTTTCTCAAGGAGTGACTATGACTGTGCGCCATTTTCTGCAATTCAAGGATTTTTCCCGCGCAGAATTTGAATATCTGTTTGCGCGTGCGCGGGTCATCAAGGACAAGTTCAAGACTTACGAAACGCATCATCCGCTGTTCGATCGCACCTTGGTGATGGTCTTCGAGAAGGCGAGCACTCGCACGCGGCTTTCCTTCGAGGCGGGCATCCAGCAACTGGGCGGTTCCGCCATCTATCTCAACACCCGCGATTCGCAACTGGGGCGCGGCGAGCCAATCGAGGATTCCGCCGAGATCATCTCCCGGATGAGCGACCTCGTCATGATCCGCACCTTCGAACAGGAGATCATCGAACGCTTCGCCGCCCATTCCCGCGTGCCGGTCATCAACGGGCTGACCAACGAATATCACCCCTGCCAGGTGCTCGCGGACATCTTTACCTTCATCGAACGGCGCGGCGTGATCGAGGGGAAGACCGTGGCCTGGGTGGGCGACGCCAATAACATGTGCAACACCTGGCTACAGGCCGCCGAATCGCTGGATTTCAGCGTCCATGTTTCTTCTCCGCCGGGTTACGGGCCGAATCCAGAACTCAACGCGATAACGGACAATCCGCACGTGCGCCTGTTCGACGATCCGATGGAAGCCTGCCGGGGCGCGCATCTGGTGAGCACCGACGTGTGGACGTCGATGGGATTCGAGGCCGAGAACGAAGCGCGGATGAAAGCCTTTGCCGACTGGCGCGTGGATGGCGAGATGATGAAAATCGCCGCGCCTGACGCCGTTTTCATGCATTGCCTGCCCGCGCACCGCGGCGAGGAAGTCACGCCGGAAGTCATCGACGGCCCGCAATCCGTCGTCTGGGATGAAGCCGAAAACCGGATGCACGCGCAAAAGGCGCTGATGGAATACCTGCTCTTGGGCAGGGTTTGAACACGAGAAAGGGAAAAGAGAATGAGCGCGATCAAAAAAGTGGTGCTTGCCTATTCCGGCGGGCTGGATACGTCCGTTATCCTGAAATGGCTGCGGGATAACTACGGGTGCGAAATCGTCACCTTTACCGCCGACCTGGGGCAGGGCGAGGAACTCGAACCGGCAAGGCAGAAGGCGCTGCGATTCGGCATCCGTCCGGAAAACATCTTCATCGACGATTTGCGCGAGGAATTCACACGCGACTTCGTTTTTCCCATGTTCCGCGCCAATACGGTCTATGAAGGCGAATACCTGCTCGGCACTTCGATTGCCCGTCCCCTGATCGCCAAGCGCCTGATTGACATCGCCAACCAGACCGGCGCGGACGCCATCGCTCACGGCGCGACCGGCAAGGGAAACGATCAGGTGCGCTTCGAGCTGGGCGCCTATGCCCTGAAACCCGGCATCAAAATCATCGCGCCTTGGCGCGAATGGGACTTGCTCTCGCGCGAAAAACTCTTGGCCTACGCCGAACAGGCGGGCATTCCGATCGAGATGAAGCACAAACAGGGCGGATCGCCCTATTCGATGGACGCCAATCTCCTGCACATTTCCTACGAAGGCCGGCATCTGGAAGACCCCGCGGCGGAGGCCGAGGAATCCATGTGGCGTTGGACGGTTTCGCCGGAAAAAGCGCCGGACGTCGCCGAATACCTCGATCTGGAATTCGCGCGCGGCGATCTTGTCGCCATCAATGGCAAGCAGCAAAAAGCGCATGAACTCCTCGCCCGCCTGAACGAACTGGGCGGCAAGCATGGCATTGGCCGCCTGGACCTGGTGGAAAACCGCTACGTCGGCATGAAGTCGCGCGGCTGCTATGAGACCCCTGGCGGCACAATTTTATTGAAGGCGCACCGCGCCATCGAGTCCATCACCCTCGACCGGGAAGTGGCCCACCTGAAGGACGACCTGATGCCCCGCTACGCGAGCCTGATTTACAACGGCTACTGGTGGAGTCCCGAGCGCCATGCCCTGCAAGCCCTGATCGACCAGACGCAACAGACGGTCAACGGCAGCGTGCGCGTAAAACTCTACAAGGGGAACGTGATCGTCGCGGGACGCGCCTCCAGAACCGATTCCCTCTTCGATTCGACCATCGCCACCTTCGAGGACGACGCCGGCGCCTACGACCAGAAGGACGCCGCCGGATTCATCAAGCTGAATGCCCTGCGCCTGCGCATCGCCGCCCGGATGAGGGTGAAGAATACCTGACAGGCGTTCGTTTCATGCCATCCGCCTTCAAAATCCGCTTCGACGGCACATTGACGCCGGGCGCGAATCTTGACGAGGCCAAGGGCAACCTGGCGCGGCTATTTCGGCAGGACGCGGCAAGAATCGGGCGCTTGTTCGAAGGCGGAACCTTTACGCTGAAGCGCGGCCTTTCTGAAGAAACCGCCAGAAAATACGTTGAAATCCTGCGTCAGGCGGGCGTGGTGGCGCGCATGGAAGCCGAAGCGTCCGCGCCCAGCGAAGGAGCGCGAAAAGCGTCGCCGAAACCGCCGCCCCGGCTTGAATTGGCGCTGGCGCCCAAAGACCCGCCACCACAACCATCCCCCCGGCCTGAATTGGCACTGCTGCCTCAGGAGTTGCCGTCGTCGCAACCCGCACCCCCTTCTTCCCCGCGTGCCCACCTTGGGCACGATAAAAGCCCGCTTGCGGTTCTGGACCATTTGCCGAAAGACGAGGAATATTGTGAACTGAACTGGTTTTCCCCGCTGATGCGTATCGGGCGTCTGCGCCTGATGGCCAGAAGCGCCGTCCTGATAGGGATAATGCTCGCCGTCGTCTATGTCGGAAGTGGCATCATTACACACACCCTCTCGCCTTTTTTGGGCTTTCTTTCAGTGTTCATCCTGATGGGGCTGGCTATCATCCGGCATCACGTGCGGCCGGACGCTACTCTTTTGGACACCGTCTTGCTCCTCGGTATTCCGGCCTTGCTACTCCTTCTTGCCTTCGGACTGTCTTTTAAAGCCTGGACGTGGGACAACACTGAGAACAATGCAGCGCAGGCACTCCCTTATGTCGGAATATTCATCAGCATCCTCATCGTCAGCACCCAAATTCTTCTCATGACCCAGCAAATCCGCCGCCTGCATGACCTTAACCGATCAGGCGGGTGGTGCCTGCTGTCTCTGATTCCCTATCTCGGTCTGCTCTTTTTCCTCCATCTGATATTGAAAGGCGGCGATGAAACGTTCAACCCATATGGTTCGCCACCTCCGCCTAATACCTTGAGCGTTAACCTGGGGGGTTTCCTGTTTGTTATCCTCCTCGTCCTCTCCGTTTCTGTCTTGCCAAGGGCAATGTCGTTGCGTCTGCCTACCCGCTTTCCCCCGGACTCGACGACAATCTCCGCTCCCGAAGCGCCCGCAGTACCGCCCGGAGCGCCACGGATCGAGGTCGCCCCCCGGAAAGACGCGCCCCCGGTTTTCCAGCCAGACACGACCAGCGCCTTCAATTTTCTCTCGTCCGGGGCACAGAAATCGGACTTCGGCATAAACGACTTCACAAAGTATTCCAACAAGAAACACAACTTGTCCCGCGCTTTCCAGCAAACCCGCAATGCGCTCCGCGTAGCGGAAAATGACGCGCGGGCGCTGGAGCGATGGCAGGCTTCCGAAGACGGACTCATCCGCGCCTTGCAACGTCAGGTCATGCAGACGCGGGAATCCATTGAAACGCGAAGACGCGAACGCGCCACGCCTGTTTCCTCCACCCTGAACCTGCCGCAATTTGCCGGCATTTTTGATCGGGGCGTTAGGCGCACACAGGACATCATGGAACGCCTGGAAAGCCTTTACACCGAATTGCTGGGCCAGGCGCGAAACAACGCCGCCGACAAGACGGCATTCCAGGAAAGCCTCGAACGATTCAAGTCCGGGCTGAACGTTCTTAAGAAGCTGTTTTAAAAATTTGGTATAGAAACTGCTTGAGGCGGTCATGACAAATGAACTGGAGGAGGCGATGTACCCAAGTGATCTGACGGAAGCGCAATGGAAGCTTTTGGCGC
>JAIRMN010000021.1 GCA_031258715.1 Zoogloeaceae bacterium
CAGGCCGTCATCGGTCAGGATCGCCAGCAGCAGGTCGAGGCTGGCGATGTCCGCCTCGCCCTGTTCGGCGCTGGCGACGAGCCAGGCGCGTTCCAGCCACTTGGGCAGCCAGATCGACAACACCGGGTTGCGGGTGTTGCCGGTACGGAAACCGTCGAGGGTCGTATCGAGATCGCGTTCCAGCCGGGCGGTATCCGCACCGCAGGCGCGCAAGGCCGCCACGAAGGCGTTATCGGCCTGGTCGAGCAGCGCCAGTAGCACATGCTCGATTTCAATCTCGAAATGCGTGCGCGCCAAGGCGCGGCTGGCCGCCTCCTCGATGGCGCGGCGGGCGATGGGGGTCAGGCGGGAGATCAGGGATTTGAGAGCTGTAGTCATGGCGATGAGAAGTGAGTCGTGATTGAAGGAGAAAACTGCAAGGCGATTTTCAGTAAGGCGGATATTAAGCGCATCGAAACGCGCGCGGATAGGGGGGGCTCACCGGAGAAGCCTGTAACACATGTCGTCCGGGTCGCTGTCGGGCGCTTCGGCGTTGAGCCAGATATTGCCGTCGAGCAGCGGCGGCGCATCGTCATCGAGCCGGGGCGCGGGCACGTCGCGGTGGTCGAGCGTCAGCGTCACATCGCAGGCCAGGCCATGCCCGGCAATGAAACGCACCAGCGAGCGCAAGGCTTGCGCGCCCGGCTCGCCGGGCAAGAGGCGGTCGAACTTCTCGCGCCGCATCGGCCCCATGCGCAAACGTATTTTGGTCTGCCGATCCCATATCCGGTCGCCGGCAAACGCCGACAGCCCAAGCTCGCAGCCCCGCTCGCCCAGCGTCGACTGTTCATGCGGCGGCACTTCGTTCCATTGCCCCACGAACTGGTCGAGTTCGGCGGGCACGCCGAAAAATCCCCCGACCACCGTGACCATCGCCTGTGCCGACAAAGGCTTTTGCGACAGCAATCCCGCATAAAAGGCAAACAGCCGTTCCTCGACGCCCGCGGTTTTATCGTCCCCGAGTTGCGCGCGCAGCTCGCCCAGCCCCACGCCCGCGAAATCGAGCAAGTTGCGGGTAAAACCATCCGGCTCCTCGTCCTCTTCAGCCAGCCAGTAGCGGTACTTGCGCCAGGCGCTGTAAAAAAGAGCGATGGCGCGGTGGCTGAACATGTCCAGAAAGGCGTGCAGCCCCGTATCGCGCTGAAACAGGCGGCGTTCGAGCAGCAGTTCGGTATAAGGATGCGGCAGCGCCCCGCTCGGGCCGGTCAGTCCCATGAAGGCCACGGTCATTTCGTCACACGCCAGTTCCGGTTCCGGCGTCGGCACGTCGGGGTCGATGGGCTGGTAGCGGTGCACTTCGCTGGCTGGAAAAGCGAGCGAGCAGACGGTGCGAAAACGCAGCCGGGCAGGCAACTGGCCGTTACGCTTGACGCCGTAGTAACGCGCATCCAACGCAAGCAGGCGAACCGCCTGGAAAAAACCGAACCGCGCGGCATTGCGCGTCAGCTCGGCGATCAGATCACGAGGCTTTCGCCAGAACATATTCAATACACCAAAGGTAGTTTATGACGGTACGCCTTTTTGCTTTGCGGGGCGGGGCGGGCAAGGAAATCTCCGTGAACGAAAACCAGTCGTGGTCAACCATTGGAATCGAAAGTAATACCAACCTGACCATCTGAGGTCAGATCACGAGGCTTTCGCCAGAACGGGCCGGCCAAGCCAGAACGTCCTCACCATGCCGCTGCAAGGTGCGCACATGCAGTCGGGTAAAACTATTGATCGTGCAGTAGAGCGCAAAGAACCGCTCCAGCACGCTGGCGAACAGATAGACGCTGCCGCCCACATAGGCGTCCTCGTCCAACGTCAGGGTGATATCGAGGCCGCGCACGAAGCCGGAGAAGTCCGGCCCGGCCACCCGCGCCACGGACGGGCGGCTGCCGACGGCGGCGATCCCCTGTATCTGCCGCTGCATGACGGGCGAGCCGCTCAGGTTGTAGAGCGCCAGCATCTCCCGCAAGGCTTGCCCGTTGCCTTCGACCAGTGTCAGGTAGTTGAGCGACAGATGAGAGATCAGCCGCCATTGCAGACCACGCCGCTGGGGCAGGCGTCGGCTGGGGGTGGGCTTGCGCAGCAACCGCACGCGCTTGACGACCGACTGGCCGGGCAGGGAGAAATCGGTCAGCCGCGCCTGTTCGCCGCCGCCAAACGGTATCCGCTCGGGCAAATCGCGGTTGCTGCACAGCAGATCCAGGCTCAGCACTTCTCCGGCGGGGCATGCCGGCTCATACGCCAGATCAACCAAGTGCAATGCCAGGTCGGTGCCCTTGTCCCCCGGACGTACCGAGGCTTCGCGCGTCGAGTGCCAGTAAAACCGGGCCGGCGCGCCGCCATGCACGATGTCGTAGAACGGCGGCACCACCGCGCTCGCTTCCTTGCCGCCGCTCACCTCCACGCGCGTGACGCGCTGGATCTGCACGACCTCGAAAGCGTCTGGCGTGTCGCCGCGGGCCCGCACCGGGTAGGACTCGCGCTGGTGCGTCACCCGCACCGGCTCGCCGGCCTGGGGGAACAGGTTGATGATGGGGGTACACCCCAATCTGAAGTGGTGCGCGCCCAGCCCGGTCAGCAGGCGGTGATGCCGTTCGCCGTCGGGATAACGATCCAGGCCCACCTGGATCACCAGCTGCTCGCCCGGCAGACGTGGCGCGGCCTCCCCCAGCCGCAAAATGTCGACGAAGAGGAATTTTTCCGGGAAGCTGAAATACTCGGTCAGCAGCCGATAGCCGGCAAACGAGCGTTTGCCGTATTCCAGCATCGCTTCGTCGGGGGCAAAGCCCACCGGCGCGATGCAACTGCCCGGCAGGCTCGTCGTGCGCGCCGGATCATCGCTGCCGTCGCCCACCCGCACCCGCACGGCGCGCGAAAGCAACATCTCGTGAAGCAAGTGCATCAGCGCCGGTTCGCCGTCGAGGAAAAAACGTAGCGAATCGAGCTCCACGTCGGAGACTTTCAGACCGTTCCAGCTTTGGAATTCCAGCGTCAGCACCGCCGCCGCTTTCGGCACGATCTGGCGCAGATACCCCGAGCCACTGGTCAATTCCAGCCGCGCCGCCGTGAGCGAGAGCGGGTACAAGTCGACGGGGTAGCAGGTGCGGAAGCGGCAGGTAACGCCGTCGATTCTCGGGGAATCCACCGCCTGCCCGCGCGCGATCCGGTGCCGTCCGCTCACCTCCGACTTCTGCTCGTTGGTCTCGAACTGCACGATGCTCGACGCCGGGATCGGCCGCAGGTAATGCGGGTACATCACCTCCAGGAAGCTGGCGGCGATTTCGGGATACTCGTCATCGAGCTTGCGATGGATACGCGCGCCCAGGAAAGCGAACGACTCGATCAGGCGCTCGACGTGAGGGTCTTCGCTCTGGCCGCCCTCCAGCGCCAGG
>JAIRMN010000034.1 GCA_031258715.1 Zoogloeaceae bacterium
TCCCGGATCATCAGCGCGATGGCGAGGGCGAATTCGCGCCAGCCGTCGCCGATATCGACCAGCTCCGCCGCCAGCCCAGCCAGGGCCGGGCGGGCGGCGAGCGTGGCGGCCTCTTCGAGAAAAGCGGCATACATGAAGCGGAAACCGCCGCCGCCGGTACCGATCTCTTCCTGCATCCGCACCAGATGCCCGATATAGCGTTTGCTTGCCGCGGGATCGGCGGCGGCGGGCAGGCGCTCGATGGCGCGCGCCACCCACTCGAACCCCTTGACGCCGATGATCGGCAAGGGCGTATGGAGCATGACCCGCGCGGTTTTCCTGATCGCGGCCGGGAGCACCCGTCGCCAGTCCGGCTCGCGCGGCGGGCTGACCGGATAGTAAAGCAGCCCCTTGGGCGCAAGAACGCCACGAGCGAAACGCGCCTTCGCCAGATCGGCGGGCGCGCAGCGCACCGGCTCTTCCAGCACGGGATCGGAGAGCAGGTAATCGCCGCTTTCCCGGTCGCGCCCGTAGGCGAGCAAATTGTGGGCGTTGAAATGAAAACGAAAATCCGGCGGCATGAACGGCAACCAGAACACCGAAACCTGCAATCCCACCAGACGGCCGGCATCGAGCAATTCGTCGAGCCGCGCCCGCCCTGCCCCGTCGCGGCGGAAAGTTTCGGTGCGCATCGAAAAACCCAGCGGCTTTTGCAACCCCCGGATGATCGCGCCGGGCGGCATCCGGTAAGAGACCAGCGGCAGGCCGGACAACTTGATGAACGGCAGATAAGCGAACGCGAGCGCCGGGGCGAGACCGAAAGCCATCGCCTCGGACAGCGGCAAGCCATGGTGGCGCACGATGGCGCTCATCACGCCGCTTTCACAATGGGATGCCTGGCTGTGGACGAAGCCGGCGGCGGGCGCGAGCGCGGTCGTCATTTCAGGCGATCTCGTCCAGCCGCGCCGCATCCATGCCGAGCGCCTCCGCATAACGCGCGCGCAAGGCCGGCGACAGGCGGGCGAACCCCGCCGGGCGCAGGTGCCGGCGCACCCGCCAGCGCCACAGCCCGCTTGCCTGGGCGAGCAATGGCAAATCCATGCGGGCGCGGTACATATGGTATTCGAGCGGCGAACTTTCCCCGGCGCGGACCCGAACCAGCGCGGCGGCGGCCAATGCCTCGAAAGACGCCACCGCCTGCCGGGTCACGGTCTCCTCGACCTGCCAGCCGCGCGACGGGACGAGCCCGAGACGGCCATCGGCCCCGCGCGCGTAAACGGCCCGGCGCAACCCCTCGTGGGTCACATTACCTTCCTGGGGAACGTCGGCGGCATCCATCGTGAAAATCGACTCCGGCTTGAGGAATGCCGCCCCTCGGAGCGGCGCAAAGGTCACACCACCGTCAGGTGCATGAAACCGCTCGAAAACCGCCCGCTCTCCGGCACGAAGCACAACAGGCGCTCCCCCGGCGAAAGGCGCCCGCCGCGGCGCAACGCGTCGATCATGATGTAGATCGACGCCGAACCGGTATTGCCGCGCGTCGCCAGATTGGTAAACCACCGCTCGAACGGAACAGGCAGACCGGCGCGCGCCAGCCCGTCGGCGACCGGCTGCCGGAAATAATATGACGACATGTGCGGCAAGAACCAGTCGATCTCCGCCGCGACCAGGCCGCGCCGCGCCACGATCTCGCGCAAGGGATTTTCGAGAGTCGCCTCGACGATGTGACGATCGAGCAATTTCACATCCTGCTTGACCGCGAACACCGACTCATCCAGCCACTGCCGGGGCGGGAGCCTGGCCCAGCCGACGAGCCTGCCATCGGCATCGCGCTCGCCGCCGGCATACATGCACGGCGGCAGGCGATGGGCGGCGGAAGAAAGATCGATCCAGTCGATGCGCAAATTGACCCCGTCCGCGCGCGGGCGAGGTTCGACGAGGAAAGCGCCGGCGCCGTCGGAAAGCATCCAGCGCAGGAAATCCTTCTCGAACGCGAGCCATGGGCGGGTTTCGAGCGCCTCGGCGCGGGCGGCGTCCTCGGCGGCGAAATGCCCGGCCCGCAGGATCGCGGAAGCCAGCTCGGAGCCCGTCGCCACCGCGTTCGCCGCCTCCCCCGAACCCACCGCGAACCAGGCGTATTTCAGCGCGGTCAGTCCCGACAGGCAGATGCCGGCGGTCGAGACCACCTCACAGGCGGGATTGCCCAGCTCGCCATGCACCATGACGCCGTGATTGGGCATCAACTGATCGGGCAGGGATGTGCCGGTGACGAGGCAGCGGATGTCTTCGGGCGCGAAACCGCTTTCGCCCAGCGCGCGGACGGCTTCGGCGGTGAGGGCGGCATTGGAATGCGTGGGCGCGCCGGTCGCCGGATCGATCGCGTAATAACGGCGCTCGATGCCGTTCTGCCGCAGGACGACGCGGCGCGCGCGCGAAGGCCGCCCGCCGATCCTGCCGAGCACGCGCTCGATCGCCTCATTGTCGACCGGCGCGTTGGGCAAGGCGACCGCCGTGGCGGTGATGAAAACCTCATTCATGGGCGGCCATGCGCGCATCGCCCGCGCCGGAAGGTTGCTCGTAACGGCGCGCGAGCGCCGCGAAGCGCCGTGCGAACAAAGGCGCGGCAAGGCGCTGCACGGCGAGATTGAGCGGGACGACAGTGACGATCATCGTGACCAGATAAAAGACGAAAAGCACGAGCGCCGGCAACCGCCGCCCTTGCCCGGCGCGACCGCAAAGGCGGACGACCCCCGACCAGAACCGAAAGGCGCGCCGTCCGGCGCGTTCGGAAAATATCAGATGGGGCGCGACCTTCACCGCGCGCAAACCGCCGAGCATGGCGTGGCCGCGCGTTTCCTCGTCGCGCGCGAGCGCCGCAACCAGCGCCGCCCCGAACCGCGCCGCGCCCGCGACCTGGCGGGCATCCACCCCGGCGGGCGGCAGGCCGAGAAAGCGGTCGCGCCGCCCGGTGAACATCCAGCGCGGCGTCGTGACGAACGATCCCAGCGCCGGGGTCGGATCGGTCAGGGCCACATGATCGACGAGCCGCCCGCCCGCTTCCGCCACCAGGGTTTTCAGCGTATCGAAAGCGGTCAGCCACATATTCCGACAAGCCACCACGCTCACCACGGGCCGCCCGGCGAGCAGCCGCCTGCCGTCGGCGCTTTGCAGAAAAGCGGTGATGGGCTGCGCCGGAGAAAGAAACCACACCGGCCAGGCCAGGATCACGAGATCGAACGTCGCCCCTGGCTCAAGCGCAAGAGGCCGGTTGGGGCGGGGATCGAGGCGCACCGATTCCGGAAAAACATCGAAAAAGGCGAAAAACGGCCAGGGGAATGGAAAATCCGGCTCGGGCCGCAAGATTTCATGGTGAAGGGCTATGCCCGCTTCCTGCAAAGGGCGCGTCAGGACGGCCACGATGTCGGCGAGTTGCCCACTTTGCGAATAGAGAACGACAAGAACGTTCTTCTTCATTCGATATGTTTTTCCTTCGCGCAGAACCGCATTCGGTGAGCAGAAATTCATGTCACCCCGGAGAGGACGCGAATTGTGTTGCAAAACAATGGTTTGCGACTATAGGGCGCAAACGCGCCAAAGTCAAACCGGTTCAGGAAACAGGGGTGCGATTCAAACTGATGTGGTCAAAGGATTATTCTGTGAAGTCTTTTCCAGTAGTTTGTGCCAGAGGTGGTTGGCGCGATTCAGGTGCAAGGCCAGGATGTGTTCGGCGTTGTGGGATTACCATCAGGCGCTGGGGCGTTTGAATCGTTGTTGGACGTGAACTTCTCCCGTGAGGACGGACGCCAGGAAGCGCGAAGTCAAATGGCGTGTTTGAGCCTCCTTGCGTGGTTGTCAGGCGACAGGTGTCCAGGCGCGGAGCGCGCCGGATTGCCGTGGATGCAGCGGGCGAAGCGAGGCGGGCAGCGGCCTTGCTGTCATCCTGCACCACAAGCTGAACACCAAGCTACTGGCCTGCCCGTCCCGCAAGCCCTGCTGTTCGATACTCATCTGAAACCCATGGAGCGTAACGCCTGGCTGATGTTCCGTTCGCTGGCGGACAAGCCACGGAGCATCAGCCATGAATCGCTGCGTACTGCCCTGCTGTGCGCGCTGGGTTCGCACAAGGCCGCTCCGGCTACAGTCTCGCGTATTGTGTTGTGCCTGCGTCTCTCCGCCTGGATTGAGCAGATCGCCTGCCGCCACAATCCGCGTACCGGTTTCTCGCTGGGCGGTTCCCACACGATATGCACGGGGCTTTCGTCCTTTGTCGCCGCCTGCCTGGGTAACAAGGACTACCTGCCTTAAGGACTACCTGCCTTTGCTCGAACGGGGTCTGAAGCATGGCATGTGAGCCGAAAGTTGGCGCGGGATATCCTGGATCAGGCCGTGCGCCATCCCGACGGGTTGGCCCGGCTTCCATCCGTCCTGCAAGAAGAAGTCAAACATTTGCGCCAAGAAGCCCATTTACCAGAAGACGGTTCTGGCGGCGGAAGCGCTTCGGCGGATGAATTGGTCTGCGGCTGAAGATTTCAGGAAAGCTGGCGTATCGTGAGCGCCGATTGTCGAGGTCATGGAATGGAGCCGGGAGGATTTTCTCCTTCCGGCTCTGGCTGTAATCAGCGCGCGGCTATTTCTTCAGGGGACAGGCGCGAACACCCAAAAGGGAGTAGACCGCGCAATAGCCGACCAGTCCCGTGGCGAGCGGCAGGATACCCAGCCATCCCCACCAGTCGACAATACCCGTCGCGGCGAGCGCTACCAGAACAAGACCCGTGACGACGCGCAGGGCGCGATCCAGTTTGCCTACATTGCTTTGCATGATGTTTCTCCGTTGAGGAAGGTTCAGGATTTTTGTCCGATAAATTCATCGAAGGCTGCCAGGGCTTCCGTCGCCCACATGGCGGAAGGTCCGCCGCCCATGAGAATGGCAACGCCCAGGGTTTCCTCGACTTCGGCGCGGGTTGCGCCCAGCCTGACGAGCGCCTGGGCATGAAAGGCGACACAGCCTTCGCAACGCGCCGCCACGCCGATGGCAAGCGCGATCAGCTCCTTTGTTTTTTCAGAAAGCGCGCCGTCGGCCAAGGCCGCGGCATGCAACCCGTGAAATTCCTTCATCACGTCGGGGATGGCCTCCGACAAACCTTTCAAGCGATGTCCAATCTTTCGGATGGATTCCTGATATTGCGTCATGAGAACTCCTTTGGAAAAAGCGGCAATGCCGCATTGGGGGAAAAACGCGCGCTGAAGGCATTTCAGGGCGCGGCACAGAAAATCTCGGCCAGGGTCTGCATGAGGCGCGATGCCTTGGCGTCGGAAAGCCGGTAATACACGTACTTTCCTTCCTTTTCCGTCGCCGCCAGCCCTTCCTGGCGCAGCACAGCCAATTGTTGCGACAAGGACGGCTGATGGATGCCCGTTGCCGCCTCCAGTTCGCCAACATTGCGCCGTTCCGCGGCCATGCAGCACAACAACATCAAACGATCCGTATTGGACAATGCTTTCAGAAGCGCGCACGCCGCGTCCGCATGTACGCGCAATATCTCCGGGTCATGCGTGGAAAAAGGAGGGAAAGCAGGATCCATGGCGTTTGATACACAAAAAATAATGTTTTTTTATATTATATAAATTTAAATATTTTGTCAAGCAAGATTTGCGTGGCGGGAGCAATATGAAAAGTGGCATGTGCATCAGCAAGACCAGACAGTCCACAAGATGACGGGGTTGGGTTGCCGCTGCGAAGCACGGCGCGATATGAAACGCTCCCAACTTCGTCATTCTCCGGATCGCAGCGACGAAGCAATCCAGATGCCAACCATGCGGCGCAAAGCGCCGGTAACTCCTGATTCCCGCCCATGCCCCCGAAGCGCATCGGAAACTTATCGGGAAGCGGGGCGTTGGGCCAGTTTTTCGCGAACTTCGTCGATGCGCATGTCGATGCCTGATTCCTGTTGCAGCAGCAGGAGCAGGGGCAGCAGGCGTTCGCTCAGGGGCGTCAGTTGTTTCAGCACTGTCCTGGTCTTTTGCGCGAGCAGCAATTCCAGCGCCTGTTCGATGTCCAGGGAGGGTTCCGCGGGTTCGGCGGATTTCAGGGCGTTGCATTTAACGCAGTTGCCGCCGCCGCTGACCGCCTCTTCCAGCCGCTCGCACGCCAAATCGATGAGCGCGCCCGCCGAAGTCACCTGATCGCCCAGAACGCTGGCGATGCCGATGCTCATGCTCAAATCCAGGCGCTTGCCGCCAGAGGTGATGACCGCCGAGGAAACGGCGCGGCGCAGGCGTTCCGCGAAGACATGGCAGGTTTCCGGCGAGGTGCCGGGACTGACGATGGCAAAACGTCCCGGCGAAAAATGACCGATGCTGTCCTCGCGGCGCACCTTGTCCGCGACTTGCCGGGCGAACTTAAGGCAGATTTCGCCCGCCTTGCGTTCGCCGAGCTGCTCGGTCAGGCGGGTGAAATTGTCGAAGCCGATGAGCATCAGGCTGGCGTCCGCGTGATGACGCAAGGCGTGAGAGAGCGCCTGCGCGCTCTGCAACTCGATGTAGCGCCGGGTAAAAAGCCCGCTTTCCGGGTCCTGGGTTTGCAGGACGCGGGATTCTTCCAGGCTTTGCCGGGTGTCGATGAACTGCAACAGGTTGCCCAGCCGGGTTTTCAGTTCCGTGGCATTGATGCCTTTGGTGATGAAGTCGGAAACGCCCAACCGTTCCGCCCTTTCCATGGTGTCCTGATCGTCGTCGCCGGAAATCAGCACGAAGGGAATGTCCTGCAGGCGCTTCAACTTGCAGCCGCGCAGCCTTTCCAGAAGGCCAAAACCATCCAGCACCGGCATCTGCAAATCCGAGATGACCGCTTCGATACTGTGATCCAGCACCAGGGTTTGCCAGGCCTGTTCCCCGTTTTCTTCTTCCCTGATGTCATAGACTCCTTTCAGGTGCCGCCCCAGCGAGGCGCGCACCATGCGGGAATCATCGACAATCAGGATGCGGCGCAGTTCGGACACGCAAGATTCTCCTTCGGGAAGAGGCGGTTTACAAAACATGAAGTCTCGCCTAGATTGTGACCTATGTTCAAGTCTTGCAAAACCCTTCTTTTCGTTTTTTCCGTTTTCGCGTCCGCCATTCTTCCCGCTCCCGCCCTTGCGGAACACGCGGCGCAGCGTGGCGCGGAAAAGTCATCCCCGTTTGCGCGCTACATCGGCGCCTCCCAGGAAGTCATCCTGAAGGCGCTGGAGCTTGTCGGCGTGCGCTACCGCATGGGCGGCGACGATCCGCTCGTCGGGCTGGATTGCAGCGGCTTCGTGCGCCTGGTCTATCAGGATGCCGTCGATCTGCCCTTGCCGCGCACCGCCCGCGAGCAGTCGCGCATGGGCGCGGAAGTCGCGGCGCGAAGCGAGTTGAAGCCTGGCGATCTGGTGTTCTTCAATACCGCGCGCCGCGCCTTCTCGCATGTCGGCATCTACCTGGGCGACGACTATTTTCTCCATGCCCCAAGCTCCGGCGGCGCGGTGCGCGTGGAAAACATGCAGAAACGTTACTGGCTGACCCGCTACGATGGCGCGCGGCGGCTACTTGGCAAGCATCCGGATTGATGCCCCTCCCCTGGCTGGAAGCGCGAACCCCCTTCCCTCCTCCGGACGCCGCGCAGCCGGACGGGCTTTTGGCGGCGAGCAGGGAATTGACGCCTTCCCGCCTGCTCGATGCCTATCACAAGGGAATTTTTCCGTGGTTTTCCGCGGGCGACCCGGTGCTCTGGTGGAGTCCAGACCCGCGCGCCGTGCTCTTTCCCGCGGAATTTCGCCTTTCCCGTTCCTTGGGCAAGACCTTGCGGCGCGGCGGCTTTCGCGTGCGGCTGGATACGGCCTTTTCGCGGGTGATGAACGCCTGCGCCACCATCCCGCGCCCAGGGCAGGATGGCACATGGATCACCGCCGAAATCCAGTCCGCCTACATCGCCCTGCACCGGATGGGATGGGCGCACAGCGTGGAAACCTGGCGCGTGGACGCGGAAGGTGAAGTCCTGATCGGCGGACTCTACGGCGTGGCCATCGGGCGCGCGTTCTATGGCGAATCCATGTTCGCCCGTTGTCCAGACGCTTCCAAAATCGCGTTCGCGCATCTCATCCGTTACCTCTGCCAGCACGAATTCGAACTCCTGGATTGCCAGGTGCGCACCCGGCATCTTTTTTCCCTCGGCGCGCGGGAAATTCCGCGCGCGCAATTCATCGAACGCCTGTCACGCCTGACCGCCCAGGCCGCGCCGCCTGGACGCTGGCCTGAAGACGGCGCGGCGCAGCCCTGGCGGAGCGGGGATATGAAATGAGCGACGCGCCGCCTTTTTATGTCGCCTTGCAGTTTTACCGCACCGCGCCCTATGCCTGTAGCTATCTGCCGGCGCAAAACGCGCGTTCGCAGGTGGCAACGCCCGCGCATCTGATCGATCAAGGCGTGTACAGCCAGTTGTTGCGCCTGGGGTTTCGCCGCAGCGGTCACTTCGTCTATCGGCCGGGTTGCGACGCCTGCCGCGCCTGCGTCCCCGTGCGCCTGCCCGTGGAACGGATGGCATGGACGCGCAGCCAGCGGCGGGCATGGCGGCGGCATGTCACCCTCGAAACGCGCGAACGTCACCCTGACTATGACGAAGCGCACTACCGCCTCTACCTCCGTTACCAGGCGCGGCGTCATCCCGTCAGCATAGCGGAAGACAGCGAAACCCAATACCGCCAGTTCCTGCTCGCCAGCCCGCTGGAAACCCGCCTGCTGGAATTCATGGAAGACGAGGCATTGCGCATGGTCAGCATCATCGACGTGTTGGATGACGGCCTTTCCGCGGTCTATACCTTTTTCGATCCCGACATTTCCGGCGCGTCCTTCGGCGTCTATAACGTACTCTGGCAGGCCTGCCTCTGCCATCGCCTGAACCTGCCCTACCTCTATCTCGGCTACTGGATACGCGACGCGCGCAAAATGGACTACAAGGCAAACTTCCAGCCGCTGGAAGGCTACATCAACGGCGCCTGGCAGGAATTCGCGCGGGGGACGCCCTGAGTCCAGACGACAATTCCGTTTTTTTGATGAGGCGGGGGTACTCTGTCTCCTGATTCCTGATCTCCGATCTGTCTTCTGTCTTCTGCTCCCGATACGGTTTACACTGTCTTCCGTCCGTCGTGAAGTTGCCTGGAACCTGTCTGGAGGAAAACCGCATGACCCTGAACGAACTGCGCTATATCGTCGCGCTGGCGCGGGAAAAGCATTTTGGACGCGCCGCCGAATACTGTCACGTCAGCCAGCCCACACTTTCCGTCGCCGTCAAGAAACTCGAGGATCGGCTTGGCGTGCTGCTTTTCGAGCGGATGCCCGGCGAAATCCGCCTAACCCTGGTGGGCGAGCGCGTCTGCAAACAGGCAGAAAAAGTGTTGCGCGAGGCCGCGCACGTCGAGGAACTGGCGCAAATCGGCAAAGACCCGCTCGCCGGCCCCCTGCGCCTCGGCGTCATCTATACCATCGCGCCCTACCTGCTGCCGCGCCTGATCCCTGTCCTGCATACCCTCGCGCCGCGCATCCCCTTGTTCCTTCAGGAAAATTTCACCCACAAGCTCACGGAATCGCTGAAAACCGGCGAACTGGACGCCATCATCATCGCCACGCCCTGTACGGAACCCGGCATCGTCGCGCGCCCGCTCTACGACGAAGCCTTCTGCGTCGCGCTTCCAGCCCGGCATCCCCTGACCGCGCAAGCCTCCATCGACAAGGCGGCGCTGGACCCCAGCCAGTTGTTGCTCCTGGGACAGGGCAATTGCTTCCGCGACCAGGTGGTTTCCGCCTGCCCGCAATTGAGCGAACCCAGCCACATCGACCGGACAGTGGAGGGCAGCTCACTGGAAACCATGCGCTACATGGTCGCCAGCGGCGCGGGCATCGCCGTGGTTCCCCTCTCCGCCAGCGCCGCCTGGACGCAAGACCCGCTGCTCTCCGTCCGCCCCTTCGATCCGCCCGCGCCCAGCCGCCGCGTCATGCTCGCCTGGCGCGCCACTTACCCCCGCCCGCAGGCGATGGACATGCTGTACAGCGCGGTCAAGGAAGGCGCGCAGAGATCGCTGGCGCATGAGTAACCGCGCTTTTCCTGAATCCATCCTGAACCCAGTTCCCCGCTTCCTTCATGCCGAAGACGATGCCCCTGCCCACTTCTCCTTCCCTGGCCGCGATGCGCTACACCCTCAAGCCGCTTTTTCCCGACGCGCATCTTTTCGAGATCACCTGCCGGGTGTCGAAGCCGGACGCGGCGGGACAACGGTTTTCCCTGCCGGCGTGGATTCCCGGCAGTTATCTGATCCGTGAGTTTTCCCGCCATATCGTCCGCATTCGCGCCGAAGCCGCGGGCAAAACGGTGGCGCTGGAAAAACAGGACAAGGCGACCTGGCAGGCCGCGCCCTGCGAAGGCGCGCTCACCCTGATCTACCAGGTCTATGCCGCGGACGTTTCGGCGCGCGGCGCGTATCTGGATCGCCAGCGCGCCTTTTTCAACGCCAGCAGCGTCTTTTTGCGCGCGCATGGATGGGAAGACGCGCCGCATGAGGTCGAATTGCTGCCGCCCGATTTCGCCCCGGACTGGCAGGCGGCGACCTCGCTTGCGCGCGCTGGCGCCGCGCCCTGGGGCTTTGGCGCGTACCAGGCCAAAAACTATGCCGACCTGCTCGATCATCCGGTGGAAATGGGGCGCTTCACCCGCATGGAATTCATGGTGGATGGCGTCGCGCATCATCTGGTCGTCACGGAAAACGCGGCCTTCCAGGGCGAACGGCTATGCCGCGATCTCGCCCGCGTCTGCGCCGAACAGATGGCGCTGTTCGGCCCGCCGCGTCTTTCCGAACCCTACCTTTTCCTGCTCGCCGCCACCGATGCCGGTTATGGCGGACTCGAACACCGGAACGCCAGCGTCCTCCTTGCCGCGCACGACGACCTGCCCGCGCCCTCTCTGCCGGAGACGGAAACGCCGGAAAACTACGTCCGGCTCCTGGGACTTTGCAGCCACGAATACTTCCATCGATGGAATGTCAAGCGCATCCGCCCCGCCGAGTTCGTCGCGCCCGATGACCAGCGGGAAACCTATACCCGCCTCCTCTGGTTTTCTGAGGGCTTCACCGCCTACTACGACGATCTGGAACTGGTTCGCGCGGGCGTCATCGACGAAAAACGCTATCTGGGACTCCTCGCCAAAACCCTGAGCCAGGTGAAAGGCACGCCGGGACGGGCGGCGCAAAGCCTGGCCGAATCCTCGTTCGACGCCTGGATCAAATATTATCGCCCGGACGAAAACAGCCTCAACGCCGGTATCAGCTACTACCTCAAGGGCGCGTGGATCGCGCTGTGGCTGGATTTGCGCCTGCGCCGCAAAGCCGCCAGCCTCGACGGCCTGATGCGCCGCCTGTGGCGCGATTACGGGAGCCGGGACAAGGGATTGACGGAAGCCGATATCTACGCTGCCGTCGCCCTTCTGGGCGGCAAGGCCCTGGCGCGGGCGCTGAAGACCGCCGTGGAAGGCACGCGCGATCCGCCGCTGAAAAGACTGTTGGCGCAGACGGGCGTCAAACTCGACTGGCAAGCGGAAAACGGCGGAAAAGTCCCCTGGCTTGGGTTGCGGCATACCTCATCCGAAGGAAGGCTCTGTATCCGCGCCGTGCTTTCCGGTTCGCCCGCCGAGCAGGCCGGACTAGCGGCGGGCGACGCGCTGCTCGCGCTGGCGGGACGCGAAATCACGGCGCAGAACCTGGAATCCCGCCTCGTTGTCGATACGCCGGTCGAATGCCACTATTTCCGCCGGGGACAGTTGTGCGTCACCACGCTGACGCCCTGCTCCCCGCCCGCCAATACCGCCCTCCTGACCCCGCTTTCCGGCAAGACGGCGCGGGAAAGACGCCAGGAATGGCTGGGAACGAAGCGATGACGACGCGCGTCGACGAAATTTTTCAAGATGGATACTGACAAGGATATTCGCAAAATGGGCAAGACGAGTGGAACGGCGCGCGCGAAACGGCGCGCTTTTTTGGCGGCGACAGCCTTGGCCCTGACAATGCCGACGGCGCTGGCGGCGAAAAAGACGGGGAAGCCCAATAAGAAAGCAGCCAAACCCGCGACGGGGAATCCCGCGCTGGCCGCCGCGCCCATGGGATCTTCGGCAACACAATTGCCGCCCGTCAAGGCGCCCGCGCTGCCGGACGACTGGCATTCCTTCGCCCTCGTCTTCAACGCGCAAATGCCGCTCCTTTCCGCACCGCTGCGGCTTTGGCTGCCGCTGCCCAAAACGCGGGAGGCGCTTTATCAGCGCAATACGGACTTGCGCTGGCAGGGCAATTTTTCCCGCTCTGGGCTGCATCGCCTGCCCGACGGCGAACTGGAAGCTTTTTTTTGCGACTGGCCTGAAGGCGTCATGCCGCGCCTGGAAGTTGCCGCCACGCTTTCCACTGCGGATCGGGTTTTCGACGCTTCCCGGCGCACCCAGCCGCCTGAGCGCGACGACATCCTGCGCCAGAGCCTGCAAGCGACCGCGCAACTGCCCAACGCGGGCGCGGCGCGCGAACTGGCGGCGCAAATCGTCGGGCGCGTCATCGATCCGCTGGCGCAGGCGCGCGTCCTCTTTACCTGGGTGGTCGACAAGAGCGTCTATGATCCGGCGCTGCCGCCCTGCGGCGTCGGCGACGCGCACGGACAGATCGCGACAGGACGCTATGGCGGGCGTTCCGCCGACATCAATGGCCTCTTCGTCGCGCTGTGCCGCGCCATCGGCATTCCGGCGCGGCGGGTGTTCGGGCGGCGCCTCGGTCCTTCGCGCCTGGCGGCTTCCCTTGGCGTGGAAGACGAAGACGTAACGTCCGCCGCGCATTGCCGCGCCGAATTCTATGTGCCCGGTTACGCCTGGATTCCCGCCGATCCCGCCGACATGTGCCGGGTCCTCGCGCTGGAAAACCCCGCGCCCGAAAACGCGCGCGCCCTGCGCCGCATCCTCTTTGGCGTCTGGGAGATGAACTGGATGGCCTGTAACCACGCCGAATCCCCCATCCTGCCGGACGACGACGCGCCCGCGCCGCCCTTTTTCATCGCCCCGCGACTCACTGGCATCGGGACGGCGCAGAATCTTCCGGAGACGGCGGAACTGACCTACCACATCCGCAGCAACGCCCTGCCCGAACAAGGAACAAAAAATGATAAATGAGAACACGCTGGCGGAACTGGCCGCCTTGCGCCGCGATCTGCACGCGCATCCGGAACTGGCGTTCCAGGAGACGCGCACCGCCGACATCGTGGCGCGCGAACTGGCGCGCTACAAACTGGAAGTGCATCGCGGCCTGGCAAAAACCGGCGTGGTCGGCGTGCTGCATGGAAAGAAAGGCGGGAACGGGCGCATGATCGCCCTGCGCGCCGACATGGACGCCCTGCCCCTGGAAGAGCGGAACGATTTCGCGCACCGCTCCGTCCACGCCGGCAGGATGCACGCCTGCGGACACGACGGGCATGTCGCCATGCTCCTGGGCGCGGCGCGCCACCTGGCCGGGCATCCGGATTTTTCCGGCAGCGTCGCCTTTGTCTTCCAGCCCGCCGAGGAAGCCGAAGGCGGCGCGGCGGCCATGGTGACGGACGGACTCTTCAGGATGTTTCCCGTAAAAGCCGTCTATGGCCTGCACAACTGGCCGGAACTGCCGGTTGGAACCGTGGCGGTGCATCGTGGCCCGGTGATGGCGAGCACATGTAGGCTGGAAATCCGGGTGCGGGGACAGGGCGGCCACGCCGCCCTGCCGCAGCACGGCGTGGATGCCATCGTCACCGCCAGCCACCTGGTCGCCGCCCTGCAAACCGTGACCGCGCGCAATCTTTCGCCGCTCTCTGCCGCCGTGGTCAGCATCACCCAGTTCCACGCGGGATCGGCCTGGAACGCGCTTCCGGACGAAGTGTTGCTGCGCGGCACCCTGCGCAGCTTTGAGGAAAGTGTGCAGGATCGGGTGGAATCCGCCATTGAACGCCTGTGCGCGGGCGTCGCGGCAAGTTTCGGCGCGCGTATCGAAGTCCGTTTCAGCCGTCTTTATCCGCCTACGCGCAACACGGAAAACGAGGCCGGAATCTGCCTTCGCGCCGCGAGGAAGGCGTTTGGGGCCAAAAATGTCCTTACCGATCCGCCCCCCTCGATGGCAGCCGAGGATTTTTCTTATTTTTTGCGGGAAAAGCCCGGCTGTTATGTCTGGCTGGGCAGCGGCGGCGCGACGGAAGGCGAACGCCGCGTCCTGCACGATTCCCGCTACGATTTCAACGACGCCGCCCTGCGCGCGGGCGTGCGGTATTGGGTTTCCCTGGCGCGGGAAGCGAGCGCGGCGGACGGAAATCCGGCGGGACACTGAACCATGTCCTGGCACGGGTGTTACCTATGGGTCCAGTCTGTACAAAGCGGGAGAGAGGAAGGTAGACCGTCCCATTTAGGAGAAGGGCCAGTCCACATCAGTTTGAATCACACCCGCCGGAGCCACCTGAAAGGCCGGCTGGATTGCCGCGTCGCTATGCGCCTCGCTTTTGACGGGCTTGGCACGACGCGGACGCGCGCCTTATTTCACGGTCTTTTCTTCGAGCGTGATGGGCAGCGTGGTGATTTTCGCGTCGAGTCCTGTCACCACATCGGCGGTGAGATCGTTGCGCATGTTGCCGCCCAGCACGGCGCTGCGATTCAGCAGCAACCCGCATTCATGCTTGGCGTAGACCTGCGCGATGATGGGGCGCGCCGCTTCGGAGAGGCGCTGCATGGCCTGGATTCGCGCCGCTTCGATTTGCTGGCCGCGAACGGCGGCTTCTTGCTGCAATGCCTGTAGCTTTCGCAAGGCCGCGCGCTGAGGCTCGGTCAATTGCGATTCCTGGAGGGTCGCGCCGCGCAGTCCCAGGCGCTCCAGTTCTTCGTTGATCGGCTTTTGTTCCGCGTTGATTTCAGCCTGCGCCTCGATGGTCAGCTTTTGCAGTTGTTCCGTGACGTTCTTGCCCACCCTGGCGTTTGCGAAGACCGCTTCTTGCCCCAGGAGGCAGACGCCGGACACCGCCTTTCCGCCGAGCGGCCCGGCATTTTCCGCTGCCGCGCTCCAGAGCGGCAGCGCCACGGCGCCGGCCATGCCGACAGCGGTCAGGACTTTGATTGCGTTCATTTTTGCTTCTCCCTAGATCAGAATGTTCCACTCAGTCGGCCAGCAGATCCGTGAAACGCGCGAGGGAAACCAGGTGCGCATGTACCCATGCCAGCCAGCCCTTGCGATGCCATTCCACGACAACCGTTTCGGAGAGCTTGGCGAACGCC